>JARLGO010000408.1 GCA_031292655.1 Geothrix sp.
GGGGACGCGTATTCGTCCGTTCCGATGAAGCCCGCTCCGCTGCGGTACTTGTCGAGGAGAAGAATCAGGTCGTTGTCTTCTTTGTCGTCGAGAAAGAAGTGGTCGATGGCAAACAGGGTCGAGCCCAGGAAAAACAGGATGCAGAGTGAGGCGACTGCGGGACGGAGCCAACGTTTGGTTGGCGAGGCCGGCCAGACGGCAGCGGCGAACAGGACGGCCATGGGGGCTTCGACAACCAGCAGCCAGCGCCAGGGGAATTGCAGAAAGCAGAGCTTGGGAAGCATGTTCCAGACGGGAAGGGAGATGGGGAGTTGGAGGAACAGGACGGCTGCGGGGATGAGGGCGAGGGGGATCCACCAGGAGCGGGCTGGTAGCTGCCGCCGCAGGGCGAGGACGATGAGGCTGGCGATGGGGATGGCAACCATGCAGACGGTGATGGGCGAAACGATGTGCACGGCCAGATCGCGGGCGTGGAGGGTTGGGTCGGTGTGGTGGGGGAAGATCCAGTTGTTTTCAATGCGCAGGCCGGGGTCGCCGTGGACGCCGGCGGCCTGGAGGATGTCGACCCAGCGCTGCTCCCATGCGGCGGGGATGAGATAGAAAGCTGTGAGGACGATGCCAAGTGGGGCGGCGACGGCTGCACGCAGAAGGGGTGCCCAGGAGCGGCGCGTGAGGGCGAGCAGGACGGCGACGGCGGCGAGCAGGTAGCTGGCCATGACGCCGACCGGGGCGTCGGAAAGCCAGCAGGCGGCGAGGGCTAGCGCAAGGGGCAGGGTGGAGCCGTCGAGGGCACGGGGCAGGAGGGTGGCGGTGGGTTGGCGTTCGCGAAAGAGGAATAGGAGCAGGAGGGGGATCCAGACGCCGCCGAGGAGTTCGCCGAAGGCCATGCGGTCGTAGACGGAGAAGAGGGCGTAGACGGAGGAGATTGCGGCGCAAGCGGCGATGGTTGCGCTGGCTTCCTGAAGGGCGAGGCGGGCGAAGGCGCGGGTGGCGAGGCCGGTTCCGGAGAGGATGAGGAAGGTGAAGGCGACTGGAACCAGGGGCAAGGGGAGGATGAGGCTGAGGGTTGCGCCGAGCATCCAGGAGAGGGGTGGGTAGAAGACGAAACGGGGCTCGCCGGCGCCGAAGTTGGGGCTGAAGGCCCAGTGAGGGTAGGGGACTCCGGCGAGCCAGGCGCGTTGGGCATCGAGCCAGGAGATGAGGTGGAATTCGAAGTCGTCCGCACCGACGGGACCGTGGAACCAGACGGGGGCAGCGGCAATGGCGGCGGCGATGAGGATTAGGATGGTGCTGACGTAGGGGATCGAGCGGGTTCGAGGAGTGATCCCGGTTGTGGGAGCTGTCGTCATGCGTGCGGAGACTCTCCTTCCGCTCCCGGGTGTGGCTGGGTCCGGGGCCGACAAGAATGTTCTGAGCAGATGGAAGACAACCTCATGATACCTGAGGCGCGCGGAGCTTTCGTTCCAGGAGGGCGAGGGCGGAGAGCAGCAGCAGGGCGAGGGCGGAGAGGCAGCGGCCGGCGATAACGTCGGGGGTGGCTGTCCAGTCGGCGGTGACGGTGACGGGGCCTTGGGGGACGGGGACGGCGATGAGGCCATCGTCGCGCTGGGGCAATGGGCCAGCTGGGTGACCGTTGATCTGGATACGCCATGCTGGGTAGCTGAGCAGGCGGAGTATCAGGAAGCCGGCGTGCGGGGAGACGGTGGCGATGCGGAGGTGTTCCGGCTGGCGGACTTGGGCGGAGGGGGTGGCATCGCAGGTGCCTTGACCGGGACGCCAGACGGGCATGGACTGGACTGGGCTGGTTTCGCCGAGGATTGTGTCGGAGTTGCTGGACAGGCAGGCATCGGGAAGGCCCGTGGGTACAAGCCAGTGATCAGAGCCGGTCGGCTCGTATTCGTCGGTACCTTCGTGGCCGCCGGGGGACTGGTAGAGAGCGAGCAAGCGGGGAATGGTGTCGTCTGTGTCGCAGGTTCGGAGGAATGTTCTGGCAGCGTAGCCTGTTGCGGACAGGAACGCTAGACAGCAGAGGGCTGAGACGGCAGGGCGGCGCCAGGGACGCGCGGTGGATGACGGCCAGACGGCGGCGGCAAAGAAGATGGCCATGGGAGCTTGAAGGACGAGGAGCCAGCGCCAGGGGTATTGGAGGAAGCGCAGCTTGGGGAGCAGATTCCAGAGGGGCAGGGAGATGGGGAACTGAAGAAAGAGGACGGCGAAGGGGATGAGCGAGAGTGGAATCCACCAGCGGCGGAGAAAAGGCTTGCTGCGGTCACTAAGTTTGTGGCGGAGGGCCACGGTCAGCATTCCAAAGAAGGCGACTGCGAACATGGTTCCGGCCAGCATGGAGGCGCGATGGAGGACCATGGCGAAATTCATGAGCAGTGGGTCAGCATGACGCGCGAAAAGCCAGTTGTTTTCGATTTGGAAGACGGGGTAATCGACGGCGGCGCTCAGGTCGGCCCAACGCTGTTCCCAGGCGGCGGGGAGCAGGAAAAAGGCGGGGAGGGCGAGGCCGAGAAGCGTGGCAATGGTGGCGCGGAGGATGGGGGCAAGGGATCGCATCAGGACCGAGGCGACCAGAGCGACGGTGGCGAGGAGATAGGTGGCCATGACGGCGGCGGGGCCGTTCGAGAGCCAGCAGCAGGCGATGAGCAGGGTGAGGGGGATGGTGGAACCGTCGAAAGAGCGGCGGAACAGCTTGCCGGATGGATTTCGGTCGCGGAGGGCGAAGAGCAGGATCAGGGGAATCCAGAAGCCGCCAGTGAGTTCGGCGAAGGCGGTGCGCTCGTAGGCGGTGAAGAGGGTGAATCCGGAGAAGATTGCGGTGCAGCCGGCAAGGGTTGCGGGTGCGTTGGGGAGGGCCTCAAGAGCGAGTTTGCGGACAGCTAGTCCGGTGGCTCCGAGGATGAGGAAGACCATGGCGATGGGGACTAGCTGCCAGGGAAGGATGAAGCCGAACGCCGCACCGGCGACCCAGGTGAGGGGCGGATAAAACAGGAAGCGGGGTTCTCCGGCGCCGTAGTTGGCGCTGGAGAGCCAGTGGGGGTAGAGGTGGCCGTGTAGCCAGGTTTGGTGGATGTCGAACCAGGAGATGGTGTGGAACTCGAAGTCGTCGCCGCAGTAGGGGCCGTGAAACAGGATGGGGGCGGTGCCGATGGCGGCGGCGAGGAGGATTAGGACGGGACCGAGGAAGGTGGCCGATTTCCCCGGTCCCCAAGTGCGAGGGACCGGGGGCACCCAGATTTTTGGGAGATTCATGGGAGCAGGCGGAGGGTGTGGCGGGTTTGGGCGGCTACAGCTTGCGGGGTGAAGGGCAAGGCGAAGGTGGTTCCGCCGTAGTAGTCGTTCCACTGGTCGCGGAAGTAGGGGCTGTAGGGGTCACTGCTTTCGCCGAGGACGATGTCTTCGGTTGAGCTGTCAATGTTGCTCCAGTCCATGGTGAAGCGCTGGGAGGGGCCGAAGTCGCGGCCAACCTGCTTGACGGTGGTGGTGTCTCCGCTGAGAGGCTGGGGGCCGGTTCCGGCCTTGTGACTGATCAAGGGCAGGAAGTCGGAGAGGGGGTGCTCGATATCGACAACATGCCAGCTTCCGTAGGTCCACTGCGAGACATCGCTGGGGGCTTTGCCTTCTTTCATGCCCTGGCGGACGGCGTCAGTGAGAAGGGCGTCCCAGTTTTTGTAGTTGGAGGGCAGCCAGTCAGGGCTGGCGTGCATGATGATTTCTTCTTCCGCGAAGTTGGACTCGGACCAGCGGTATTCGTCGGCGTCTTTGCCGAGCTTGGGAGTAAGGATCAGGGGCCAGAGGGCGCGGCGGGTCTTGGTGACAATGGAGGCGGCGGCGGAGTCGGTGGTCAGACGGCCATCCCAGTTGCGCATGAGATCGGCGGCCTTGCGGAGGCGGTCGTCGACGCCTGGGGTGTGGTCGATGGCGTAGGCGAGGCGGTCGCCGATCTCCTGGTCGACTTCGCTGTAGATGTCAGTCTGGACGGCGAGCATGTCTTTGGGGGTCAGCTTGTCGCGGCCCTGGAGGGATTTGTAGATGCGCTCGGCGCGGTAAGGGTCGGTCCATTCCAGGGTGAGCGGGTAAGGCGACTGGGCAGACAGATCGGAGGTGACGCGGGCGTTGGCGGTGGCCAGGAAGCCGCTGGGCGGGTCAAATGCGGCGGGCAATTGGTCAAAGGGGATGTAGCCGTGCCACTCGTGTGTGGAATCTTGAATGGGTTTGCCTTGGAGGCCGGAGGGGCGAATTGGAACGCGGCCGATGGCGTGGTAGGCGATGTGTCCCTGATCGTCAGAGTAGACGAGGTTTTGCGTGGGCCAGCACCACTTTTCAAGCGCGGCGGAGAACTCTGCCCAGTTGGACGCGGTGTTCATCTGGTAGATGGGCAGGGCGTTGAGATTCAGGTCGTAGATGGACCATTTGAGGGACATAGGGTGAGTCTGTTTTGTCCACAGGGGTCCGAGCAGAGGGCCGTGTTCAGTCGATTGAACGTTGAGCACGTCATCCTTGCTGCCGCGCACCTTGATGACTTCGTGGTCAACGGTGAGGGGAGTCCATTTCCCAGTGATGTCCTGGTAGTTGCCTTTGCCGTCGAGCTTTTCGAGGTAGAGGTCCTGGACGTCGGCGTAGAGGGCGGTGAATCCCCATGCGACGTGGTCGTTGTGGCCGGCGATGACCAGGGGGACGCCGGGGAGAGTGACTCCGGCGGCGTGGAAGCCGGGTGCGAGGAGGTCGGCCATGAACCAGATGTTGGGCTCGGTGAGGCCGAGATGCATGTCGTTGGACAGGAGCGGTTTGCCGGAGGCGGTGTGGGCTCCGGAAATGACCCAGTTGTTGGAGCCGGGGGTGCAGCCGGAGCAGACGGGGAGGCCGAGGGTGGAGCGGAGGTCGGCCAGGTCCTGATGAGTCGGATTCGTCGATTCCCCGGTCCCCAAATGCGAGGGATCGCCACCCCCCGGACGGAGACCTGTCCGTGGGGACCCCGAACCGGGGGCACCCGGGCTATGAAGGCTGGCCTGGGAGCGGTCGTCGTCGTCCTCGTCGTCGGTTTTGGACTTGGAGGCTGGCTGGAGTTGCGGCTGGCTTAGGTCGATGACGGCGCCGGTGGGCGGATGGTCGCGCCAGGAGCCGACGGGATAGAGGTCGGACTCGAGCTTGGGGTTGTGCAGTTCGCCGGCGATGAGTTCACGGGTGAGCTTGACGTCCCAGTGGCTGTCGAGCATCTGGGCCATCATGAGGCCGATGGAGACGGAGTCGACGCCGGTCCAGGGTTTGGGCTGGTAGTGGAGCAGTCGGAACTCGGCGGGGAGCGAGTCGGCGTGCTGGGTGATGAAAAGGTTCACGCCGCTGGCGTAGTCGTCGAGTGGAGTCCGGTCCGTGGCGGTCAGGTTGGCGTA
>JARLGO010000409.1 GCA_031292655.1 Geothrix sp.
CGAACAGCTCCTGCCGGTCCAGGGCCGCGGCGAACAGGACCCGGCGCTCCGCCTCGGAGAGGGTCCCCGTGGCATAGCCCCCCAGCAGCTTGGCGGCCTCGGTCCGGTTCACGGCGCCCCCCTGCCCGCGGCGCCTTCCCAACTCCCGCCCAGGGACTCGAGCAGCTGCTTCCGGCAGCGGTGGTCCCAGGTGTAGATGGTGTTGAGGCTGGCTGCGCCCATCAATTCCTGGATCTCGGCGAAGCTGTGCCCCTGGAGCTTGAGGCGGAAGAGGTCCCGGCAGCGCTCGCCCAGGCGCGCGATGCCGCCCATGAGCCTCGCCAGCAGTTCCTTGCGCTCCAGGACCATGGCCGGATCCGGCGCGTCCGACACCGGCGGGAAGACCTCCACGTCCACGGCGTCGTACTCGCCCCGGCGGAAGGCCCTGCGGCGGTGGGCCGCCAGCTTGAAGCGCAGGATCTGGAAGGCCAGGGGGACCAGGTCCTCCAGGCGGTCCAGGTGCCCATATTTCTCATGGATCAGCACCAGCACCTCCTGCGCCAGGTCCTCCGCATGGGCGCCTGCAGAACGGGATGCCGCGAAGGCCACCATCCTTTCACGGAGGCGGGACAGGATCTCGGGCCGGTCCGCCACGGCCGGTTCTTCCCGCAGGGGGATCGGCAGCGCGGAGGTCGTGGGGAGGTCGGGGTTCATGGAACTTGGGGGTGAATTCCATCCTGACAGCGATCGTCGGGCCCGACCCACCGGGTACACTGGCCCCATGTCCGAACGCCTGATTCTTCTCACCAACGACGACGGCCTCTGGGCCCCGGGACTGGCGGCCCTGGCCCGGGCCGCGGCCCCCTTCGGCCGGGTGGTCACGGTGGCCCCCGACCGCAACCGCTCGGCCATCTCCTCGGCCCTGAGCCTGCACAACATCCTGCGGCTGAACGAGGTGGGGCCCGACCGCTTCGCCTGCGACGGCACCCCCGTGGACTGCGTGCTGCTGGGGGTCTGCGAGCTGCTGGACCGCCGGCCCGACTGGGTGCTTTCGGGCGTCAACCACGGCTTCAACCTGGGCGAGGACGTGTTTTATTCCGGCACCGTGGGCGCCGCCTTCGAGGGCCGGCTCCAGGGCGCGCAGGCCGCGGCCTTCTCCATGCATCCGGGCGGTTCCCTGGCGCTGGCGGAGCCGTGGATCACCCGCTTCCTGGAGCGCTGGGAGGCCATGGAGCTGCCCGCCAACCGCATCTGGAACGTGAACCTGCCCCAGGGCGAGCCCAAGGGCTTCCACCTCACGGGCCAGGACAGCCGCGCCTACCACGACCTGGTGGAGCGCCGCCTGGATCCCCGCAACACGCCCTACTTCTGGATCGGCGGCGACGCCGGCCCCACCTATGCCAAGGCCCCCGGCAGCGACGCCGAGGCCGTCTTTCACGGCTTCGCCAGCGTGACGCCCCTGCGCCTGGACCTGGGCTGCCCCGAGACCCTGGCGCGCCGAGCCGACTTCGACGCGGCCTTCAACGGGTAGCGCCGTGCGGGTCGCCTTCCGGGTCCACGGGGACGTCCAGGGGGTGGGCTACCGGCGCTTTGCCGCCCGGGAGGCCCAGGACTTGGGCCTGGCGGGCTGGGTGCGGAACGAGCCCGATGGCACCGTGGACGGGGAGGCCGAGGGTCCCGAGGCCGCGCTGGAGGCCTTCCGGGCGAGGCTGGCCCGGGGCCCGGCCTTCGCCTCCGTCTCCCGGCTGGACTGGAACCCTCCGGATGTGCGATCCTCCCTACCCCATCCATTCGAGATCCGCAGGTAGCCATGGCCCCCATCTCATCCCTCACCGCTTTCGTCCGCGATGTGCCGGACTTCCCGAAGGCGGGGATCCTCTTCCGCGACATCACCCCCCTGCTGGCCAACGCCGAGGCCTTCAGCGAGGCCGTGGCCGCCATGGCCGAGCCCGTGCTCACCCTCCAGCCCACCCACGTGCTGGGCTTGGAGTCCCGGGGCTTCATCTTCGGCAGCGCCCTGGCCCAGAAGCTGGGCGTGGGCTTCGTGCCCGCCCGCAAGCCCGGCAAGCTGCCCATGGCCACCTTCGAGGAACCCTACGGCCTGGAATACGGTTCGGACGCCCTGGAGATCCACACGGACGCCTTCAAGACCGGGGACCGGGTCCTCATCGTGGATGACGTCATGGCCACCGGCGGCACCGCCGCCGCCGCCCAGCGGCTGGTGCAGCGCACCGGCGCCCAGCCCGTGGCCCTCACGGTCTTCATCGAGCTGACCTCCCTCCCCGGCCGGGAGAAGGTGGAGGGCCTGCCCGTCTTCAGCGTGCTCCGCTACTGATCGGCTGCGATCGCCAGGCCCATCTCCGCCAGGCTGGCGCGAATGCCGGATCCCGGGCTTCCGTAGCGGGGCGTCCATCCCAGTTCCTCCGCTCGGCGGCTCGTGACGCGGCGGGATTCCCGCAGGAAGGAGAGCAGGCCTGGACTGAGCACCTGCTGAGCCCCGGCCCAGGAGACCTGGGGCGGCGCGGGCAGCCCCGCCAGGGTCGCCACGCGGGCCGTGAAGGCCGCCAGGCTCTCCGGCAGGCCATCGACGAGGTTGAACACACCCGCCACGGGGCGGTCCAGGGCCGCCATGCAGGCTTCCACCAGGTCGTCCACATGGATCCGGTTGCCGGGCCCGGAGTCCTCCGCCCGCAGCACCGGCTCGCCCCGCCGCAGCCGGTCCAGGGGCAGGCGATGGGGGCCGTAGATGGCGGGCACGCGAAACACCACGCCGCGCACGGCCCGGTCCAGGCACCATCGCGCCACGCGCCCCTCTGCGTCCAGCCGCTGCCGGGAGCGGTCGTCCCCGGGCGCCGGGGGGCTGGCCTCGTCCACCGGCGCCCCGCCCGTGTCGCCGTAGACACCCGTGGTGCTGATGTACACGAAGACCTGGGGGCGAACGGACCCCAGAGCCCGGAGGAACCGCGCGAGCCGGATATCCTCCTGCCCCTCGCCCGACGGGGGCGCGAGGTAGACCAGGGCCCCCAGGTCGGATGGAGGGTGCCACGGCGTGGCCCCGTCGAAGTCCAGGGCGAGGGCCGGGATGCCCCGGCGGGCGAGGTCCTCGGCGCCGGACTCCCGCCGGACCAGGGCCAGCACCGGGCCCTCGCCCGACCGGCGCCGGGCCAGACGCTGGCCCACGTACCCGCACCCGGCGATGAGGCAGGTTCCGCTGGGGCGTAAAGGCGGCTTCTCCATCCGGCCAGCATACGCCCGGGCATGAGAGGCTAGTACGGGATCGGCCCCGAACCCGACGGAGGGCGCGTGTCCCCACTCATCAAGCTCGTCCTGCTCGCCTGGCTCGTGCTGGGTCCCGTGGGGATCTGGCTGCGGAGACGCCGGCGGCGCCGGGTCTGATCAGGCCTTTCCGGCCATCGGCAGCACCAGGCTGAACCGGCTCCCCGAGGGCAGGGGCTCGTAGCGGGCGTCGCCGCCGTGGTCCTGGGCGATGCGCCGGACGATGGCGAGGCCCAGGCCGGTGCCCTTCCGCTTGGTGGAGAAATAGGGCTCGAAGAGCCGCTCCCGGTCCCCTTCCGGCACCCCCCCGCCGTCATCGACCACGTCGAACCGCAGGGCCTCGTCCGCCACGGACAGGGACAATTGGATCGCGCCCTTGCCGTCCACGGCGGCCACGGCGTTGTCCACGAAGTTGATGAGGGCCGCCTTCACCAGGTCGCCATCCCACAGGGCCGATACCGGCTCCCCGGGCAGGCGGAGGTCCCAGCGGATCTCGGGATAGTTCGGCCCGTAGAGCGCGGCCACCTGGCGCAGGAGCTCGGCCGGATCGCAGGGCGAGAACTGGGGGACCGGTAGGCGCGCGAAGCGGCTGAAGCTGTCCACCAGCCGCGACAGGCTGGACACTTCCGCGAGGATGGTCTCGGCTCCCTCCTGGATGGCGGCCGGATCCAGCCGGCCCTCGCGGTTCCGGCGCAGCAGGCGCTGGGCCGTGAGCTGGATGGGCGTCAGGGGGTTCTTCACCTCGTGGGCCATGCGCCGGGCCACCTCCTGCCAGGCGGCCCGCTTTTCCGCCTTGGCCAGCAGGGAGAGGTCCTCCAGCACCGCCAGCACGCCCCCGCCCTGGATCGGTTCGAGGATGGCGCGCACGGGCCGGCCCTCGCCTTCCCCGCCCAGCCGCATCTCCTCCTGGACGCCCCGCCGGGACTCCCGCACCGCGGCCAGCAGCTCGGGCAGGCGCCCCAGGCGGGGCAGCGAGGCCACCCGCTCCCAGCGGGTCTCCGAGGGCGTGAAACTCTCCAGGCCCAGCCAGGCCCGCGCGGCGGCATTGAAGGTGCGCAGCTCGCCATCCGCCCGCCAGCTCATCACCCCCACCGGCAGGGCCGCCAGCAGCTGGTCCAGGTAGGCCCGCTGCTGCTCCAGGCGGCCGGCCTGGGCCTCGATGGCCGCCTGGTTGGTCTTCAGGTCCCGGGTCATGGCGTTGAAGGTGCGGGCCAGGAAGGCCAGCTCGTCTTCGCCCAGCTCCGGCAGCTGCACGTCCAGGTCGCCGCTGCCCACGCGCTGGGCGGCCTTGGCCAGGGCACGGATGGGCTCGCTCAGGGACTTCGCCAGGGCCAGACCCGACCACACGGCAAAGAAGAGCGTGAGCAGCGTCAGGAAGAGGAAGGTGCTTTGGGGCAGGGTCTGAAGGGTGTCCTTGGCGGCCCGGATCTGCTGGCTCTCCCGAAACCGCTGTTCCAGGGCCAGCACCCGGTCCAGTTGCTGCCGGGGCATGAAGACGCCCACGACCCAGGCCCCATCGCCCCGGGGCACCCCGCGGAGCATCCAGAGGCCCTCCCGGGACTCCTGGGTGCTTTCCCCGCTCAGGGTCCCCAGCGCCGGCGGCGGGCAGTCCGGCCCCAGGTCGAGGGCCCGGACGCCCCCTTCCGCCCCCTTGCCCAGGAAGGCCACCAGGTCCAGATCCGACGCGGCCCGGATGGCCGGCGGTTCCGCCGAGGCCGAGGCCAGCAGGCGGCCCGCGCCGAAGTCCAGGCGGGCCCGGAAGGCCGTGCGCAGATCCTCGGCCATCTTCCCGCCATCCCGGATGGCCACCTCGGTCTCGGGGCTGAACCAGCGCTCCACGTTCTTGTTGATGAAGTTCCGGCCCACCATGAAGAGGATGAGGCTCGGCACGATGCCCACGATGAACAGCGTGAGCACCATGCGGGTGCGTA
The DNA here is from genome assembly GCA_031292655.1 of Geothrix sp. Taxonomy (GTDB): domain Bacteria; phylum Acidobacteriota; class Holophagae; order Holophagales; family Holophagaceae; genus Geothrix. Next base: position 5,187 of record JARLGO010000409.1, read on the forward strand.
GCCGGGAGCCCAGGATGCCGCTCTTGCGCTCGAAGTAGAGCTTGGCGATGCTCCGGGCCACGATGAAGAGCAGGGTGCCGATGGCCAGCACGTTGGCCAGTCCCAGGGCCAGGAGGGCCCAGCGCGAGGGCGCGTCCAGGCCGCCCCCGGCGATGCGGTTGCCCACGGCCTTGTAGGCCAGGATGGTCATGAGGATCAGTACGGCCAGGCCCACGGCCACGTAGAGGCGCGTCAGCTCGGGGTGGCGCTTCGGAGGAGGGGTGGCCATGTCCAGCAGGCTATCCTGGAACCTTGCGGAAAGGCAGGCGGAAGCGGATGTCGACCGAAGGTGCGGAGGCGGTGCGGCGGGACCGGCTGGCGGGCTTCATTCCGGACAGCGGCTTCCCCATCTTCGATCCGCCGCCGCCCGAGGAGGCCTGGGACGCCGTGGAGGCCGAAGGCGTGGCCTACCCGCGCCTGTCCCTGGAGTTCTGGACGTCGAAGCAGCGCCAGGCGGCGAACCTGCACGAGATCTCCTACCGCGCCTGCTACAAGCCCCAGCTGCCGCGCCACTTCATCGAGCGCCTGACGCGGCCGGGGGAGCGGGTCTACGACCCCTTCAGCGGGCGCGGCACCACGGCCATCGAGGCGGCCCTCCTGGGCCGCCGGGTGGCGGCCAACGACGTGAACCCTCTGTCCAGGATGCTGGCCGAACCCCGCCTGACGCCCCCGGATCCCGTCGCCGTGGCCCAGCGCCTGAAGGCGATTCCCCGGACGGGTGCCGCCGACCCCCTGGACCTGGGGATGTTCTTCCATCCGGACACGGAAGCCGAGATCCGCGGCCTCCGGGACTGGTTTCTGGGCCGCGAGGCTGCGGGCGAGCTCGATGCCCTCGACACCTGGATCCGCATGGTGGCCACCAACCGGCTCACGGGCCACAGCCCCGGGTTCTTTTCCGTCTACACCCTGCCGCCCAACCAGGCCCTCAGCGCCGAGAAGCAGCGGCAGATCAACGCCCAGCGGGAGCAGGC
>JARLGO010000410.1 GCA_031292655.1 Geothrix sp.
ATCGTGATGGTCGTGATGGTGCTGCCCCTGCCGGCCTTCGCGCTGGATCTGCTCATCGTCCTGAACATCACCTTGAGCCTGGTGATCCTGATGGTGGGCATGTATGTGCGCCGCCCCAAGGAGTTCAGCTCCTACCCATCGGTCCTGCTGATGGTGACGCTTTTCCGTCTGGCCATCAACGTGGCCACCACCCGCCGGATCCTCCTCTACGCCGGGGACCAGGGCCCGGATGCGGCCGGCCACATGGTGAAGGCCTTCGGCCAGTTCGTGGTGGGGGGCAGCTATGTCATCGGCCTGGTGGTCTTCCTCATCCTGCTGGCCATCCAGTTCCTGGTCATCAACCACGGCGCGGGCCGCATCGCCGAGGTGACCGCCCGCTTCACCCTGGATGCCCTGCCCGGCAAGCAGATGGCCATCGATGCCGACCTGAACGCGGGCTACATCGACGAGAAGGAGGCCCGGAAGCGCCGCAAGGACCTCCAGGAGGAGGCCGGCTTCTACGGGGCCATGGACGGCGCCGTGAAATTCACCCAGCGGGATGCCGTGGCCTCCCTGATCATCCTGGCCGTCAACATCGTGGCCGGCATCCTCCTGGGCGTGATCCGCTACAACCTGCCGGTCATGCAGGCCCTGGAGGTTTTCACCCTGCTCACCGTGGGCGACGGCCTGGTGACGGTGATCCCCAGCCTGCTCATCAGCGTGGGCGGGGCCATCCTCACCACCCGCAGCGGCAGCGACGCTTCGGGCCTGGGCAGCGAGGTGATGGGGCAGCTGGGCGCGGACCACCGCCCCCTGGCCATCGCCGCCGCCATCCTCTTCTTCTTCGGCGCCGTGCCCGGCCTGCCCCTCTTCCCCTTCTGGGTCATGGCGGCCATCTTCGGCGTCATGGCCTACGCGGCCTGGAAGCTGCCCAAGACCACGCCGGCCATGGCCGCAGACCAGGCCGAGGCCGAGAAGACCAAGGCCGCGGCCGCCGAAGGTGCGGACCGGGTGGAGGGCCTGCTCAAGGTGGATCCCCTGGGGCTGGAGGTGGGCTACAGCCTCATCCCCCTGCTGGACGTGAACCAGGGCGGCACGGTGCTGGAACGGATCAAGGCCGTGCGGCGCCAGATGGCCCAGGAGCTGGGCATCGTGGTGCCCCCGGTGCGCATCCGCGACAACCTGCAGCTCCCACCCCATACCTACCGCATCCTGCTCCGGGGCGAGGAGATCGCCCGGGCGGAGATCCAGCCCACCCAGTTCCTGGCCATGAATCCGGGCACCGCCACGGAGGACCTGGCGGGCACACCCACCACCGAGCCGGCCTTCGGCCTGCCCGCCTACTGGATCCCCGATGCCCAGCGGGACCGCGCGCAAATGCTGGGTTATACCGTGGTGGAACCCGCGACCGTCCTGACGACCCACCTCTCCGAGCTCATCAAGCAGCATGCGCCCGCCCTGCTGGGCCGGCCTGAGGTCCAGCACCTGCTGGACACCCTCAAGGAGGCCACCCCCAAGCTGGTGGACGACCTCATCCCCAACGTCATCAGCGTGACCACCCTCCAAAAGGTGATGCAGAACCTCCTGCGCGAGCGGGTGCCCGTGCGCGACCTGGCCCGCATCCTCGAGGCCACCGCCGATGCCGCCGGCATGTCCAAGGACATCGGCTTCATCACGGAGTACGTCCGCCAGGCCATGGGCCGGGTGCTCACCAGCCCCCACCTGTCCGCGAACGGCGAGCTGGGCGTGCTGGTGCTGGATCCGTCCCTGGAGCAGACCCTCCAGGGGGGCATCGAGCAGACGGACCGGGGCAGCTTCCTGGCCCTGGAACCCGGCCGCACCCAGGAGCTGCTGAACCGCATCGCCAACGGCATCGCCAAGGTGCTCCCCGGCGCCCAGCCGGTGCTGCTGACCAACCCCGTCGTGCGTCCCCACCTGCGGCGCCTGCTCGAACGGGCCCTCCCCCACCTGGTGGTGCTGAGCCACAGCGAGGTACCCATGGATGTCCGCGTCGTGAACCTGGGAACCGTGTCATGAAGGATGCCCCATGCGCGTGAAGACCTTCGAAGCCGGATCCATGCAGGACGCCCTCGACGTCGTGAAGAAGGAGATGGGCGAGGAGGCCTTCATCCTGTCCACCCGCACCCGGCGGCGCCCCGCGGCCCTGGGGATGGGCGAGGAATCCATCATCGAGGTGACGGCCGCCGTGGACGAGGCCCAGGCGGGGCTGCCGCCGACCGCCAACCAGGCCCCCGCCCTCACCTATGGACTGCGCGCCGCCCTGGAAGCCCCGGCGCCCCGGCGCCCCTCCCGCGAACCGGCCCCACCGGCGCCGCCGCCCGCGCCGGCCATGGACCTCCAGCCCCTCCGCCGGGAGCTGCTGGAGATCAAGGGCGCCGTGGCGGCCCTGAAGGACAATGACCTGCGGAACGCCTCGATCCTGAAGGAACTGGATCAGATGAAGGCGCTGCTCAGCCGCATCCAGCGCCAGGGCATGCCGCCCGCCCAGCTCCACCTCCCGCCCAGCCTGCTGGAGCTCTACGGCGACCTCGTCGCCAACGATGTGGAACCCATCATCGCCCTGCGCCTCTGCGAGTACGCCCAGCGCGCCCTCACCGACCAGGATGGCGACGGGGCCTCCGGGGCCGTGGATCCCGAACGGGCGCGGCTCTTCCTGCGCCGCGTCATCGCCGACTTCATCCCCGTGGCCCCGCCGATCCAGCTGGACCCCGGCAAGATGCGCGTGGCCGCTCTGGTGGGCCCCACGGGCGTGGGCAAGACCACCACCCTGGCCAAGCTGGCGGCCTACGCCCAGCTGCACCTGAAGCAGAAGGTGGCCCTGCTCACCCTGGACACCTACCGCATGGCCGCCGTGGACCAGCTCCAGCAGTACGCCCAGATCCTCCAGGTGCCCCTGCACGTGGCCCTCACGGTGGAGGACCTCCGGAGCGCCCTCCGCTTCTACCAGGACCGCGCCCTGGTGCTCATCGACACGCCCGGCCACAGCCCCAAGGACACCGATACCCTCCATCAGCTGAGGGGCCTGCTGGACGAGCTGCCGGAGGTCGAGACCCACCTGGTGCTGTCGGCCACCACCAAGCCCCGGGACCTGACCGAGATCGCCACGCGCTACGAGCCCCTGCGTCCCACCCGCCTGCTCTTCACCAAGCTCGACGAGACGTCCACCTATGGCCCCATCCTCAGCACCCTGGCGCGCGTCAAGAAGCCCCTCAGCTACCTGGGCACGGGCCAGGAAGTGCCCGAGGCCCTGGAACTGGCCACCAGCCGCCGGGTGGCCGACCTCATCCTCCCCGTCCCCGTGAAGGAGGCCGAATGAGCAGTGATCAGGCATCCCGGCTCCGCAGCCTGGCCCAGGGGCGACCCGCCGAGCAGCCCCTCTTTGCCGCCCGGGTGGTGGCCATCACCTCCGGCAAGGGGGGGGTGGGCAAGACCAATGTCGTGGCGGGGCTGGCCCTCGCCCTGGCCCAGCAGGGTCAGCGGGTGGTGGTCATGGATGCGGATTTCGGCCTGGCCAACCTCGACATCCTCCTGGGCCTGTCGCCGAAGTACACCCTGGAGCACGTGCTCCGGGGCGAAAAGGTGATCGAGGAGATCCTGCTGGACGGTCCCCTGGGCATCCGCATCATCCCCGCCAGCAGCGGCATCCAGGAGCTGACCCGGCTCGACACCATGAGCGAGCTGCGGCTGGTCCAGGGCCTGCAGAGGGTGGCGGAAACCGCCGACTGGCTGCTGATCGACACCGCCGCCGGCATCCACGACTCGGTCCTGAAGCTCCTCATGGCGGCCCAGGAGGTCGTCCTCATCGCCACGCCCGAACCCACGAGCCTGGTGGACGCCTACGCCATGGTGAAGGTCCTGCACCTGCGGGAGGCCGGCAAGCCCCTGTGGCTGCTGGTGAACAACGGGCAGAGCGCCGACGAGGCCCAGGAGACCGTGGACCAGCTGCAGGCCGTCACGGAGCGGTTCCTCGGCAAGCAGCTCAGGGTGCTGGGCATGATCCCCAACGATCCCCACATTCTCCAGGCCGTCCGCCAGCAGCGGGGCGTGGTGGAGCTCTTTCCGCACAGCCCGGCCACCCAGGCCTTCCAGGCGCTCGCCCGCCAATTGCTGGGGCAGGTATCCTTGCAGCCCGACGGCTTTGCGTCATTCTGGAGGCAGTTAGCTTCCGACGATTCCAACTAGGACCCTGGATGACCCCGACCCCGGACCAGCCCGCCGATCCTGGCCTGCCCCTCAGTGGCGAGGTCCGGCGGGCCGTGGAAGCGGCGCCGGCGGCCCTCCGCCCCTGGGCGGCCCTCGCGGCGGCCCGGGCCTACGGGCAGGCCTCCCCCGCGCCGATCCCCACCCCGATCCCCGCCCTGCCGCCGGCTCCGCTCCCGGAGACCGAATCGGCGGAACCCCCGGAGCCCTTCGACCGCGACAACCGGGAGCAGCTCATCAAGGACTATGTGCCCCTGGTGAAGTTCGTGGCCCACCGCATCGCCTCCCGCCTGCCTTCGCATGTGGAGCTGGACGACCTCATCAACAGCGGCATCCTGGGCCTCATGGATGCCATCGAGAAGTTCGAGCCGGCCCGCAACATCAAGTTCAAGACCTACGCGGAACTGCGGGTCAAGGGCGCCATCCTGGACGGCCTGCGGGATCTGGACTGGGTGCCGCGCAGCCTGCGCCGCAAGAAGAAGGACATCGAAGGGGCCTACCACACCCTCGAACAGCAGTTCGGACGGGCGGCCACGGACGAACAGGTGGCCGTCCACCTGGGCATCACCCTCGAGGAACTGCACAAGAACCTCGACGACCTGAAGGGCGTCACGCTGGGCACCTTCGTGGAGGTGGGCGAGGACGGCGAGGGCGAAAGCCTCATCAGCTTCGTCCCGGACCCCGACGCGGAGGACCCCAGCCAGACCTTCCAGGCCTCGGAGATCAAGGAGATCCTCCGGG
>JARLGO010000079.1 GCA_031292655.1 Geothrix sp.
CGAAGGTCAGCTTGGACAGGATGCTGTCCATGAAGATGCTGGTCTCCTTGCCGGGCCGGATGCCGGGGATGTAGCCCCCGGACCGCTTCATGTTCTCGGCGGTCTCGTCGGGATTGAAGACGATGCTGGTGTAGAAGAACGAGAAGAAGACCGTCACGCCCACGAAGACGGGCGTGTAGATCCAGAAATGGGTCTGCGGGCTCAGGTAGGAGGCCGCCTTGGCCAGCCATTCCCAGCGGGTGAACTGGGCGATGGTCGCCGGGAAGAAGATCACGGAACTGGCGAAGATCACCGGCATCACGCCGGCGGTGTTCACCTTCAGGGGCATGTAGGAACTGCGCTGGCTGGACATGCCGGCCGAGTCGGCCCGGCGGGCATAGTGGATGGGAATGCGCCGGTAGGCGTTCTCCACCAGCACCACGGCCAGGAGCACCACGGTCATCGCCGCGATGAGCAGGATGAAGATGCCCGGAGGCGGCACGTTGGGCGCGTTCCTCAGTGACTGGGTGATCATCACCGTCAGGGTGGTCAGGCCCTGGGGCAGCCCCGCCACGATGCCGGCGAAGATCAGCAGGCTGATGCCGTTGCCGATGCCGCGCTCGGTGATCTGCTCGCCGATCCACATGACGAAGATGGTTCCCACGGACAGCGTGAAGGCGGCCAGCAGGCGGAAGGATGTCGGCGAGATGGAAGACGTCACGACCTCGAGGCCGGGCGCGTTCTGGCTCATGGCCAGGGAGGAAAGGCCCATGCCCTGGACGAAGGCCAAAGCCACCGTCAGGTAGCGGGTCCACTGGTTGATCTTGTTCCGGCCCGCCTCGCCTTCCTTCTTCTGGAGGTTGTCCAGGTAGGGAACCACCGCACCCATCAGCTGAAACACGATGCTGGCGGTGATGTAGGGGGCGATGCCGAGGGCGAAGACGGAGAACTTCTTGAACGCACCACCGGAGAACAGGTCCACGACGTCGAACAGACCGCCGCCGCCGCCACGCCGCAGCGCGGCCTGGAGGTTCTCGGCGTTCACCCCGGGCACGCTGACGTGCACGCCCAGGCGGTAGATCGCCAGGAGGATCAGGGTGAAGAGGAGCCGCTTGCGCAGCTCCGGGATGGCGAAGAGGTTCCTGAGGCGGTTCATCGGCCGTTACTCGGCAGACTTCGCAGCAGGCTCCTGGATGGTGCCGCCCTTGGCCAGGATGGCTTGCCGGGCGCCCTTGGTGATGCGGTCGGCCACGACGTTCACCTTGGTGGTGAGTTCGCCGCTGGCCAGCACCACGATCTTCTCCACACGGGAGTTCACGAGCTTCTTCTCGCGGAGGGCCTCGAGCGTCACCGTCTCGCCATCCTTGAAGTGGATGGAGATGAGGCTGAGGGTGATCTCCTTGGTCTCGGGAGCGAAGATGTTGGTGAAGCCGCGCTTGGGCAGACGACGGACGAGGGGCATCTGGCCGCCCTCGAAACCGCGCTTGCTGCGGTAGCCGGAGCGGGACTTCTGGCCCTTCTCACCACGGCCGGAGGTCTTGCCGAGGCCGGAACCCTTGCCGCGGCCCAGCCGCTTGCGGGATTTGGTGGCGCCCTCTGCGGGCCTGAGTTCGTTGAGCTTCATGACTTACCCCTTCACCTGGACGCCGATGAGATGCGGAACGAGCTTGACCATCCCGTGGACGTTGGGGGTGTATTCGCATTCGCGGGTATCGCCGGGCCGCTTCAGACCGAGGGTCTGCATGAAGGCACGGTGCTTGGGAGTGGTGCAGATGATGGAGCGCTTGAGGGTCAGCACCACCTGCTTGCCGATGAACTGCGACATGTTAAGCCTCCGCCTGATCCAGGCCCCGATTGGTCAGGACCGTGTAGGGATCCATGAGTTCCTTCAAGCCCTCGAAGGTGGCGCGAACCACGTTGTGGGGATTGGAGGAGCCCAGGCTCTTCGTCATCACGTTGTGGATGCCGGCGGCCTCCATGATCGCGCGCACCGCCGCGCCGGCGATGATGCCGGTGCCCTCGGGGGCGGGCTTCAGCAGCACGCTGCCGGAGCCGAAGATGCCCGTCACCGGGTGCGGCAGGCTGCCGTTCGGGGAGAGGGGGACCCGGATCATGTTGCGCTTGGCGCTCTCAATGCCCTTCTTGATGGCGGAGGGCACTTCGAGGGCCTTGCCGAGACCGAAACCGACCTTGCCATTGCCGTCGCCCACGACCACCAGCGCGGAGAAGGAGAAGTTCTTGCCCCCCTTCACCACCTTGGTGACGCGGCCCACGTAGATGACCTGGTCCTTGAATTCCCCGGCTTCGGGGTTGCGGGATTCCTTGTTGTCTTTCTGCTCTGCGATCGCCATGGTCATCCCCTAGAACTGAAGCCCGGCTTCGCGGGCGCTGTCAGCCAGCGCCTTGACGCGGCCGTGGTAGACGTAGCCGTTCCGGTCGAACACCACGGCTGTGATGCCCTTCTCCTTCAGGCGGGCGGCAATGCTGGCACCGACGGCCTTCGCGGCCTCGATGTTGGCGCCATTCTTCAGCGAGGCGCGCAGGTCCTTCTCAAGGCTGCTGGCGGACGCGAGGGTGATGCCCTTGGTGTCGTCCACGGCCTGCACGTAGATGCGCTTCAGGCTCTTGTAGATGGTGAGGCGGGGCCGCTCGGGCGTTCCGCTCACGCGGCCGCGGATGCGGGCCTTGACCTTGTTGCGTCGGATTTCGATATCGTTCGCCATGGGTTCCCCTTACTTCCCGGTCTTGCCGGCCTTGCGGCGGATGACTTCGCCGGTGTACATGACGCCCTTGCCCTTGTAAGGCTCGGGCTTGCGGAATTTCCGGATGTCGGCGGCGACCTGGCCCACCAGCTGCCGGTCAATGCCGGTCACGACGATGTGCGTGGTCTTCTCGACGGCCATCTGGATGCCCGCGGGGGCCTCGTAGTTGATGGGGTGGCTGTAGCCCAGCTCCAGGCGGAGCTTGGCGCCATCCATGGCGGCCTTGTAGCCGACGCCGACGATGTCGAGCTCCTTCTTCCAGCCCTCGGTCACGCCGGCGACGGCGTTGCCAAGGAGGGCACGGGTGAGGCCGTGGAAGGCCCGGTTCTGGGGCTCGTCGTTGACGCGGGTGAGGACGACGGAGTCGGCCTGGACGTCGAGCGTGATCCCCTTGGGGATCGGGCAGCTGAGCTTGCCCTTGGCGCCCTCGACGACGGCCTCGGACCCGGTGACGGTGACCTTCACGCCCTTGGGCAGTGTCACGGGCTTCTTTCCGATTCGAGACATGGTTGATTCCTTAGATGAGGGCGGGGAATCCGCCCATTTCAGGATGGGTTACCAGACGTGGGCGAGGACTTCGCCGCCGACGTTCTGCTTCTTGGCGTCCTTGCCCGTGAGGAGACCCTTGGGCGTGGACAGGATGGCGATGCCGAGGCCCCCGTGAACTTCAGGGATCTCCTGGGCACCGGAGTAGATGCGGAGTCCGGGCCGGGACACGCGGCGCAGGCCGTGGATCACGTTCTCCTTGTCCTTCACGTACTTCAGGTTGAGGATGAGGTACTCGCGGCCCTCGTGCTCCACCTGCTTGAAGGAATGGATGTAGCCTTCCTGCTTCAAGATGCCGCAGAGACCGGCCTTGATCTTGGAGGAGGGCACCACCACAGCATCGTGCCCGGCCATGATGCCGTTGCGGATGCGGGTGAGGTAGTCAGCGATGGGATCGGTATTCATGGTCCCCTCTCCTTACCAGCTGGACTTCTGGACGCCCGGCAGCTCGCCATTGAGGGCGAACTTGCGGAAGCACAGACGACAGAGTTCAAACTTGCGCATATAGCCCCGGGGCCGGCCGCAGCACTTGCAACGATTGCGGTGCTGGGTCGAGAACTTGGGCTTGCGCGAATCCTTGACGATTTTGGAAATCTTGGCCATCGGTATGATCTCCTGGGCTATTTGCGGAAGGGCATACCGAGGTGACCCAGCAGGGCCCGCGCTTCGGCGTCATTGGCGGCGGTGGTCACGAACGTGATGTTCATGCCCTTCATCTTGTCCACCCGGGAATAGTCGATCTCCTGGAAGATCAGCTGGTCCTTGAGGCCCAGGGTGTAGTTGCCCCGGCCGTCGAAGGACTTGGTGGGCACGCCCCGGAAGTCGCGGACGCGGGGGAGGGACAGGGTCACCAGGCGGTCGAAGAACTCCCACATGCGGGGACCGCGGAGGGTCACCATGCAGGCGATGGGCATGCCGGCGCGCAGCTTGAACTGGGCGACGCTCTTCTTGGACTTGCGAACCACGGCCTTCTGGCCGGCGATGGCGGTCAGTTCGTCGACAGCCACGTCCAGGACCTTGATGTTCTGGATGGCATCGCCGACGCCCATGTTGATGACGATCTTCTGCAGGCGGGGC
>JARLGO010000411.1 GCA_031292655.1 Geothrix sp.
TCACTGAACCCGCTCATGAGGATGCCCGGGATCCCCGGGCGGAGCCGCCGCATCTCGTCGAAGGCCTCCGGTCCCCTCATGCGCGGCATCACGCAATCCATGAGGACCAGGCCGATCTCCTCGCGGTGGGCCTGGAACACCTCGATGGCCTCGAGGCCATCGGCCGCTTCGAAGACCTTGCATCCATAGGCTTCACCGAGGGCCTCCGCCAGCACCTGCCGCAGGATCGGCTCGTCGTCCACCACCAGGACCGCCAGGCCCCCGCCGCGGACGCGGGAGCCCGGAGCAGGGGCATCGGCCCCGGTCTGCCGTTCAACGGCAAAGTGGATCCGGAAGGTCATCCCCTCGCCGGGGCGGTTCAGCACCTGCAGGCCGGCATGATTCCCGCGGATCAGGCCCAGGGCGGATGAAAGGCCCAGCCCCCGGCCCAGGGCCTTGGTGCTGAAGAAGGGATCGAACAGCCGGGTCATCACGGCGGGGCCGGCGCCTCCGCCGGTATCGCGGACGGACACCCGCACCAGGGGACCCCTTGGGATCTCCCCTTCCCACAGACCCTGCGCCGCTTCCTCCCCGGGCAGCTCGGACCACTGTTCCGAAGCCACGGTCACCGTCCCGCCATCGGGGCCCAGGGACTCCACCGCGTTCTCGAGGAGGATTCCCAGGATCTGCCGCACCTGCTGGGGATCTGCGAGGACCTCCGGCAGCGCGGGGTCCAGGGCCATCTGGAAGCCGAGCTTGTTCCCGGGCTGCGAGGAGGCGGCCACTGCGCTCCGGATCAGCGGATTCAGGGACACGCGTTCCAGATGGGTGACGCCGCCGCCCGAGAACTCCAGCAGCTGCAAGGAGAGGTGCACGGCCCGGTCGAGGGCGGTCCTGGCCCGGTCGAGGATCTGCCGGCCCTTGGGATCCGACCGGAGCTGGGCCAATTCCAGGTTCCCCAGCAGCGCCTGGAAGAGGTTGTTGAAGTCATGGGCGATCCCCGCGGCCATGAGCCCCAGGCTTTCGGCCTTCTCCACCCGGCGCCGGACCGCCTCCGCGTTCCTCTGCTCCGTGAGGTCCGTAAGGGTGCCGATCATCCGCGCGGCGCGGCCATCCTCGGTCCGCTCCATGACCATGCCCCGGCAGAGCACCCATTTGTAGGCGCCGTGCTTGCATCTCAGGCGGTGCTCGTTCTGGAAGGTCCCGGTCGCCTCCCCGGAGATATGCCTGCCGATCGCCTCCAGCATGGCCTCGAGGTCCTCCGGATGCACCCGGGACCTCCACTCCTGGAAGGTGTCGCCCACCTCCCCAGCCTCATAGCCCAGCATCGCCTTCCACCGGGAGGAAAAGAACACCTTGTCCGTGAGCAGGTCCCAGTCCCACAGGCCATCGCCGCTCCCCTCGATGGCGAACTGCCACCGCATCTCGCTGGACGCCAGCTGCTGGAGGCGCTTTCCCGCCAGTTGCATGGCCCGGAGCTCGGATCTGGAGGTGGACCACAGCACCTGGAAGATCAGCAGGCTGATCACCGAACCCATCGCCAGGAAACCCCAGTGGGCCTCCCCGCCCCCCCGGACCACGCTCCATCCCCCGGCGGTGATGCCCAGGGCCAGGCCGAAACCCACCCAGGGCCAGAGGGCCGAGGAACGAGATGGGATCTGGATCTTCACACATCTCCCGGAAAGCTTTAATGGAGACAATATGGTCAAGAAACAAATCCGCAAGCAATTTTCAGTCTTTTTTTTCTAGCCTATATTTTGTGCCCACACGCCTTTTGTGCCCACCAATCCATCCATGAAGGTGAAAACCCGAGGGGCATGGGCCCAGGAATCGGCGGGATAAGATTCAACGCGGAAAACCACCTGGGACCAGACCGGTGCGGCCCTTGGCTTTGCACATAACCCGCACGCGCGGCGATCCGGTTCCGGCACACTGTTCGGCATGGACGCCAACGAATTCCGCCGCCTCGGTTACCAGCTCGTGGACTGGATCGCGGACTACCGCGAAGGCCTGGAGCGCCTGCCGGTCATGAGTCCCGCGAAGCCCGGCGAGATCCGGGCGGCCTTCCCCGAGCACCCGCCCCTGCACGGGGGGCGCATGGCCCAGGCCCTGGCGGTCCTGGACCGCGATGTGATGCCGGGCATCACCCACTGGAACCACCCATCCTTTTTCGCCTACTTCCCCAGCAACACCAGTTACGCCTCGATCCTCGGGGACCTTGCCACCGCGGGCATCGGCGCCCAGGGCATGAGCTGGCAGACCAGCCCTGCGGCCACGGAAGTGGAAGAGGTGGTCATGGACTGGCTGCGGCAGATGGTGGCCTTGAGCCCCGCCTTCACCGGGGTCATCCACGATACGGCCAGCACCGCCACGTTCACCGCCCTGCTTTGCGCCCGGGAGAAGGTCTCGGGCCATGCCCAGGACGGCGAGGGCCTCCAGAGCGGCGAGGCGCCCCTGGTGGTCTACGCCTCGGACCAGGGCCACAGCTCCATCGAAAAGGCCGCCCTGCTGGCGGGCTTCGGCCGCCGCTTCCTCCGGCTCATCCCCACCGACGAGAACCACGCCATCCGCCTCGATCTGCTCAGCGCGGCCATCGAAAAGGATGTGGAGATCGGCCTCCGGCCCTGCGCCCTGGTGGCTGCGGTCGGCACCACGGCCCTGGATCCCGTGGCCGCCATGGCGGACCTGGCCGAGGCGCACGGGATGTGGCTCCATGTGGATGCGGCCCTGGCCGGCACGGCCATGGTGCTGCCCGAATGCCGCTGGATGTGGGAGGGCATCGAGCGGGCCGACAGCCTGGTCTTCAACCCCCACAAGTGGATGGGCGTGGGCTTCGACCTCAGCGCCTACTACGTGCGGGACCCCCAGCACCTGATCCGCGTCATGAGCACCCATCCCAGCTACCTGCGCACGGCCCAGGACGGCCAGGTGAGCAACTTCCGGGACTGGCACATCCAGCTGGGCCGCCGCTTCCGCGCCCTCAAGCTCTGGTTCTACCTCATGGACGTGGGCGTGGAGGGGCTGCAGGCGCGGCTGCGCCGGGACCTGGAAAACGCCCAGTGGCTGAAGGCGCAGGTGGACGGGGCCCCGGACTGGGAGCGCCTGGCCCCCGTGCCGCTGCAGACCGTGTGCCTCCGCCACCTTGGGCCCGGCCTCGACGAGCCCGCCCTCGCCGCCCACAACCTGGAGCTCGCCCGACGCGTCAACGAGGGCGGCCGGGCCTACCTCACGCCCTCCCTGCTCAAGGGCAGGCAGATGCTCCGTGTGAGCATCGGCGCCGAGACCACCGAGCGGAGGCATGTGGAGGCCCTGTGGGAATCGCTCAAGGAGATCGCCAGGGCCCTGTGAACCCTTCCCGGTTGCATCGCCCCTCCCCTTTCGGCACACTTGGACCATCATGATTCCTGTCGCGACCCTCAACCCGCCGCCTAGCCAGCCCACCTCCGGTGCACCGGCAGGAGGGATCTGAGCCCGTCGCTTTCACGGTCCGCTCACCTCCACCCCCGGGTCGCACACCGACCCGGGGGTTTTTCTTTCAGCAGGTAGCCATGAGCCCCGCCGCCCGATTTTCCGCCCACCAGAAGACCCTCCTCACCGGCCGGGTGGACCTCCCCCGGGCGCGCCGCATCGTCGTGAAGTTCGGCACCCAGGTGGTCCTGGACGCCGAGGGCCGGCCGGCCCTCAGCCGCCTCTACGGCCTCATGGAGACCGTGGCCGAGCTGCGCCGGCGGGGGGGCCAGCCCGTGCTGGTGTCCTCCGGCGCCATCGGGCTCGGCGCCCGCCAGCTCGGCATCAAGAAGCCCACGGGCCTGCCCCAGAAGCAGGCCTGCGCGGCGGCAGGGCAGGGCCAGCTCATGTCCATCTACCAGGAGGGCTTCGCCCGCATGGGGTTTTGCGCGGCCCAGGTGCTGCTCACCGAGGACGACTTCGCGGACCCCGTCCGCCACGCCAACCTCCGGCACACGCTGGACACCCTGCTGGAGCTGGGCGCCATCCCCGTGCTCAATGAGAACGACACGGTCTCCACCCTGGAGCTGGAGCGCTCCTTCAACGGCCACACGCCCGTCTTCAGCGACAACGACCACCTGTCGGCCCTGGTCGCCAACCACCTGGAGGCGGATCTGCTGGTGCTCCTCTCGGATGTGACCGCCCTCCACACCCGGAACCCCGGGCTCCATCCGGATGCGACGCCCCTGACGGAGGTCCCCTTCGGCACCCCGCTCCAGGCCGACCTGAAGGGCACCTCGGGCCGCGGCCGCGGCGGCATGGTCAGCAAGGTGGAAGCGGCCCGGGTGGCGGCGCGGGCAGGAGTGCCCGTGGTGCTGGCCTCGGGCCTGGTCTTTCGGATCCTGGAGCAGATCCTGGCCGGCGACCCCGTCGGCACCTTCTTCCTCGCCGCCCCCCAGGGAGCCCGGTCATGACTTCGGAACCCGCCACCACCCTTGACATCCAGGCCCTGGCCCAGGCGGCCCGGAACGCCTCGCGCCAACTCGCAACGACCACGTCGGAGCAGCGGAACGCCGTCCTCGGCCTGCTGGCGGGTCAGCTGGAGCGCCGGGCCGGAACCATCCTGTCGGCCAATGCGGAAGATGTGCTCAGCGCCACCGGAACCATCGACGGATCCTCCCTCCAGCGGCTCAAGCTGGACGGCACCAAGCTGGCCGCCATGGTTCAGGGGGTCCGCTCCGTGGCCACCCTGCCGGACCCCCTGCACCGCGTGCAGCTGCGCCGGGAACTGGACGCGGGTCTCGAACTCACGCGGGTGGCCTGTCCCTTGGGCGTGCTTTGCGTCATCTTCGAATCGCGCCCGGATGCCCTCATCCAGATCAGCGCCCTGGCCCTCAAGAGCGGCAACGCGGTGCTGCTCAAGGGCGGCAGCGAGGCCCGCCGTTCCAACGCCGCGCTCCTGGAGGCCGTCCAGGCCGCCCTCCGGGAGGCCGGACTGCCGGAGACGGCGGTCCAGGGGCTGCCGGACCGGGCGGCGGTCGCCGCCCTCCTCCAGCGCCCCGACCTGGTGGATCTCGTGATTCCGCGCGGGTCCAACGCCCTGGTGCAGGGCATCCAGGCCGCCACCCGGATCCCCGTGCTGGGCCATGCGGAAGGCATCTGCCACATGGTCCTGGACGAAGCCGCGGATACGGCCATGGCCGTGGCCCTGGTCCGCGACGCGAAGCTCCAGTACCCCTCGGCCTGCAACGCGGTGGAGACGGTCCTGATCCACCGCCGGGCCGCGGCCCGCCTCCTTCCGGCCCTGGTGGACGATCTCCTCCCCCGGGGCGTGGAGCTGCGGGGCTGCCCCGCCTGCCTGGCCCTGGCGCCCTCCCTGAAGGCGGCCACGGAAGCCGACTGGGACGCGGAGTACGGGGCCCCCATCCTGGCCCTGAGGATCGTCGCGGACCTCGACGAGGCCCTGGCCCACATCCGCGCCCACGGCAGCGGGCACACGGAGGCCATCGTCACGGAGGACCCGGAGGCCGCCGCCCGGTTCCTGGCGGAGGTGGACGCGGCGGGGGTTTTCCACAACGCGTCCACCCGCTTCGCCGACGGGTTCCGCTACGGCTTCGGGGCCGAGGTCGGCATCAGCACCGGCCGCATCCACGCGCGGGGGCCCGTGGGCCTCGAGGGCCTGCTGAGCTACCGCTACCTCCTGCGCGGGTCCGGCCAGCGGGTGGAGGATTATTCAGGCCCCTCGGCCAGACCCTTCAGCCACGCGGATCTTCCGCTCGACACATAAGTTCAATTAATCAAAGCATAAATCATTATAACTTGAGCCGACGGTCCCCACTGTTAATCTAGAAGGGCGTCCTGTCGTCCCAACTACATGTAGGGACGACATTTTCTTATCGGGAGGTTTCATGTCCGCCCTACTCTCCCCCGACACCCCAGCCTTCGCGGTCCCCGACGCGAATCTCGTCCCCGTGAGCGATCACCTGGGGAAGATGATGGCGATCCCGGCCTCGCGCATGTTCCTCATCAACAAATCGCTGAAGGTGTTCCAGGAGAAGCAGCCCGGCACGCCCATCTTCGACGCCAGCCAGGGCGACGGCGGCGCCTCGCTGCCGGGGGTTCCCGAGGCCCTGCTGGACCGCGCCTTCGAGTTGCAGAAACAGCATGGCACGGCCTACGACATGCCCTTCGGCACCGATGCCTTCCGCAAGATCGTGGCCGATTCCTATTGGAAGCTGGCTGCGGACACGGGCTGGGGCCCGGTCAACGTCATGGGCACCCAGGGCGGCCGGGATGGCCTCGTGAAGGCCTACCAGGCCATGCTGGCCCTGGGCCATGGCCGCCAGGGCGATGTGGTCGTGGTCAGTCGGGTGCCCTGGATCAGCTACAACTGGGGGCCCTACGGCATCGGCGCCAACGTGATGTGGGCGCCCGGCCGGGCCGAGGAGGCCTGGGCCTATTCGGAAGAGGGCATCCGCGCCTGCGTGGCGGAGGCCGCGCGCCACGGGCGCAAGGTGGCCGGCCTGGTCATCACCTGCCCCGACAACCCCACGGGCAACACCATCACCCTGGAGCGCCAGATCACCCTGGCCCGGGCCGCCCTGGAGGCGGGCGTGGCCTATGTCCTCTTCGACTGGATGTACCACACCGTGGGCGACGGCGAACCCTACGACGTGAACGTACTGCTGCGGGCCTTCGACCCGGCCCAGCGCAAGCGCCTGATGGTGCTGGACGGCATCACCAAGAGCCTGGGCGGCTCCAACATCCGCAACTGCCACCTGCTGGCGGACGCCGACGTCATCAAGACCATCGTGGCCCAGGCCTCCCATACGGTCATGCCCTCCTTCTTCAGCCTAGCCGTGGCCATGGCCGCCTACGAGAAGGGCATCAAGGCGGCCGCCGAGCCCATCGCCGGGCCCACCCGCGCCAGTCGCGCCTGGCTCCGGACCTACCTGAAGGAGAAGGGCCTCACCCACATCATCGGCCAGGGCTACTACGCCTTCATCAAGGTGGCCGACGCCCTGAAGGCCAAGGGCTGGGCCGACTCCGAGCCCATGGGCCAGTACATGGCCGAGGAGCACGGCGTGGCCGTGGTGCCCGGCGCCTTCTTCAGCCCCTACGGCGGCGAGTGGATCCGGTTCTCCTACGCCACCCCCCCCGAGCGCACCCAGGGCGCCGCCGAGCGCCTGCTCGCAGCGCTCAA
>JARLGO010000412.1 GCA_031292655.1 Geothrix sp.
ACCTTGCGCTCCTCCGCGCGGAAGCCCTGCTCCCGGGCCAGATGCAGGAGGCTGTCGCGGGTGATGCCGGGCAGCAGGGTGCCGGTGAGTTCCGGGGTGACGACGACGGTCTCGCCCCTATCCTGGTAGACGAAGAAGATGTTCATGCCGCCCATCTCTTCGATGTAGCGGCGATGGATGGCGTCCAGCCACACCACCTGGTCGCAGCCCTGGTCCTTGGCCTGAGTCTGGGCCACGAGGCTGGCGGCGTAGTTGCCCGCGCACTTGGCGAAACCGGTGCCGCCGGGGGCCGCCCGGACGTAGTCTTCGGAAATCCACACAGTCACAGGCTTTACGCCGCCCGAGAAATAGGCGCCGCTGGGGCAGGCCATGAGGATGAAGAGGTACTCGCTGCTGGCGTGAACGCCCAGGGCGGGCTCCGTGGCGATCATGAGGGGGCGCAGGTAGAGGCTCTCGCCCACGGCCCCCGGCACCCAGGCCTGGTCCTGCGTGATGAGGGCCTTGGCGGCCCCGAGGAAGATGGATTCCGGCAGCTCGGGCATGGCCAGCCGCGCGGCCGAGGTATTGAAGCGCCGTGAATTGGCCTCGGGACGGAAGCAGGCGATGCCGCCATCGGGCTGCCTGTAGGCCTTGAAGCCCTCGAAGATGGCCTGCCCATAGTGCAGCACGGAGGCCGCGGGATCCATCTCGATGGGCGCGTAGGCGCTCAACACGCCCTGGCCCCAGCCCTGGCCTTCCTTGTACCGGACCACGACCATGTGGTCCGTGAAGACGCGACCGAAGCCGGGGTTCGTCATGCGCTTCGCCCGCTCTTCCGCGCTGGCGGCATGGGCGGAGGGGCGGATCTCGATCGGGGTGTCGGTCTGAGTGGCGCTCACAGTAGCTCCTTATGAAATCAGGATGACCGGATCAGGCCCGGTGGACCAGATGGCCGAGCCGCGCGATGGCCTCCCGGGTGGTCGCAGGGTCGTGGGTGGAGAAGTTCAAGCGGAGGCAGTTGGTGCCCCTCCCGTCGGCGAAGAAAAGGGGCCCCGGCGCGAAGCCTAGGCCGTGCTGCAGGGCGTCGCGATGCAGGTCCAGGGCCGAGAACTCCTCGGGCATCACCACCCAGAGGTGCATGCCGCCCTTGGGCTCGGACACCTGGGTGCCGGGCGGAAAATGTTCCGCCAGGGCCTCGACCATGGCGTCGCGGCGTTCCTTGAGGGCGCGGCGGAGCCGGGCCAGATGGCGGCGGAAGCCCCCATCGTCGAGAAACCGCGCGACGACCGCCTGCATGAGGGGCGGCTGGGAGATGGTCTGCACTTCCTGGATGGGCGCCATGCGGCGCAGGAGGTCCTGCTTGGCGATGAGGTAGCCCAGGCGCAGGCCCGCCGCCAGGGACTTGGAGAAGCTACCCAGGTGGATGACATGGTCGGCACCCTCGAGGCGCCGGAAGGGGGGCAGAGAGTTGCCGGAGAAGCGCAGGTCACCGTAGGCCGAATCGGTCACCAGGATCACGCCGTGGGCCCTCGTCAAGGCCAGCACCCGCTCCCGGCGGGCCTTGGACTGGGTCATGCCCGTGGGGTTGTGGAAGCTGGGCACGGTGAAGAGGAGCTTCGATTCGCTGCGCTGGAGGGCCGAGGCCAGGCGATCCGGATCCAGGCCCTGGCGGTCCACGGGCACGGGCACGGGCTCCCGGCCCAGGGCCCGGATGAGCGCCAGGATGCCCAGGTAGCAGGGGCTTTCCACCAGCACCCGGTCCCCGGGCACCGTGAAGGATTCCAGGGCCAGGGCCAGGCCCGACTGGGCGCCGGGCACCGCGCGGATGCCCCAGCCCTCGTCGATGGGCTCGCCCTCGGAGGCCAGCCAGCGGCCCACGGCCTCCAGATAGGGCGCGAAGCCCGCGGGCGGGGAATAGACCCAGGCCTCGGACCCCAGCTCCTTCAGGACCTGGGCCGTGAGGCGCCGCAGCTGCTCGCCAGGCACCAGGTCCGAAGGGATGAAGCCGGCGGAAAAGCTCACCAGGTGGCGGTCCTGGACCCGCTCCAGGGTCTCCCCCAGCCAGGAGCCCAGTTCGCCGTCGTGGACCAGCAGGGGCGACCCCTCGAAGGGGAACTCGCCGCTGGCCCGCAGGCCCGGGGCCTCCGGCAGCCGCGGCGCCACGAAGCTGCCCCGGCCCTGCACCGTCTGGATCCAACCCGTGCGTTTCAGCCCCGCGATGGCTTTCAACACGGTGAGGCGGTGCACCCCCCAGCGTTGGGCCAGCTCCGGCACAGCGGGCAGCCGCGAACCCGGGCGCCATTCGCCCTGCTGGATCAGGCCGCGGAGCCGCCGCTGCAGCTGCAGGTAAAGGGGGCTGGAGGCGCCGGGATCGAGGGTGGGATCGATTACCATCCCCATCAGGATCGGCCCAAATGCCTTCCATTTCCAAGAAACGATATGGAATCCGCAGCCCGGAACAGACCGTCCCGGATCCTCGAGGCCAGATTCGGTAATTTCTCAGACCACCCTAGACTGCTTTTCACCTTCAACCGCCCGCCGGGGCAACCATCCATTGTGCAGTGTCGGAGGATCCATGCGCGCCCTGCCCCTTTCAGCCGCCCTGCTGTCCCTGGCCCTGCTCGGGGCCTGCAGCAGCTACAACGTGACCTACGACTATGATGTGACGGCCTCCTTCAGCCACTACCGGACCTTCGACTACTACACCTCGAAGAAGGGCACGGGCGGCACCAGCACGCTCATGGACAAGCGGGTGCGGGCCGCGGTGGAGAAGGAACTGCAGGCCAAGGGCTTTGCCATGGAGACGAAGGCGGATCCCGATTTCCTGGTCACCTACTACCCCGTCGTGCAGAACCGGAAGGTCCGCACGGCCGTCCGCACGGGCTGGGGCTGGGGCTACCGGCCCTTCTACGGCGGCGTGGGCGTGACCACCCGCAGCGTGCGCCACTACAAGGAAGGCACCATCGTCATCGAGATCGTGGACTTCAAGACCAACCAGATGATTTGGCAGGGGGCCGCCGCCGGGGCCCTCACCGGCCTCAGCAGCCCCGAGGAGGCCGACGAGGTGGTGCCCAAGGCCGTCCGGGACATCCTGGCCAAGTTCCCCCCGAAATAGCTTGTCTGGCCTCATGGACGCCCCGGATGGAGGCGCATCGACCATAATCGACTGCGCTCATCGACATGAGCGTTGCGAGCCCAAGGATCCCCCGGATGCGCCGAATCGTGATGCGGTCCCTGCTGCTCGGGTTCATCGCCGCGGAATTGTCCGCGGGTCCTCCCTTCCTCACGGACGATCCCGAGCCGGTGGACCTGGGCCACCTGGAGCTGTACCTGTTTTCTCTGGGGGGGCGGGTTCCAGGAGAGAGTTCCGGGTTCGGCCCGGCCGTGGAATTCAACTACGGCATCCTGCCGGACACCCAGTTCCACCTCATCGTGCCCTATGCCTACGATCGGACCCAGGGCCTGCCCTCCCAGGGGGGCCTCGGCGACACGGAAGTGGGGATCAAGTACCGCTTTCTCCATGAGTCGGATGCTCTTCCCCAAATCGGCGTCTTCCCCTTCCTGGAAATCCCCAGCGGCGATGCGGATCGGCGGCTGGGCGCGGGCCACACGCGGGTCTACCTGCCCGTCTGGGCCCAGAAGACCTGGGGGCCCTGGACCACCTATGGCGGCTATGGATGGTGGCGGAACCCCGGCGACGGGAACCGGAATTGGTCCTACGCCGGGTGGCTCGTGCAGCGGGACCTGGGCGAGAAGCTGACCCTGGGCCTGGAGGCCTTCCGGACTAC
This sequence comes from Geothrix sp., assembly GCA_031292655.1. GTDB lineage: Bacteria > Acidobacteriota > Holophagae > Holophagales > Holophagaceae > Geothrix. The sequence continues at coordinate 3,768 of JARLGO010000412.1, forward strand.
GGCTGCCACCTGGGCGGGCCAGGCCTCCACGGGCTTCAACGTGGGGGGCCAGGTGAACCTGTCCCCACAGCACCACCTCCTGTTCAGCGCCGGCCGCAACGTCACCGGGGAGACGCAGTCCTACTTCTACCTGGGCTACCAGCTCACCGCCGGCCCCTTCGGCAATCTCGGCGACTGGTTCCGCCGGTCGCACCCATGAGGCGCCCTGACCCGCCCTGAAGGCCGCCATCCCCGGGGGGCCGCCTCACTTGATCTTGTAAGGCCAGGTGGGGTGGCATTCCTCGCACTGCACGACCGGGGGGAGGTGCTGCCGATGGCACTCGGTGCAGGGAACGGGATCGTGGGGGGAATCGTGGGGATTGTGCGGGACGTTCTTCGTCAGGGCCTTCATGGCCGGATAGTCGCCGTGGCAGACCATGCAGGCCTCATCCGGAATGGCCGCGCTGGTGGGCTTTTCCTTCTGGTGGCAGTCGACGCAAATCATCTTGGCCTGGATGTGAGGGGCCGGCAATTTCCTCGAATCCACCGTTCTTCCCGCCATCAATAGGCTCGCCAACCCCAAAAATCCGATCCACCGAAGACGCATATGGCCTCCCGTCCAGATCAAGGACGTATGACGACCATGATATCGCATTTGTCTTTCGCGCCAGGACCGGGCCCTCACCTGTCCTTCACGAAGGGGTTGAAGTCGGTCCCCTCGTCGTAGACGTCCACCCCTTCCTCGCGCTTGAGGAAGCCCACGATGGCATAGGTGATGGGCGTCGCCACGGCCTCGTAGAGCACCTTGAACAGGTAGCCGCTGCCGGCCATCACGAGGATCGCCCGGACCGGCAGCGTGAAGGCGAAGAGGCCGAAGGTGACCACCAGGCTGTCCACCGCCTGGCCCGCCACCGTGCTCCCGAGGGTGCGGGTCCAGAGCCAGCGCCCTCCGGACCAGAGCTTCATCCTGGCCATGACGTAGCTGTTGACGAACTCTCCGAGCCAGAAGGCCGCGAGACTCGCCAGGATGCCCCGGGTCGTCGCGCCGAAGACGATCTCGAAAGCCCGCTGGTTCTCTCGCGGCCAGTCCGGAGCCGCCGGCAGCCAAACCATGAACAGGGCGAAGAATCCCATCAGCACGTTGGCCAGGAAGGCGACCCAGATGGCCCGGCGCGCACCGCCGTAGCCGTAAACTTCCGTGAAGATGTCGCCGAAGATGTAGGTGATGGGGAAGAGCAGCTGGGCACCGCTGAAGATGAAGGGGCCCACCTGGGTCGGCTTGGGCCCCAGCAGGTTGCTGATGAGCAGCACCACCACATAGGCGTGGACCAGCAGCTCGTAGTGCCGGAAGGCGGCCAGGCGCTGATCCCGCCCGATGATCTTCTTCAGCAGGGCTTGCAACGGGCCTCCCCGGTCGAATGCCCCAGACTACCCGATCGGCCTCGGCGGGCCGCCGGGCGGGCGGATCCCAGCGGGCGACGCCCCGTTCCCCGGAGCCGCGGGAATGGGAAATTGCGTTGGGTCCCGCGATTTCCTCTGGCGCCAGCCGGGATCCCAGTGTATTTTTGCCTACCACCCAAAACCTAGAACCCCAAGGGAGAGAGCGAAATGGCACCCGCTGATGGCCACCCCAAGGACTCCTGGGAGGGTTTCGAGGGCGTGATTCCTGGCCTGGGCGTGTCGGATGTGATTCAGCTGAACCTCCAAAATCGTTTCACCGGATGTCTGTCGATTCAAAGCGGTGAGTCCAAGGGTTTTCTCTATTTCGAGGAGGGCGGAATTGTCCATGTGGAGTATGGGGACAAGGCCGGGGAGGAAGCCTTATACGATATTCTGGAGTGGCCCAACGGACGGTTCGGACTGCAGCCGGCACTGGCCTCCCCCCGGACCACCATTCGGAAGCCCAGCCAGCATCTGCTGCTGGAGGCCGCCCGGATCCTGGATGAGCGGCGGGCCGCCCGCATCACCCAGCACACCCCCCCATTGCCCAAGGAATCAGGAGCGAAGACCTTGAAATCCAGCGAGATCATCGAGAGAGTGCGGGCCGTGCCGGGTGTCCTGTTCGCGGTGCTCCAGACCAAGGATGGCAATCGCGTGGGAGACCAGAGCTTCGAATCGGAGGTCCTCGCGGGGCAGGGAACCTTCCTGGCCATGGTGGGGAACCAGCTGGCCTCCGTGTTCCAGACCGGGGAGTTGCTCTCGGCCACGGTGGAAGGGAAATCGCGGCATCTGATGCTCCTGGGCACAAAGAGCCTCTATCTCTGTGTCCTGGTCAGCGGGGAAAGCCAGGCCGGGGCCGTCGAGGCCCAGGTCCGGCAAGCCCTCGCCATGCCTCGCTGATCTGAGCGCGGAGGCCACATGCAGACGGTACTTGACCAGATGAACACGCTGCCCGGGATCGTGGGCAGCATGGTGTACGACGCGGAAGGGCATGTGCTGGCCAAGGCCTTCCCCGCGCTCTTCGACAGCGAGGCTTTGGCCAGCGCCGCCGGGGTTCTCCTGTACGGGGTTCCCGGCCTGGAAGTCGCGGCGGGGGCCATCTCGACGCTCGATCTGCGCTACGGAGAGTCGCGCATCGTGGTCCGGCCCATCAAGGGGGCCAACCTCCTCCTGCTTTGCACCCGGCAAGCGAACCTGCAGTTCCTGAACATCTCCGTGGGCATGGCCATTCCGAAAATCGAGAAGCTGCTGGCCAGCCCGTCGGCCCCTCCCAAGCTTCCGGCCCCCAGTGCGCCGACCTCCGACCCGAAGGCCGCCCCCAGCGACACGATCGAAGGGAAAGCCAAGGAGCTCAAAGGCTTTGAAAAGGCCTTCCTGAAAATGGATTCCTGGATGAGGAAGTAGGGCGACGGGCGGGGGTCCGGGTGGAACGGTTTCTTCCGGGCTGAACGATGCGGGTCGGGGCGCTAGACTGGTGCCTCATCAACAGGAGCACCCATGGCCCAGATCACGCTCAAAGGCAACCCCATCCACACCTCCGGCGACCTGCCCAAGGCCGGCACCGCCGCTCCGGCCTACACCCTGGTCCGCACCGACCTGTCCGAGATCTCGGGGAAGGACCTCGCCGGCCAGCGCGTGGTGCTGAACATCTTCCCCAGCCTGGACACGCCCACCTGCGCGGCCAGCGTCCGCAAGTTCAACGCCCGGGCCAACGAGAAGCCCAACACGACGATCCTGTGCGTGAGCGCCGACCTGCCCTTCGCGCAAAAGCGGTTCTGCGGCGCCGAGGGCCTGGACAACGTCGTTCCCGCCTCCACCTTCCGCAACGCGGACTTCGGCAAGGCCTTTGGCGTGGCGCTCGTGGACGGCCCCCTGAAGGGCCTCCTGGCCCGGGCCGTGGTGGTCGTGGATGGCGCGGGCAAGGTCATCCACACCGAGCTGGTGCCCGAGATCGCCCAGGAGCCCGACTACAACGCCGCCCTGGCGGTGCTGTAGCCAGTCTTCAGTCTTCAGTGAGCGGCCCTTCGGGGCCGCTTGTTTCGTACGAATGGGAACCAGGAAGGATTGAAAAGAACAAATGCTCAACACCGATGAACACCGAGAACTGAATGATGAACACCGATAAAGCAGGCAGCCTGAGGATTCGTTCAAAGGTCGTTGGCCTCCGTCAACGAGTCGTCGCGTCAGTGTGATTCCCGCATGCTCGCCGCACGGGCCCGCCGGAGGCGGCTTCCGGCTTCGCCGGAAGTGATCCCGTTTTTCCTGAAGACCCGGGACTGGCTATTCGATGCGGTCCATGTGGCGGAGCTCGGGCACCTTCCAGGTGGTGAAGGCCACCACCAGCAGGGTCATGCAGCCCCCGAAGACCACGGAAGGCACCAGCCCCAGGAACCGGGCGGCCACGCCACTCTCGAAGGCGCCGATCTCGTTGCTGGAGCCGATGAACACTTGGTTCACGGAGGACACGCGCCCGAGCATGTGCGCGGGCGTCACCATCTGGAGCAGCGTGGAGCGGAGCACCACGCTGACGTTGTCCACGGCGCCGCTGGCGGCCAGGAGCAAGAGGCTGAGCAGGAAGCTCCGGCTGAGGGCGAAGGCGATCATGGTCGCGCCGAAAGCGGCCACGCAGACGAGGAGGGTCCGTCCCGCCCGTCGCAGGGGCGGGAGGTGGGCCATGGTGAGCCCCATGAGGACCGAGCCGACGGCCGGGGCCGCCCGCAGGGCGCCCAGCCCCTGGGGCCCGGTCCGGAGGATCTCCCTGGCGAACACCGGCAGCACGGCCACGGCGCCGCCAAACAGCACGGCAAAGAGATCGAGGCTGATGGCGCCCAGGAGCAGCCGCTGGGAGAAGACGAAGCGCAGCCCCTCTCCGAGGCTGGCGAAGATCGACCCTTCCTTCGGCCGGACCGGCTTCGGGACATAGCGGATCAGCAGCAGCCCCAGGAAGCCGCAGAGCAGCAGCGCCATCACGAGGAAGTGGGCCGCGAGGGGCCCGCGCCAGGCGTACACCAGGCCGCCAAAGGCCGGCCCGATGACCATGCCCGTGTGGAAGACGGAGACCCGCCAGGTGGAGCCGCTGGCGTAGAGCTCCTTCGGCAGCAAGTCCGTGCCCAGGGCCACGTTGGCCGGACGGTAGAAGGCCCGCACGATCCCGGTGAGGAAGATGATGCCGTAGACGGGCACCACCGCCCTGGCGAGGGGACCGGACAGGGACCGCCAGGTGAAGAGCACCAGAAGGGCCGAGCAGAGGGCCAGGCTCAGGGTGGAGGCCATACAGAGGCGGAGGCGGTTCAGGCGGTCCGCGGCGTGGCCGCCAAAGAGGGCCATGCCCAGGAAGGGCAGCGCCTCCGAAAGGCCGATCAGCCCCAGGGCCAGCGGGTCGCCGGTGCGGTCGTAGACCTGCCAGGCCACCACCAGCCCCTGCATTTGAAGGCCCAGGGTGATGAGCCCCATGGAGACGATGAACCAGCGGTAGTCCGGGTTCCGGAGGACGGCATAGGGATCGTGCGCCCCGGAGGGGTCATCCATGACAGGTCACTCGTACCGAAGCGCGTCGATGACATCGCGCCCGCCGGATCGCAAAGCAGGCTGCGGGGCAGCCTGCGGCGCGAGGCATCCGGCGAGGAGCGAATCAGGGTCCAGGGTGGCGGCGCGGATCACTCGTACCTCAGCGCGTCGATGACATCCAGGTTTGCCGCCTTCAGGGCCGGCAGGAACCCCGCCACCACGCCCACCAGGCCGCTGAAGCCGAGGCCCAGCATGACCGCCCAGGTCTCCATCACGGCAGGCACCTGGAACTTCTGGAGGATGGCGACGGAGGTGAAGGCGAAGGCGACGCCGATGAGCCCGCCAAAGAAGGCCAGCACGACGGCCTCCACGAGGAACTGCCAGAGGATGTTCCGCTGCGTGGCCCCCAGGGCCCGCCGGACCCCGATCTCGCGGGTGCGCTCCGTGACGCTCACCAGCATGATGTTGGAGATGCCGATGCCGCCCACCACCAGGGAGATGCTGGCGGCCACGGCCAGCAGGGCCGTGAGGATGCCGGCCTGCTGGGCCTGCATCTGCACGATGTCGTCCTGCTTGCGGATCTGGAAGGGGTCGTCGTCCTTGGGTGCCACCTTCATGCGCTGGCGCAGCAGGGCCGTGATCTCGGCCGCGGCCACGTCGGCCTTGCCATCCTGGGCGCTGGCCATGATGCGCTGGATCTTGTCGCGGCCCATGATCTTGCGCATCACCGTGGTGTAGGGGGCCACGATGAGGTCGTCCTGGTCGCCGAACATGCCGGCGCCCTTCACCTCCAGCACGCCCACCACCAGGAACGGCAGGGCCCCTCCCCCGCCGCCGCCGCCGATCTTGACGGTCTGGCCCACGGGGTCGTCCCCGTTGGGGAACAGGTTGGTCTTCACGGTGTTGCCCAGCACGCAGACCTTGGCCATGCCGCGGACCTCCGAGTCCGTGAAGAACCTGCCGCTGGCCACGTCCCAGCCCCGGATCTCGAGGAACTCGGTGCCCGTGCCCTGGACCTGGGTGACGTAGTTCTGGCTCTGGTAGATGATCGGGCGCGTGGTCGACACCTGCTGGGTGGCCGTGACCACGCTGCTCTGGGAGAGCTCCTGCTTGATCAGGGGCACGTCGCTCTCCAGCAGGATGTCCGCGCTGCCGATGGCCATGGGGCCGAAGCGGTTGCCGCCGGAGCCGGGGAAGATGGTCAGCATGTTGGAGCCCATGTTCTGGATCAGGGCGATGGAGGCCCGCTTGGAGCCCTCCCCGATGCCGATCATGGCGATGACGGCGCCCACGCCCACGATGATGCCCAGCATGGTGAGGAAGGCCCGCATCTTGTTGCGGGTGATGGCAAATAAGGCCAGTTTCAGGAACTCCGCGAAGGCCACGGTCCACCCCCCGCTAGCGCCGTCCGCCGCCTGCAGGAGCCTGGGAGCTGCCGGCCTGCTTCGAGTTGTCCACGCCCACCAGGACCTGCATCCCCTCGGTGAGGCCCTCGCCGCTCACTTCCGTGAACTGGCCATCCGAGATGCCGGCCTTCACGACGATGTCCTTGGGCTTGCCGTTCTCCAGCACCCAGATCCGGTCCTCCCGCTTGGCCACCACGCCCCCCTTGGTGCCCGTGCCGCTCTGGGCGCCGCCGCCGGGGCGCCCGCCCCCGAACATCATGGGCTGGCCCAGCCTGGGGCCGCTGGTCTTCTTCTCGTCCTTGATGAAGGCGGCGGGGTTGAAGCGGAGGGCGGCATTGGGCACGCGCAGCACGTCGTAGTGCTTGGCAGTCTCGATGGTGACATTGGCGGTCATGCCGGAGCGGAGGGCCAGGTTGCCCGTGAACCGGGGCCCGGGAATCATGCTGGACCCTCCGGGGATCCGCGCCAGGTCCTGGGGGCTCATGTTGGAGGCCAGGTTCAGCATCGGCAGGGGCTTGACCTGCCGTTCGGCCTGGCGCTCCTGGAACCGCTTCAGGAAGGCTTCCTTGGTGGTACCCGCGGGCAGGCGGTCCTTCATGCGCTCCCAGGCCCGCTCCGGGTCGGGGGCCTCGTGGCTCTCGCTGGCCTTCGGGGCCTTCCCGGCGGGGGCCTTCTCTTCGTCGTCGAAATCGGACAGCGGCTCGTTGGGGGTGATCATCTCCACGACGTAGGTCACCACGTTGTTGTTGGTCACCGGCTCCTGGCGGACCAGGCTCACCTTGGCCGTGAACTGCCTGTCCGGCAGGCTGTCCACGTTGAAGAGGGCCCTCTGTCCGACCTTCACGTCATCGATGTCGGATTCGGCGATGGACACCCAGATCTTCATCCGCGACAGGTCCTGGGCGATCATGTAGAGGCTCGGCGTGCTGAAGCTGGCGGCCACGGTCTGGCCCACGTCCGCCAGCCGGGAGATGACGACGCCGTCCACCGGGGCCGTGATGCGGCAGTAGTCGAGGTTGGTCTTGGCATGATCGAGGGCGGCCTTGGCGGACGTGACGTTGCCCGCGGCAGTCTTGAGCGCCGTGTCCTTGGTGTCGAGATCCGAGTCGTCCAGCAGCTTGGCCTCCCAGAGCCGCCTGCTGCGCTCGTAGTCGACCTTGGCGAAGTTGTAGGCGGCCTGGGCCCGATCCAGGGTGGCCTGGGCGTCCTGGAGCTGGGAGATCCACACGGTGGGGTCGATCTCGGCGATGAGCTGGCCCTTCTTCACGATGCTGTTGTAGTCCACGTAGAGGGCCGTGATCACGCCCGACACCTGGGTGCCCACGGCCACCTGCACCACCGGATTCACGATGCCGGTGGCGACGACGCGCTGGGTGACGTTGGCCCGGTCCACCTTGGCCATGCGCCACTTGATCTCGTCCTTGGGCCGGGTCCAGACGTAGGCCGCCCCGCCTCCCACCGCCGCGAGTCCGAGCCCAAGTCCGATCCAGGTGTTTCGCTTCATGATCCGGCACTCCAATTACTCGCAGGCAGGAAGTCGCCCCCCTTAACCTTCGCATAACGATGTATGGACCACCACCCCGCGCTGCAGGTTGAGCTTGAATCAGCGGATCAGCAGGTCAGCGGATCAGTCCCAGGCCTTCCACGAGGGCGCGCCGGGCGAAGCCATCGGCCAGGAAGGTCTGGAGGAAGCCGCCGGCCAGGACGATGGCGGCACAAACCAGCACGGCGGCACCCGCCATGGGGGCATGGACGGCCGGACGGTCCGAGGCCAGGCGCTCCGCCTCGGCGCTCGGGGCCTGGAGGAACAGGGCCACCAGGAAGCGCAGGTAGTAGTAGGCGGACACGAGGCTGGCCAGCACGCCCAGGACCGCCATGCCGACGTGGCCCGTGCCCACCAGTTCGCGGAAGATCATGTACTTGCCGTAGAAGCCGCCGAAGGGGGGGATTCCGGCCAGGCTGAGCATGAAGATCGCGGCGGCCACGCCCATGGCCGGACGCTTCCAGCCCAGGCCCCGCAGGTCGTCAAAGGTGGTCTTCTCCCCCACCAGGCCGAAGGCCGTCAGCAAGCCGAAGGCGCCCATGTTCATGGCCAGGTAGATCACGAGGTAGTACAGCATGCCGTCGAAGGCGGCGGGGGTGCCGGCCACGAAGGCGAGTAGGAGGTAGCCCGCGTGGCTGATGCTGGAGTAGGCCAGCATGCGCTTCACGTTGGTCTGCACGAGTGCCGTGAGGTTTCCGACCACCAGGGTCGCCACGGCCAGCACGGCGATCACGGATTGCATCTTCACGCCCACCGCGGCCAGGGGGGCCAGGCTGCCGGGGAAGATGCGCAGCAGGGCGATGAGGGCCACGCCCTTGGTGGCCACGGACATGAAACCGGCGATGGGGTGGGGCGAGGCCTCGTAGGCATCCGGGGTCCACTGGTGGAAGGGCACGGCCGACACCTTGAACAGGAAGCCCAGCAGCATGAGGGCCGCGCCTGCGAGCACCACGGGATCCAGGGCCAGCCCCTGGGACTTGAGGGCGAAGGCGGCCCTGGAGAGGTCCAGGGTGCCGCTCAGGCCGTAGATCAGCACACCCCCCATGAGGAAGCAGCTGGAGGCCACCGCGCCGGTCAGGAAGTACTTCATGCCGCCTTCGGCGCTTTCGGAGCGGGTGCGCACGGTGCCGACCAGGGCATAGAGGGGGATGCTGAACAGCTCGAGGCCCAGGAACAGCACCACGAAATGGGTGGTGGAGGCGAAGAGCATCATGCCCGTCACCGAAAAGAGGAGCAGGGAGAGGGTCTCGCCCTTCACCCAGCCTTCCTGGTGGAAGTGGTCCCAGCTCTCGAGGATGGTGAGGGCCGCAGCCACCAGCACGAAAATGCCCGTGAACTGGGCCAGGCGGTCCAGGTGCAGCTGGAAGAAGCTGGGCTGGGCCCCCGTCTTCCAGAGGTCGGTGAGGTACCAGAAACTGGCGCCCACGGCGAGCAGGGCCGTCCCGTACATCACGGCGCGGATCCACTTGACCGTGGCCTGGTCCTTGTCCAGGGCCATGAGCGGGATCAGGCAGGCGCCCAGGGCCGGCAGGATCAGCGGCAGCAGGGCCGCCCATTGGCTGGGGGTGAGGCTCATCGGTGCACCTCATGGGCGGCGGGTTCGGCGGTCTCTTCGTGCGCTCCGGGGGCGGGGGCCTCTTCCGCCGCCGGGGACTCATGGACGGCGGGCTTCAGCACGAAGGTCCGGGGCGCGGGGGCCTTGGCTTCCTGCAGCAGCGCCACCACGGGGGCTTCGCTGACGGCCACGAAGGTCTTGGGGTGGACGCCCATCCAGAAGATGAGCACCACCAGGGGGAGCAGGACCGCGACCTCCCGGGCGTTCAGGTCGGCGTGGAGGTGGTGGGTGCCGCTGTCCTCGTCCTTGTACTCGGGCCCCCAGAAGACCCGTTTGAACATCCAGAGCATGTAGACCGCGCCCAGCAGCACGCCGGAGGTGGCCAGGCAGGCGTAGAGGCGGCCCCAGCTGAAGCCGGAGAGGAAGGTGCCGTTCAGGATCCAGAATTCCCCCACGAAGCCGTTGGTGAGGGGCAGGCCGATGGAGCTGAGGGTGACGATGAAGAAGAAGGCCGTGAACACGGGCATCTTCACGGCCACGCCCCCGAAGTCGGCGATCATGCGCGTGTGGGCCCGGTCGTAGAGCATGCCCACCAGGAGGAAGAGGGCCCCGGTGCTGATGCCGTGGTTGAGCATCTGGAGCATGGCTCCCTGGGTGCCGATCACCGTGAAGGAGGCGAGCCCCAGCATCACGAAGCCCATGTGGCTCACGGAGGAGTAGGCCACCAGCTTCTTGATGTCGCGCTGCACCATGGCCACCAGGGCGCCATAGACGATGGCGATGACGCTGAGGATGGCGATGGGTTTGGCGAAGTGCATGGACGCCGCCGGGAACATGGGGATGGCGAAGCGGATGAACCCGTACCCGCCCAGCTTCAGGAGCACGCCCGCCAGGATGACCGAACCGGCCGTGGGCGCCTGCACGTGGGCGTCCGGCAGCCAGGTGTGCAACGGGAAGAGGGGCACCTTGATGGCGAAGGCCACGGCGAAGGCGATGAAGAGCCAGCACTGGACGCCGAAGGGGAGCAGCGCCGCGGCCTGGCCCATGAGGGCCGGATTGAAGCCGCCGGCCTTGTTGGCCAGGTAGAGCAGGGCCACCAGCCAGAGCAGGGAGCCGCTCAAGGTGTAGAGGAAGAACTTGTTGGCGGCGTAGCGGCGCTCGTCCCCGCCCCAGATCCCGATCATGAAGTACATGGGGATCAGCATGGCTTCCCAGAACAAATAGAAGAAGAACAGGTCCTGGGCCATCAGCGCCCCCACCATGCCGGTCTCCAGCAGGAGGAACATGGCGGCGAAGGTGCCGATGCGGTCCTTGAGGCTGTTCCAGGTGCCCAGCATGGTGAGCGGCACCAGGAAGGTGGTGAGGAGCACCAGCCAGAGGTTCAGCCCATCCACGGACAGGGCGTAGTCGACCGGCAGGCCCACCAGCGTGAACCAGGGGGTCCGCTCCGCGATGCCCGCCGCGCCGCCATGATGGCCCAGCAGCCAGGCCAGGCTGAGGATGAAGATGGCCAGGGCCCCCATGAATCCGAGCATGCGGGAGAGGCGGCCCAGGGCCTGGGGCAGCGCCAGGATGAGGCAGCCCAGGATCGCCGGCGCGAAGACCAGGAAGGTGAGGGGATGGGAGTTCAGCCAGGTCATCGCCCCACCTACTTCAGGAAGACATAGAGGAGGACCACGGCCCCCAGGGCCATGCTCAGCGCGTAGTTCCGCACCCGGCCGGTCTGGAAGAGGGCGGTGAAGTCCCCGAAGACCCGGGTCAGCGCGCCCGGCAGGTTCACCCCCACGCCGTCGATGAGGATCACGTCGAAGAGCTTCCAGAGCAGGTTGCCGAACCACCGGATGGGCCGCAGCAGGTAGAGCTCCACACCCTCGTCCACGTAGTACTTGTTCAGCAGCAGGTTATGGACGAAGGGATGCTTCTCGGCAAAGGCCAGCTCCGCAGCGGGCCCCTCCTTGAAGATCTTCCAGCCGAGGAAGCCGAAGCCGAGGCCCAGGGCCGTGGAGATCACCGCCAGCAGGACGGCCGGCCCCTCGTGGTGGCCGTGGGCCCCATGGACCTGGCCATAGGTGAGGGCCGGCTTCAGCCACTCGCCCACGGCGAAGTGGCCGCCGAAGGCCTCCGGCACGCCCCAGAAGCCCCAGAGCAGCGCGCCCACCGCCAGCACCATGAGGGGGAGGGTCATCGTGAGGGGGCTTTCATGGGCATGGTCATAGGCGTGGTGGTCCCGGGGCTTGCCCCAGAAGGTGAGGGCCATGAGGCGCCACATGTAGAAGCTGGTGCAGCAGGCGCCCACGACGCCCATCACCCACAGCGCCGGGGACTTCAGGAAGGCCAGGTAAAGGATCTCGTCCTTGCTGAAGAAGCCGGAGGTGCCGGGGAAGCCCATGATGGCGATGGTGCCCGCGACCATGGTGATGAAGGTGATCTTCGTCTTGTCCTTCAGGCCGCCCATCTTGAAGAGGTCCTGCTCGTGGTGCATGGCGTGGATCACGCTGCCGGCGCCCAGGAAGAGGAGGGCCTTGAACCAGGCGTGGGTGAACACGTGGAAGAAGCCCGCGGCGAAGCCGGAGGCGCCCAGGCCCAGGAACATGTAGCCCAGCTGCGAGACGGTGGAGTAGGCCAGGACCTTCTTGATGTCGCGCTGGACCAGGCCGATGGTGGCGGCGAAGAGCGCCGTGGCCGCGCCCACCCAGGCGACCACATTCATGGTGATGGGGGTCAGGGTGAACACGGGGGCCAGTCGGCAGATCATGTAGATGCCGCTGGTCACCATGGTGGCCGCGTGGATGAGGGCGCTCACGGGCGTGGGGCCCGCCATGGCGTCCGGCAGCCAGAGGTAGAGGGGGATCTGGGCGCTCTTGCCCGTGGCGCCCACGAAGAGCATCAGGGTGGCGAAGGTGAGGACGCCGAAGCCCAGCTCGGGCGCGAGATGCCCGGCCTGGGTGAGGATGCCTGACACGGTCAGCGTGCCGAAGGCGGCAAAGAGCACCATCATCCCGATGGCCACGCCCAGGTCGCCCACACGGTTCATGAGGAAGGCCTTGAGGCCCGCGTCCGGCGCGAAGTCCGTCTCGAAGAAGTAGCCGATGAGCAGGTAGGAGCAGAGGCCCACGCCCTCCCAGCCCACGAACATCAGCACCAGGCTGGATCCCAGCACCAGGGTGAGCATGAAGAACACGAAGAGGTTCAGGTAGCTGAAGAACCGTGCGTAGCCCTCGTCCTCGTGCATGTAGCCCACGGAGTAGAGGTGGATGAGGAAGCCGATGCCCGTGACGACCAGCATCATGGTGCCGCTGAGGGGGTCGATGACCAGGCCGAAGGGCACACTGAGCGATCCCGTGGCCATCCAATCGCCGTAGTTCAGGGCGAGCCGGTGGTCCGGCATCCCCTTCATGGCGAAGAAGGCCGAGAGGGCGAGGAGAAGGGATCCGAACACCACCCCCAGGCCCACGAAGGTGACGACGCCCTTGCCGGCGCGCTTGCCCAGCAGGCCGTTGAAGGCCGAACCCAGCAGGGGGAGGATCGGAATGAGCCAGTAGTAATTGTTCATCGCATCCTCACTGCTTCAGGCCGGAGGCCCGGTCCGAGTCGGTGGTGTCCCGGTGGCGGAAGAGGCCGATGACCAGCGCCAGGCCGACGGCCGCCTCGCAGGCGGCCACGGCGATGATGAAGAGGTAGAACACCATGGCCTGCGCGTCGCCACCCCGGAAGCGGGCGAAGGCGAGGAGGGCGACGTTGGCGGCGTTGAGCATCAGTTCCACGCCCATGAACTGCAGGAGCAGGGTGCGCCGCAGCAGCACCGTGGCCAGTCCCAGGGCGAACAGGAGAAGGGCCACCACCAGGTAACCCTGGAGGCCGCCTTGGAGGATCGCGTCCATGCCGGTCATCGCTGGCTCCTCACAGGTTCCGCTTTGTTAGTGCGACCGCGCCGACCATGGCCACCAGCAGGAGGAGGCCCGCCACCTCGAACCCCAGCAGGTGGTCCGCGAAGAGCGTGAATCCCACCTTCTGGAGGGTCATCGCCTGGGGCATGGCCGCGCCGCTGGCCTCAAGGGCCTTCAGGCCCGGGGAGGCCAGCACCAACTTCACGGCACCGCAGGCCAGGACCGCGATCAGGATGACCGACACCCAGCGCTGGATGGGGTGCGAGGCCTGGGCCTTCTCCTCCTCATGGCTGTTCAGCATCATGATCACGAAGAGCACGAGCACCATGATCGCCCCGGTGTAGACGATGACCTGGAGGGCGGCGGCCACGGGGTTGGCCAGCAGCACGAAGAGTCCCGCCACGCCGAAGAAGGTGGCCACCAGGCAGAGGCCCGCCACGATGACGTTCTTCTGGAGCAGCATCCCCAGGGCACCCAGGAGCGTGATGAGGGCGAAGGTGATGAACATGGCCTCTCCTTACATCACGATCGTGCGGCGAGGCACGGAGGGGGTGGGGTCCTGGCTGATGCGGTCCTTGCCGTCGGCCTCGGCATAGGTGTTCATGAGGTCCCACTTGCCGAACTGCATGGAGAGCCGGTCATAGGCCGCCACCTCGTAGGTGTTGCGGAGCCAGATGGCGTCCTTGGGGCAGGCCTCCTCGCACATGCCGCAGTAGATGCAGCGCAGCATGTCGATGGTGAACTTGGCCGGGCGCTTCTCCTCGAAGCCCTGGGTGATGTTCAGGTCGCTGAACTCCTCGGCCTCGATGCTGATGCAGCGGGCCGGGCAGGCCTCCTGGCACATGAAGCAGGCCACGCACTTGATGGCCCCGTCCTCGAACCGCTTCAGCTCGTGGAGGCCGCGATAGCCCGCGGGGATCTCCTTCTTCATCTCCGGGTACTGGATCGTGTAGCGCTTGGAGGTGGGCGTGAAGAGCTGCTTGATGAAGTGCTCGAACGTGATGGCCATGCCCTTCATCACGGGCCAGACATAGGTGCGGTCCAGCCAGCCCAGTTCGACTTTCTTGACGATGACGCCCATCGCCCCTCCTCAGTGACCCTGGCTCATGCGCCAGGCGTGGAAGACCAGGTTGGCCATGGACAGCGGCAGCATCACCTTCCAGCCCAGGTGCATGAGCTGGTCGTAGCGGAACCGCGGCAGGGTCCATCGGATCCAGACGAATACCCAGGCGAAGAACAGCATCTTCAGGAGGAAGCTGGCCACGGACAGCATGACCGTGGGGTTCTGCACGAAGGGCACCTGCCAGCCGCCGAAGTAGAGGGTGGCCACCAGGGCGGAAGCCGTCATCAGATGCGAGTACTCGGCCAGGGCCAGCAGGCTGAACTTCATGCTGCCGTATTCGGTGTTGAAGCCCGCCACGATCTCGCTCTCGCCCTCGGCGAAGTCGAAGGGCAGGCGGTTCGTCTCGGCGAACATGCAGGTGAAGAACACGATGAACCCGAGGGGCTGGTGCACGATGTTCCAGGCCCAGGGGAGGTGGCCCTGCGCCTGGATCACCTCGGCGGGATCGTAGCCGCCGGTGGCCATGAAGATGGTGACGACCGCCAGGCTCATGCCGATCTCGTAGCTCACCATGGCCGCGGAGGCGCGCATGCCCCCGAGGATCGACCACTTGTTGTTGCTGGACCAGGCGGCCAGGAGCACGCCGTAGACGGCCATGCCGCCGATGGCCAGGGGATAGAGCAGGCCCATCCCGTTGCCGGGATCCAGCACGGAGAGGTAGTAGGTCACGCCACCGCTGGTGAAGCTCCTCCCGAAGGGGATGACGGCAAAGCCGATGAGGGCCGGAACGAAGGCCAGGAAGGGCGCCAGCCAGAAGAGCCCCTTGTTGGCCTCCTCCGGGACGAGGTCCTCCTTGAAGAAGAACTTGATGCCGTCCGCCAGCAGCTGGGCGAGGCCGAGGATGCGGATCTTTCCGAAGATCGCCGCCCGGTTGGGGCCGATGCGGTCCTGGATCATGGCGGACCCCCGCCGTTCCACCCAGGTCCAGACGGACGCCAGGAGCATGATGGCGGAAAACACGATGACGACTTTCACCACCATCCAGGAGATGGCAGGGGTCATGTGAAGCAGGCTCGCGAGCTTGTCCATGGGCGGCTTCCCGGCAGGGCCACCCGCAGGGAGGCCCAACCCATCGAGCCTAGCAGAGCCCCGCCCTTGCGGACATGGAGGGAATCTACCCCCAGGGCTGCGATGCGACCTGGATCACAGCCCCCGGGCCAAAGCTGGCGCTTTGGCCCCATAAAAATGAAAATCCAGGCTCTTTCCGGCGGCAAAGCCGCCTTGGAGAAATCGTAGGCGAAGCCTGCGATTTCTCACTGCTTGGCCTCGATCTTCGCCCTCCCGACCGCCGGGTGACGAAGCAGAGCCCGGGGGGCTCTGCGCAGTCGGGCCCCGGCGCGGAGGGAATCATCTCACTGCTTGGCCTCGATCTTCGCCCATGAATCCTTCAACCCCACCGTGCGGTTGAACACAGGGAACCCGGGCCGCGAATCCGCATCCACGGTGAAGTAGCCCGTGCGCTCGAACTGGAACCGTTCGCCCGGACCGGCCTGGGCCAGGCCGGGTTCCAGGCGGGCTTCGGTCAGGACCTCAAGGCTGCCAGGGTTCAGGAGG
>JARLGO010000413.1 GCA_031292655.1 Geothrix sp.
AAAAAAAAATATTTGCAAAGGGGAGGCTTATTTTTTTTTGTTTGGTGGGGGTTTGGGTTGATGGGATAATCGACGGTTTGGTGGTATGTGGGGGGTTTGTTTGGTGGGGGGGGGGGGGGGGCGGGGGCGGGGGCCCCCCCGGTCGGGGGGGGGGTTTGTTTTTGGTGTTTAAACCGGGGGGGGGGGGGCCGGGGCCCCGGCCGCGTCGGCCCCCCCCTTGCCCGGGGGGGGTGGGTTTTTGTTTTAATAACCCGCGGGGGGGGGGCGGGGGTGGGGGGCCAAAACCCCCCCCCCCACTCCGCCACCCGGCGGTCGGTCAAACTTCGACGGCCACCTTCAGGCCGAGCCGCTCGCGAATGAGGCCCTCGACCTCGTCCGCCAGTTCGGGATTGTCGTTGAAGAGCTTCTTCACGTTCTCGGCGCCCTGGCCCAGGCGGCTGTCCTTGTAGCTGTACCAGGAGCCGCTCTTTTGGATGATCTCCAGCTGGGTGCCCAGCTCCACCAGCTCGCTGGTGCGGCTGATGCCCTCGCCGTACATGATGTCGAAGGTGGCGACCTTCAATGGCGGGGCGACCTTGTTCTTCACCACCTTGACCTTGGTCTTCTTGCCGATGACGGAGGAATCCTCGTCCTTGGTCGCCACCAGGGGATCGCCGGTGTTGCCCTTGATGCTCTGGATGCTGCGCACGTCGAGGCGCACGGAGGCGTAGAACTTGAGCGCGTTGCCGCCGGTGGTGGTCTCGGGGTTGCCGAACATCACGCCGATCTTCATGCGGATCTGGTTGATGAAGACGACGCAGGTGTGGGTCTTGCTGATGGTGCCGGTCATCTTGCGGAGGGCCTGGCTCATGAGGCGGGCCTGCAGGCCCACGTGGCTGTCGCCCATCTCGCCGTCGATTTCGGCCTTGGGCACCAGGGCGGCCACGGAATCGATGACGATGATGTCCAGGGCGCCGCTGCGCACGAGCTGGTCGCAGATCTCCAGGGCCTGCTCGCCGCTGTCGGGCTGGCTGATGAAGAGGTTGGCCACGTCCACGCCCAGCTTCTGGGCGTATTCGGGGTCGAGGGCGTGCTCGGCGTCGATGTAGGCGGCCAGGCCGCCCTTCTTCTGCGCCTGGGCCACCATGTGCAGGGCCAGGGTGGTCTTGCCGCTGGCCTCGGGGCCGTAGACCTCGACGACGCGGCCCTTGGGGACGCCCCCCACGCCCAGGGCGGCATCCAGGGCGATGGACCCGGTGCTGATGACCTCGATGCCCTCGGAGGGGCTCATGCGGTCGCCCAGCTTCATGATGGAGCCCTTGCCGAAGGCCCGCTCGATGTCGGCCACGGTGCGGGTGAGGGCTTTGAGGCGATCGTCCTGCTCGGTCGCGGCCATGGGTTCCTCCAAAAGGATGCTCCCAGCATGGGGCAAAAAGCGAAAAAAACAAGAAATCTTTTTTCACGCTTCCAGCTAGGGTGACCGAAGAGGGGGGGATATGCCCAAGGCTGTCTCCCCGTCCCCCGATCCTGAACCGCTCCCGGCCCTGGAGGCCCGGCTGGCCCTGGCCCAGGCCGAGGCCGACCGCTACCGGGCCCTGGTGGACGACCTGAAGGAGGTGATCTTCCAGATCGACCGGCAGGGGCGATGGTCCTTCCTGAACCCGGCCTGGGCCG
This sequence comes from Geothrix sp., assembly GCA_031292655.1. Lineage (GTDB taxonomy): Bacteria > Acidobacteriota > Holophagae > Holophagales > Holophagaceae > Geothrix. The sequence goes on from JARLGO010000413.1 coordinate 1,654, forward strand.
AACTCACGGGGCACCCCACGGAGGCTTGCCTGGGCCGCCCCTTCCTGGACTTCCTCCATCCGGCGGACCGCCCCCGCTACCTGAACATGCTCAGCTATGCCGTGGACACGGGGCAGGCGGTCTTTGAAGGGGAGTTCCGCCTCCCGGCCGGGACCGGGGAGGTGAAGTGGGTGGAGGCCCACCAGCGCATCGCCTTCGATGCGGATGGCGTGGTCCTGGGGGTGTCCGGCACCCTGAGGGACATCACCGAGCGCAAGCACACGGAAATCGTGCTGCGGGTGGCCACCAGCCGGCTGCGGGCCCTCATCGAGAACATGCAGGCGGGCATCCTGGTGGAGACCGAGGGGCGGAAGATCGCCCTCCTGAACGAGACCTTCTGCCAGATGTTCCAGGTGCCGGTGCCCGCCCATGTGCTCGTGGAGAGCGACACCCGGGACCTGCTGAAGGAGTGCCTGCCCCTGCTGGTGGACCGGGGGGGCTTCCTGGCCCGCATCGAGGCCCTGGGGGCGGCCCGGCGGCCGGCCCAGGGCGACGAATTCGAGCTGCGGGACGGCCGCATCATGGCCATGGACTTCGTGCCCATCGCCGTCGGCGAGGAGCACCTGGGCCACCTCTGGCAGTTCCACGACATCACCGATCGCCGGCGGGCCGAGCTCAAGCTGGAGGAGGCCGCCCGGGAGCTGGCGGTGGCCCGGGACCGGGCCCTGGAGCTGTCGGGCCTCAAGAGCGAATTCCTGGCCAACATGAGCCACGAGATCCGCACGCCCATGAACGGTATCATCGGCATGACGGGCCTGCTGCTGGACACGCCCCTGGGGGGCGAGCAGCGCCAGTATGCCGAGACCGTCCGGTCCTGCGGTGAGGCCCTCCTCACGCTCATCAATGACATCCTCGACTTCTCCAAGATCGAGGCCGGCAAGCTGGAGTTCGAGACCCTGGACTTCGACCTGCTGTCCGTGATCGAGGATGTGCAGGCGGTCCTCGGCGTGAAGGCCCAGGCCAAGGGCGTGGACCTGGGGATCTTCCTGGACCCGGCCACGCCCCTGGCCGTGGCGGGCGATCCGACCCGCCTGCGCCAGATCCTCACCAACCTCATGGACAATGCGCTGAAGTTCACCCACGAGGGCTCCGTGGAGGTGCGGGTCCGGCCCGAGGCGACCGAGGGCGGCCAGGTCCAGATCCGGATGGAGGTCCGGGACACGGGCATCGGCATGAAGCCGGAGGTGGTGGACCGGCTCTTCACCTCCTTCTTCCAGGGCGACACCTCCACCACGCGCAAGTACGGCGGCACCGGGCTGGGCCTCACCATCTGCAAGCGGCTGTGCGAACTCATGGGGGGCGACATCGGGGTGACCAGCGCGCCCGGCGAGGGCAGCACCTTCTGGATCACCCTCCGCCTCGGTCTCCGCGGGGATCCGGCGCCCCCGCCGCCTCGGTCCGCCTCGGTGCTGGTGGCCGGCCTGCCTCCGGCCGTGGGCCGCCTGGTCCGCGAGCAGCTCGAGGCCTGGGGCGTGCGGGTCCTGGTGGCGCCGCCCGGCGGAGATGCGGCGACCTGGCTCCGGGAGGTTCGCCAGCCGGGCGCCCTGATCCTGGCGGGGCCCGAGGCGCTGGAGGGCGCCCTGGCCGAGGCGGGAGATGGTTCCGTCGTGTTCGTCAGTCCGCTCTACCGGCCGGAGCTTCGCGAGGCCGCCGCCCGCCGGGGCGTCCAGACCTTTCTCACCCTGCCGGCCCGCCCGAGCCAGCTGCGGGGGCTCCTCGACCCCGCCAGCCCGGCCCCCAGCAGCCCCGCCGCCGCGGTTCTGCCCCGGTCCCTGGGGGGCCCCGTGAAGGTGCGGGTGCTGCTGGCTGAAGACAACACCGTGAACCAGAAGGTGGCCTTGATCATGTTGAAGGGGTTCGGTATCGAGGCCGACGTCGTGGCCACCGGTGCGGAGGCGCTGGATGCCCTCGTGGGGGTGCCCTACGACCTGGTCCTGATGGACTGCCAGATGCCCGAGATGGACGGGTTCGAGGCCACCCGCCGCATCCGGGAGCGGGAGCGGGGCAGCCGCCGGCTTCCCGTGGTGGCCATGACGGCCAACGCCATGGTGGGGGACCGGGAGAAGTGCCTCAAGGCCGGCATGGACGACCACATCCCCAAGCCCGTTCGCGTGGAGGCCCTGCACCGGGCCCTCTCGAGGTGGCTGCCCGCCGGCGCGATGCCGCCGCTGAGTGGAGGGGCCTGACATGACGAGATCCGTCGCCCTCCTGGAAGACGCCGTGGGCATCCGCGGGGTCCTCCAGCGGCTCTGCCTGGCCGGGGCCCGCCTGGAGGTGGCCTACAAGGCACAGCGGGCCGCCTACCCGATCCTCACGGAGGATGGGGAGCGCCTGGCCTTCCGCATGTCCTTCGAGGAGATCGGGGCCTGGGGCCTGAAACCCGGCGAGAACCTGGCCATCAAGCTCAAGGACCGGGGCCTGGAGTACGAGTGCGTGGTGTCCCACGCGGGACAGGAAGTCCTGGAGGGCGTGGAGACCTGCCAGGCCACCATCCCCCGCGTGCTCCGTCGCTCGGACCTGCACCGCCTGGCGGACTTCATCCCGGATCGGGGGGGCGCCCAGGTCTATGCCGCCACCTTCACCAACACCCGCAATGCGCTCATCGATGGCACGGTGCAGAGCTTCGGCGAGGAGGGGCTCGAACTGGTCATGAGGAATACCAAGCAGGACATCCGGGAACTGCTCCGCATGGGCGAGGAATCGCTGCTGGATGTCCCGCTGGAAGGCGACCTGCGCCTGTGCGCGCCCACCACCGTGGCCTACTTCGGCGAGAACCTGGTGGGCCTGCGCTTCGCGAAACAGTCCGATGCCAAGCTGCTGGACCGGTACCGGACCTGGATGCAGGATCAGCAGGTCCTCCAGGCCCAGCAGGACAAGGAGGCGTTCTCGCCCCGCGGCTTCCAGGAGGCCACCGCCCGCATGAACCGGGCGGCGGCGTTGCCCACGGTGAAGGTGGTGGTGGACCGGGATCCCCTGATCCTGCTGCTCACCGAAAAGGAGGAATTCGCCCGCCGCCTGGGGGAGGCCCTCAGCCGCAAGTTCGGACTGGCCATGCTCGATCACATCAAGGGGCCCGTGAAGGCCCAGCTCGCGGGCCTCGGGGCCGGGGACGGAGGCTGGGGCCGGGTGCGCCTGGTCCTGATCCACAACCAGCTCCGCCTGGCCAGCCCCCTCGAACTTTGCCACCAGCTCCTGGACCAGGAGGGCTGCCCGGTCCCCGTGATCCTGGCCGGCACCGAGGAGGATGAGCCCCGGAAGCGCCACCACGCGGTGGCCGCGGGGGCCGTGGACTACGTGACCGTGGAGCCGTTCCGCATCCTCGCCATCCTGCGGAAGCTGGACGAGACCCTGCGGCTGTTCGAAGGGACCTGAGGCCCCGGGACCTACCTGAGGGCCACGTCCCGGCCCCGCCAATGGTTCACGCCGCGGAGGCGGTCGGCCAGGGCCCAGGCCGTGCCCGCGGCGAACACCAGCGCGTTCAGCGGCCACAGGGCCTCGAGCAGGTCCATGGGGCGGCCCGTCAGGCGCTGCTGCACGTCCCCCACCAGCGCCGGGACCAGCAGCCAGAGCAGGAGGGCCAGGAGGGGGTGGCCCGCGAAAGGCAGCCAGGCGGGCGCCAGGCCGATCGCCAGGGCCGCCGGCAGCAGGAGGGGCAGCAGCCACCAGGCGGGCAGGGCCGCCGTGTTCTTCCGCATGGCCCGGACCAGTTCCAGCAGCCCGTGGTACATCCTCAGGTGCAGGTCCGGACCGCCCTGCGCCACGCGGTTGATGAAGCCCGCCGCCTTCACCCGCCGGGCCAGCATCATGTCGTCGATGGCCTCCAGGGGCGCCGCGGCGTGTCCCCCGGCGGCGTCATAGGCCGTCCGGCGCACCAGGGTGAATCCCCCCACGCCGCAAAAGGCGGGGTGCCTCGGGTTCGGCACCTGATGGGGCGGCACCAGCACGAGAAAGGCCGAGGCCGCCACGGGGAGGATCAGGCGCTCGGCGGGACCCACCACATCCACGGCGGGGATCAGCGCCAGGATGTCCGTGGGCCGGGAGAGGGCGAAGGCCACGGCCCGGCGCAGCAGGTCCGTTGAAGCCTGCACGTCCCCGTCGGCGAAGAGCAGCCACTCCGCGTCCCCCGCTTCCGGCTGCCGGGACGCGAGATCCATGGCGTGGTTCTTCCCCAGCCAGCCCGCGGGGAGGTGGTCGTTGCGGAGCACCCGGAGCCGACCCGGATGCGCCGCCTCCCGCTGGCGGAGGATCTCCGAGCTGCCGTCCGTCGAACCGTCATCCACCACCAGGATGCGGAGGGCCGGGTAGTCCTGCGCCAGCCACGAATCCAGGGCCGGAGCCAGCTCCAGCACCTCGTCCCGCACGGGGATGCAGAGGCAGACCCGGGGCGGGGCGGACGGCAGGGCCGGATCCGATTCGAGGCGGGGCAGCCTCGCCCCGTGGCGGCGGAGCAGCACCAGGCCCAGGGTGATGATGGCGGCGGAAGCCCAGCTGAGGAGATCGAGGACGCTCATTGGTTCCCGTTTCAAAGGCGGAGGCTGTCCCCGGGCCCGCCTCCGACGTTAGCAGATGGTTTCGGATGCTTTAATGGAGGCCTTCCCTGCGGGGCTTGAACCCAAGTGTCCTTCCTCATCCTGATGCACGACCCGCTGGCCGGCACCCTGTTGCTGCTGGCGACGCTCTGGCTGGCGGCGAAGGTGGGCGGCGAGCTGGCCCTGCGGCTGAAGCTGCCGGCGGTGACGGGCGAGCTGGTGGCGGGGCTGGCCTTTGCCGTCCTGCACCGGGCCTGGACCGCCTTCCCGGACGTGGCGGCCTCGCCCGCCACGGAGCTGCTGGGGGGCCTGGGCGTGGTGGTCCTCATGTTCGCCGTGGGCCTGGAATCCACGGTGCCGCAGATGCTCAAGGTGGGCGTGGCCTCGCTGCGCGTGGCCCTCATCGGCGTGGTGCTGCCCATGGCCGCGGGCCTCGCCGGGGCCTGGCTCCTGCTGCCCCAAGGCTCGCCCCTGGTGCTGGACCTCTTCATCGGGGCCTGCCTCTGCGCCACCAGCATCGGGATCTCGGCCCAGGTGCTGCGGGAGAAGGGGGCCTCCCATTCGGTGGCGGGCCGCATCATCGTGGGGGCCGCGGTGGTGGACGATGTGCTGGGCCTGCTGGTGCTGGTGGCGGTATCGGGCCTGGTGGGCGCCGCCGGCGGAGCCGCGGGGCCGAGCCTGGCGGGAACGCTGGCCCTGGCCCTGGGCTTCCTGGCAGTGGCCCTCACCTTGGGCCGGCTGGCCACCCCGCACCTGTTCAGCCTGGCCAGCCGGTTCCGGGGCAGGCAGGTGCTGCTGCCCCTGGGCCTGGGTTTCGCCTTCCTGCTGGCCTGGCTGGGCAACCTCGCCGGCCTGGCCTCCATCGTGGGGGCCTACGCGGCCGGGCTCATTCTCGAGCCGGCGCACATCGAGGATCTGGAGCGCCGCGAGCGCCGCACCCTGGAGGAGCTGGTGCATCCCCTGGTCAGCGTGCTCTCGCCGCTGTTCTTCGTGCTCATGGGCGCCAGGATCGATCCGTCGGCCTTCTTCCGGCCCGCCACCCTGGGGTTCGCCGCGGTGCTGGCGGTGCTGGGTGTGGCCGGGAAACTCCTCGCGGGCTACGGCGGGGGCCGGGGCGTCCGCGCGGCCGTGGTGGGCTGGGGCATGGTGCCCCGCGGCGAGGTGGGCCTCATCTTCGTGGCGACGGGTGCCCAGCTGCAGCTGAACGGCGTGCCCCTGCTGAGCGCCGACGTGCAGGCGGGCGTCATCGGCGCCCTCCTGCTCACCACCATCGCCGGCCCCGTGGGGCTGGGGTGGGTGCTGCGGGGGCGGAGGCAGCGCTAGCGGAGGGGGACGGGGTTTCCAGCGCCGATTCCGGCCCTCAGCGCGCTTCGGCCGGGATCTCGGCGGCGGGCACGGCCAGGGTCCGCCGGACCGGCAGGAAGCACATGCCATCGGGCCCCTCGGTACAGGGCTGGTAGGTGATGACCAGGCGCGCCGGATCCTCCAGGTCCCGGCCTTCCAGGGCCACGCGCACGGTGCCCCGCCAGATGGGATCACCGGCTTCATCCTGGCCCTGGGGGGGCGGCAGGGCGCCGGGCCGGAGGGTGCCCTTGGAGGCCAGCGTGACGCGGAAGGCCCGGGCCTTGAGGTGCGCGCCGGGTGGGACCGTCAACGAGAGCACCCCGCCCGCCACCGAGATGGGGACATCCTTCAAGGGATCGAAGCCGGGACCGGCCTGGAGCAGCAGGGGCGCCAGCGCCATCAACATGAAACGGAGGCCCGGCATGTCAGTGGCCTCCTGGAAGGTCGGAGATCCGCGCCAGGCCCGAGGTGGCCAGCAGGTCGCCCGCTTCCGTGATGAGCGCGCCCTCCACGGACCTCGCGGACTCCAGCAGCTGGAGGCCCCGTTCCGGCCCCAGGAGGAAGGCGGCGGTCGCGAGCCGGCCGGCTTCGAAGGCCGTGGGCGCCACCACCGTCGCCGAGGCGGTGCCCCGGGCCGGGTACCCGGTGGTGGCGTCCAGGAGGTGGTGGTAGCGGACGCCATCGAGTTCAAAGCCGCGCTCATAGTCGCCCGAGGTGGCGACGCCGCAGTCCTCCTGGGCCCGCAGGGTGAAGCTGAAGCGGCCGCGCTCGCGGGGATGCTGCACACCGATCACCCAGGGGTTGCCGTCCCCGCGCCGGCCGGTGGTGCGGACATCGCCGAGCAGGTTCACGAGGGCCGATTCGACCCCCCGCGCCTTGAGCAGCCCTGCCACCCGGTCCGCCGCGTACTCCTTGCCCACGCCGCCCAGGTCCAGTTCCATGCCTGCGCGGGCCAGGCGGACCGTGCCATGGCGCAGCAGGACCGCAGCGGCATCCACGCGGGGGAGGAGGTCCCGGATCGAGGCCGCTGGGGGCACCTCGGCCTTCCGGAAGTCCCAGGCCCGCCTCAGGACGCCCACGGTGGGATCGAAGCGGCCCTCCGTGAGGCTGGCGAGATCCAGGGCGGCCTGAATGAGGAATTCCGTTTCGTCGTCGATGACCACCGGTGAGCCGCCAGCCGCAGCGTTGATCTCGGAGATCACGCTGGTGGGCCGGTAGCGGGAGAACTTGGCTTCGATGCGCCGCGCCTCGGCCACGGCCGCCCGCGCGAGCCCCGTCGCGGCCTCCCGGCCTCGGTCGTCCACGAAGCTCACGACGGCTTCGCCGCCCATGAGGGCGAACCGGGTGGTGTAGAGGGTCCGTTCCTCCGAGGCCGTCAGAACCGCCATTTCAGCCCCAGGGTGAGGGTGGTCGTGTTGACGTCCGCGGCTGAAACGGATGGGCCCGAGTAGATCGCGGCGGCATAGGTCGTGGCCGCCGCTTGAAGGGGCGTCAGCCGGTCCCGCCCCCGCTGAACCTGGTAGGTCCCGCCGTAGTTCAGCGAAAGGGTCTCGCTGAGGTCCACCGACATGCTGCAGCCGAGCTGGATGCTGTCCATGGCCGAGAGCCGGTAATCCGCCGACATGTAGGTCTGGGGCGCGGCGAACTTGGCGCCGTAGAAGGTGGCGGCGCTTTGCGTGTAGAAGCGGAGGCTGGGCGTCAGGATCCAGCTGTCGTCGAGGTGCTGATCATAGGTGAAATCCAGCGTGTGGGCCCGGATCCCCCAGTCATCGCGGTAGTAGCGGTAGCTGGTCTTGAGGGCGCCGCTCCACTCGAAGTGGTGGGCCTGCTTGATGAAGTAGGCGTCCCGCACCCGGGTGTCGGGGCGATGCTCGGCGACGGTGGTGCTCCCCGCCGGCACGATGAGGTAGGGCTCATCCAGGTCGCCCTTCAGGTTGGTCCGGGTGGTGCCCACATCGAGGAGGTCGTTCTCCCCGACGACCCAGGTCCAGCCGAGGGCGTAGTCGCGCTCCTTCTTGGGAAAGCGGAGGGTGGTGGTGACCGGCGCCACGGTGTCATCGGACCAGGAGAGCCCGTAGTGGAGGGTGCCCCGTCCCTCGAACAGGGTCCAGGCATCCGATACGCCGTAGCCCCTGGCGATGTAGTCCTTTTCCACCGAGTGGGAGAGGTCCACCGAAGGCAGGTGGGCGCCGAAGCGGCGGCTGTAGGTGATGCCCTCGGCCTTGCGCTCATCCCGGAACTGGACCATGGGGATCTTGCCGGCGGCATTGGTGCTGGAGATGCCCGAGGCCGAGGTGCTGGTGGTCACGCTCAAGGTGGGATAGGCCCCCGTGGGCGAGGCCCCCGACACGCTGTCGTGGGCAAGCAGCAGGTCGATCTGGCCGAGCGCCTCGCCCAGATCCTCATGCAGCAGCAGGTTCGGATTGGAGACCCGAGTGCGGCTGTCGGATTCGCTGTAGAAGAGGTAGCGCATTTCCACGGAGGACTGGGCCCGGGCGACCCGCCCTCCCAGGAAGCCGATGCCCGC
>JARLGO010000414.1 GCA_031292655.1 Geothrix sp.
AAGACCACGAAGGACTCACGAAGGCAACCTATGCCTTTCTTCGTGGTCTTCCCGTCTTCGTGGTTCAGCCCTTTTTGGAAAGGTCTCCCATGAGCAAGCTTGCCGTCCTCGCCTTTTCCGGCGGCCTCGACACGTCCTTTTGCGTCCTCTACCTGAAGGAGCAGGGCTACGACGTGGCCACGGTCACGGTCAACACGGGCGGGTTCTCCCCCGAGGAGCTGGCCCGCATCGAGGCCGCCTCGCCCAAGCTGGGCGCCCTGAGCCACACCACGGTGGACGCCCGGGCCGGGCTCTTCGAGGGCTACCTGCGCTACCTGGTCTACGGGAACGTGCTGCGGGGCCAGATGTACCCCCTCTCGGTCTCCGCCGAGCGGGTCTGCCAGGCCCGGGCCGTGGCCGACCTCGCCAGGGAGATGGGCGCCGCGGCCATCGCCCACGGCTCCACCGGGGCGGGCAACGACCAGGTGCGCTTCGACGTGGCCTTCCGCGCCCTGGCGCCGGACCTGGAGATCCTCACGCCCATTCGCGACCTGGGCCTGTCCCGGGCCGCGGAGATGGCCTACTGCGCCGAGCGGGGCGTGGTGTTCCCGGAGAAGACCAAGGACTACTCCATCAATGAAGGCATGTGGGGTACCAGCATCGGCGGCCGGGAGACACTGGATCCCTGGACCACCCTGCCCGAGGCGGCCTTTCCCGGCGGCGTCATCGGCGCCCTCCCCCCCAAGACCCTCGTCATCAGCTTCGATGGCGGCGTGCCCGTGGCCCTCGATGGCCAGGCCCTGGACCCCGTCGAGCTCATCGCCCGGCTCAACGCCGTGGGCCACGCCTACGGCATCGGCCGGGGCGTGCACCTGGGCGATACCATCCTCGGCATCAAGGGTCGCGTGGGCTTCGAGGCCCCGGCCGCGCACCTGCTCATCGGCGCCCACCGGGAGCTGGAGAAGCTGGTGCTGAGCGGCAAGCAGCTCTTTTGGAAGGAATCCTTGGGCAACCTCTACGGGTCCCTGCTCCACGAGGGCCACTTCTTCGACCCATTGGCCCGGGACCTGGAGGCCTTCCTCGAGTCCAGCCAGGACCGCGTCCGCGGCGAGGTGCGCCTCACCCTCCACCCAAGGGCCTTCGTGGTGGAAGGCGTGCAGTCGCCCTACTCCCTCATGGACCCCCGCATCGCCACCTACGGCGAGGCCAACAAGCTCTGGACCGGCGCCGAAGCCGCAGGTTTCGCCAAAATTTTCGGGGTACAACAAACCCTGACACTTAAAGCCAAGAGCAACTGATTCACCGAGGCCCTCATGCGCATCCACGTCGACAAGCTCGCCTCGGTCACCCGCAACCTCCGGCTGGGCCGCACGTTGACCCTGTCGAGCGACCTCCTGCTGGAGGAGGGCTCGGTCATCGCCTGCCGGATCAAGGGCGAAAAGACCACCTACAACCAGCTGGAGGATCCCCACGGCCGCATGAGCACCCTGCATGACGGGGACATCCTCGTGGGCGCCCTGGGTCATCGCAACGCCCTCCAGGGCTACGAGGGCGTCCTGCCCGCCACTTTGAAGGTGGGCGACTCCGTGAACCTCCTGAACATGGGCGGCGTCATCGGCCACTGCCTCTCCCACAACCCGGACGTGGGCAAGCCCTTCGAGATGGAGGTGCTGGGCCAGGTGCTGGTCTTTCCCGAATTCCAGTCCCGGGCGGGCCAGCCCGCCCACATCCGCATGGGCGCCCTCAAGGGTACGGGCCTCTCGCCCCACTGCCCCGTGGTCTACGTGGCGGGCACCTGCATGAACTCGGGCAAGACCGCCGCCGCCTGCGCCACCATCCGCCAGCTCAGCCGGGCGGGCTACCGCGTGGGCGCCTGCAAGCTCACGGGCGTGTCCCTGATGCGCGATGCCCTTTCCATGCGGGACTACGGCGCGGAGGTGGCCCTGGATTTCACGGATGCGGGCAGCGTCTGCACGGATGCGGGCAGCGCCGCGGGCGTGTCCCGCGTCATCTTCTCGGAGCTGGCGGCCCATGGCGTGGACGTCATCGTGGCGGAGACCGGCGACGGCATCATGGGCGAGTACGGCGTGCAGGCCATCCTGGAGGACCCGGAGCTGAAGGCCCTGAGCGGCGCCTTCATCCTCTGCGCCAATGATCCCGTGGGCGTCGCCGGCGCGGTCCACCACCTCAAGGCCGCCTTCGGCATCCAGGCGGACCTCGTCGCGGGCCCCGCCACGGACAACCGGGTGGGCGAGCGCTTCGTGGCCACCCTCGGCCTGCCCGCCCGCAACGCCCGCGCCGACGCCGACGCCCTCGGCACGTTCGTGCTGGGCCTCATCGAACCCCAAATCGCGGCCAAGGCCTGAATGCTTGGGTCCACAGATTCCACCAATTCAAAACCCGGTACCTGTTTTCCAATCTGTGTGAATCTGTGAAATCTGTGGATTAGCTTTTTAGTGAGCTCCTATGAAATCGGTGGACGTCTTGATCTTGGGTGCTTCCGGCTACGGCGGGGGCGAGCTGCTGCGCTGGCTCTCGATCCATCCGGCGGTGAAATCGCTGCGGGGCACGGCCCGCAGCCATGCGGGCAAGCCCTTCCACGCCCAGCACCCGAACCTCCGGGGGCTGGTGGAGGGCGCCTTCGAGGCGGCCCCGGACTGGGCGGCCCTGGCCCAAAGCGAAGCGCCCGTGCTGTTTTCCGCCCTGCCCCACGGGGAGCTGGGCAAGCTCTGGCCCGACATCGAGGCCGCGGGCAGGGCCCACGACCTGCTGGAGCGCCTCACGGTCATCGACCTCTCCGCGGACTTCCGCCTGGACCCCGCCTGGGTCTACGGCCTGGTGGACTGGAAGCCCGAACGCATGAGGGGGGCCCGGCGCATCGCCAACCCCGGCTGCTTCGCCACGGCCCTGCAGCTGGCCCTGCTGCCCCTGGCCCCGTGGCAGCCCGCCTTCGTGGCGGTGACGGCCGCCACGGGCTCCAGCGGATCGGGCGCGGCCCCCTCGGACACCACCCACCACCCGGCCCGCGCCCAGGACTTCCGCGCCTACAAGATGCTGGGGCACCAGCATGAGGCCGAGGTCCTGCGCACCCTCGCCGCCGAGGGCTGGGAGGCGCCCCTCAGCTTCGTGCCTCAAAGTGCGCCGATGGTGCGGGGGATCTTCGCGGTGGCTCAATTCCCCCTGCCCGCGGGCGTGGATGCCCCGGCCCTCCGGGCCCATTTCGAGTCCTATTACAGCGGCCGGTTCTTCGTGCGGATCGTGGAGGGCAGCCCCCGGGTGGCCGCCACCACCGGCAGCGCCTTTGCCGACATCGGCGTGGCCGCCCGCCACGGCCACGGCGCCGTCCTGGTCGCCCTGGACAACCTCGGCAAGGGCATGGCCGCCCAGGCCGTGCAGAACCTCAACCTGGCCATGCAGTGGCCCGAGTGGACCGGCCTGAAGGCGCCCGGGACCTATCCCGGCTGAACCATCTTCTACCCGTAGGTCCTTTTATAGACAACACTTTGCTCTGTGGGATGATGATCTCCCTTCCCGGAGCAGCCATGAATCCTTCCCTTCTCACCCGCGAGGCCCTGGACCAGTTCGCCAGCGGGTGCCGCGGGGTCTTCGAGGCGGAGCTGAGGACGCTGGTGGAGATCCCCTCCATCAGCGCCGACCCGGCCCATCAGGGCGACGTGCGCCGCGTGGCCGAGGCGGCGCGCTCGCTCTTCGAGCGCCACGGCGGCCGGGCCGAGATCCTGGAGACCAGCGGCAACCCCCTCATCCACGGCTGGTTCGGCGAGGATCCCAGCCTGCCCACCATCACCGTCTACAACCACATGGACGTGCAGCCCGCCAACGAACCCGAGTGGACGGCCGACCCCTTCACCTTCATCGTGGATGGCGACACCTACCGGGGCCGGGGCAGCACGGACGACAAGGGCCCCGCCGTGACGGCCTTCTGCGGGGCCCTGGCGGCCCGGCGCGCGGGCGTGCCCTTGAACATCCACTTCCTCTGGGAGACCGAGGAGGAGATCGGCTCGCCCAGCTTCGAGGGCGGCCTGAACCGCCACAAGGGCCGGTTCCGGACCGACGCCATCGTGGTGAGCGACACGGTCTGGATCACCCGCGGCAGGCCCAGCACCCCCGCGGGCCTGCGGGGCCTCAAGGGCTTCCGCCTGACGCTGGAGACCGCCGACCACGACCTGCACAGCGGCGTGGTGGGGGGCGCGGCGCGCAATCCCCTGGCCGAGCTCATCAAGGTGGTGGCCGCCATGATGGACGGCGAGTCCGGCAAGGTGAAGATCCCCGGCTTCTACGACGAGGTGGTGAAGCCCTCCAAGCAGGAGCTGGAGGAGTGGGCCCACGCGGGCTTCAGCGTGGAGACGTTCAAGAAGGACCACATGATCACCGGCATGCGCACCGAGGACCCCCTGAAGGTCATGAAGCGCGTGTGGGGCCGGCCCACCATGGAGGTCCACGGCGTGGTGGGCGGCTACACGGGCCCCGGCATCAAGAGCGCCGTGCCGCCCCGGGCCGAGGTCAAGCTGAGCTGCCGCCTGGTGCCGGACATGGACGAGCAGAAGACCATGGCCCGCATCCGCGCCTTCGTCAACGAGCACTTCCCCGATGTCCAGCTCCACGAGGAGCACGGCCTGGCACCCTTCAAGGGCCATGTCGTCGGGCCCTACGCCGCGGCCATCAAGGACGCCTACCGGTTCGCCTTCAATGCGCCCTGCTCCTTCACCCGCGAGGGTGGCAGCATCGGCGCCGTGAAGACCATGGAGGACATCCTGGGCTGCGAGGTCTTCTTCCTGGGCCTGAGCCTCCCCAGCCACGGCTACCACGCCCCCAATGAGAACTACGACTGGGAGCAGGCCTCCGGCGGCATGGCCGCCTTCGCCCACTACTTCGAGACGGTGAGCAACTTCAAGCGCTGAGATCCGTTCCTTGCACAGAAACGCCGGCCTTCGGGCCGGCGTTTCTGTGCGAACCGTAAATATCCCCTGGCAGAGCCGGGGGCTTTATGGGGTGAACCGCTCGAAACGGCTGGGTAAACTTTTAAACTACATAACCATTTTGGAACAAAAGAATATTTCACAACACCTAATTCTCGAAATGGAAACTCTGGGGGCAACCGCCCCAGAGTTCACCACGTTCATGGAGGAACATCATGCGAGGCAAAGCACTCTTGGCCGGATTATTCGTTCCGGCCTTTCTCCTGGTCCTGTCCAGTAGCGCTAGGAGCCTTCGTGCGGCCGAGGCGAAGGATGACAAGCCCCAACACGCGATCCACGTTGATGTCCCGGTTACTTTGAAAAAGGCTCGCGTGGTGTTCAGCCTGGACCATCTGGCCTTCAGTGGGGACATGCCGGTCGGAATGAAATACATGGACCTTCTAGCCAAACGGTTCAAGGAACTGAACACTGAGGGCGATATCATCGGGATCTTCTATGGCGACGCGGCCTACCTGCCCCTCAATGATCAGGCCTACAACGCGTTCAGGCATGTGAACACGGGCAATCCCTACAAGGGGCTCGTCGCAGATCTGCTGAAACAGGGGGTTCAGATCGAGGAGTGTGCCTTTTCCATGAAGGTCCACCATTGGGGCAATGATGACCTTCTGCCAGGGGTGAAGGTCAATACCGGCGCCATCGGGCGCCTCATCCAACTGGTGCAGGAAGGGTACGTCCAGGTCCAGCCATGAGCCGAGAGAAAAGCAATCCGTATGCGGGCTAAAGGAACACGCGGAGGCGGAATTTGAAGCAGTCTCTTCAAACCAACTCGAATTCGGTGATCCCTTCAGCATCCTGGCTCAAAGTAATAAGGTCGGGCACGCCCCCAACACCAGTTACCCATCGGAGTCTTTGATATGGCGGAAACAACATTCACCCCCGGTGGTCTTTCGATGCCGACGAAGGAAAGTTCGCACGCTTCACCGCCTTCCATCTGGGGTCTTGCGCCACTTTGCGCCACACCTTTGAGATGGGTTACGGGCTGGCTCTTTTTCTCCGCCTTCTGGCGTCGGGTCATTCTGGTACCAGGGAAACTTGACCCAAATTCCTCTGACTATGTGGGCCACGAGTTCGTGAAATTTCTTCCCCACGCGCTGGGCATCAAACCTTTCCTTGCGGCAGCCCTGGCTCACGAGGGGATGCTGCATGCATTCATGGTTCTCTTCACTGGAATCGAAGGTCTTGTGGGGTTGGCCCTGCTTTTGGGGCTCGGAACCCGTCTGGCTGCGTTCGGCGCCATCAATCTTTCACTCGGGATCTTGTTGGGATCCGGTTGGCTGGGCTCCACATGCCTGGATGAATGGCAGATCGGGGTCCTGGGGATCGCCGCAGGCACCATGTTGGTGATGACAGGGTCGGGGCCTTGGGGCTTGGACACTTTCCTACAGGACCGTTTCCCTAACCGGTATCTGGCCTCAAAGGCCTGGGTGAGATGGCTGAGTTCAGGCTCGCTGAATGCAGTAGAACCCCCTCGTTGGTTCAGGAACGCAGCCCTTGTCCTCGCTTTGGGCATCCTGGCCCTGACCCTGGCTACCAACCAGATCTTCTATGGAGGCGTGTGGGGAAAACTGCACAATGACTCGAAGTCCCCTCATTTTGCGCTTTCCAATGCACAAATCTCTGACACAGGGTCGGTCCGTCTCACTCTGTACCGTGATGGCGGCCCAGATACGTACGGTGCCTTCCTGTCGACCATCCGAGTGCGTAACGCTTCCAACGAAATCGTGGAGAACTTCGACTCTGTGGTCTTGAAAGCGCTACCACCTGGAGCCCTCAAGAATGAATATGCACTCAAATTACATCCCGGGCCTTACGGGCTAGTCGCTCCTCTCGGCTCCAAAGCAACCTTAGATCTCATCCCATCTGCCCCTAAGATACTGCCTCAAGGGACGTACAGCCTTGAGGTGGAAGATGTGAGCGGATTAAAGTGGGTCACGCCTTTGAGAGTGGCCGAGATCACCGGCAGATTGATGAACCAAGGCTGAACCGTTCCTACACCCCTCAGAACGTGCCCTGCACCAATCCCCCATCCACCAGCAGGCTCTGCCCTGTGAGGTAGGAGGCGGGCGTGCCGCAGAGGAAGGCGATGACGGCGCCGACCTCCTCGGGGTTTCCGATGCGACCCGCGGGGATGGCCACCGCGGCCCGGGCCAGGTGCTCGGCCACGCTGAGGCCGTCGGCGGCGGATTTCACCTGCGCCAGATGGGTCTGGCGGTCCGTCATCACGTGGCCCGGCAGCAGGGCGTTCACGGTGATGCCGTCCCGGGCCGTCTCCAGGGCGAGGGTGCGGGTGAGGCCCGAGAGCCCCGCCCGCAGGGTCGAGCTGATGGTGAGCATGGGCAGGGGCTGCTTGGCCACCAGGCTCGTGATGTGGACGATGCGGCCCCAGCGCCTCGACCGCATGCCGGGCAGCACCAGGCGCGACATCCGCACCACGTTCATGAGCGTGGATTCCACGCCGGCGGCCCAGTCGCCATCGGTCAGGTCTCCGAAGACGGCGGCCTTGGGCCCGCCGGTGTTGGTGACGAGGATGTCCACCGGCCCCAGGGCCCCTTCCGTGGCCCGGTGCCAGCGCTCCAGATCCGCCGCCACGGCCACATCCGCCGCCACCGCCAGGGCGGGGACGCCCAGGGCCTCCAGCTCGGCCTTCACCCGATCCAGGGTCTTCGGGTCGCGTCCGCACACGGATACCGCACAACCCTCGCCCGCCAGGGCCAGGGCCGCCGCCCGGCCCAGCCCCTTGCTCCCCGCGGCGACCATGGCCACCTTGCCTCGAATCCCCAGATCCATGCCGTCCTCCAGGCCCCCAGGATAGGCGGTTCCGGGGCTCGCGGACCTCCGGCCTTCCCGGCCGGAAGCTCTCTACGGGGCCGCTGATACCATCCAGGCATGCCCGTCCCGACCCGCGACTCCCGCTTCCAAGGCTCCTGCGGCGGACATGCAGCGGAGCGGCTGGGATGATGCCTCCCGCCGCCCTCCAGCTGGCCGCGGAACTGGGCGGGACCCTGCTCAGCGGTCCGGCGGGCGGCATGGAGGGGGGCCTGCTGGTGGTCGAGCGCCTCAAGGGGCACGGCCTCCCCCAGGTGGCCGTCCTGGGCCGGGGCGCGGCGGATGTGCTGGAGGCTTTGGAAGCCGCCGAACGGGTCCAGGCCCGGGGGCTCGAACTGAACCTGCTGGCCCTGGTGCCCCTGCCTGGCTGCGATCTGGCGGCGGCCCTGGCCCTGCACCGCCGCCGCATCGGCGCCCTGGTGGCGGCCCTGGACGCGGGTCTGCCCTGGCTGGGGGGGAAACCCATGCTGGCCCGGCGGTTGCCGGGCCGGATCTCCCGGGCGGCCCCGGTGCCCCTCGCCAAGGCGCCCATGGGGCCCCTGGAAAAGGGGGAGTTGAAGGCCTTCCTGGCCCACTGGGAAAAGGACCGCCGCAAGATGGTCTTCCGCCGGCCCGAGTGGCGGGAGGCTCCGGATCACGCCGCCCATGGCGGCTTTGAAACGGACCTCTGGCCCGGCGTGCCCCTGCCCGAGGGGGCCGAGCTGTGCGTGCCCCCCCTGGTGCTGCCGGAAGCCACGGCCCTCACGGAGGTCCTGCGGGGGGCCCTCCGCGCCGCCATGGGAATGGCCGTGCCCGTCCTCCCCCTGCCCGAGGACCCCACGGGGCTCCACGCGCTCCGCCTGCTCAGCCCGGAGGTCGCCGCCTTCCGGGGCCCGGCGCGGGCCTGGGAGCTGGCCCTGGCGGGCCTGGCGCGCCTGCCGGGGCCGCCCCATTTCTGCGCCCGGTGCTGATCTGCCGGG
>JARLGO010000415.1 GCA_031292655.1 Geothrix sp.
AGCCCCACGCGCTCCCAGAGCGGCTCGCAGAGCCGCCAGTAGGCCCGTTCGGAAGGACCCAGCACCACCGCCGCCACCGGCAGCAGGAGCGACTGCATCAGGGGGCGGATGGCGGCGCCGGGGCTGAGCCAGCAGCCCTTGTGTGAACCGTCGAAATGATTCGATGAGACGGGGTTAGGGCGCGACGGGCCCGGGATTCAATTTCGGCGCGGGTTCACGGGCGATTTTCAGCCGCGGGGAACTTGCAGAAAGATTGGGAAGTTTCGCGCGGGCCGCTGCGGTGATATTGCAAAAAGAATGGAAACTCAGGGCCAGGAGGCAGTCACGGATGGCGGCCGGCTTCGCGTCTTTCAAAAAGAATGGAAGTTTTCCGCTCTAGTTGTGCTTCGCCGCGGCCCTTTTCAGGTCCTCCACTTCTTTACGCAGCCGCGCCAGTTCTCGCCGCATGTCCTCGACGGATTCCCCGTCTTCTTGGTGCGCCGGCTTCTTGCGCTTCGACTTGGGGACGACATAGGGGGCATCCAATGTGGCGTCTTTCAGGGGTGTTGGTGCCCTGCGTGGAAGGATGGTCGCCAAGGGATCCACCTCTGAGATGCTCTTCACGATGGGGCGACCGTCCGCATGAACAAGCAATCGCATGGGCGACACCCCAAGGACCCTGGCGATGGTACCCACCTCACCAAAGGTTGGCAGATCGTGCCCGCGGACGATGGAGAAGTATCTGTCGCTACCCATGGTGCGTACTAATAGGTCGACTGAGGCGGCGCGCCGCGATTCGCGCATAACCTTGAGCATCCCCGCGAGGTCGTCCTTGTAGATGCCCCCGTCCGGGGGCTCCTCGACGGAGCTAAGGTTTAGTTCAGACTCAAACATTGGGCCGATGCCGTCGAGGATCCATGCGCGTGATGCCCCATAGACCGAGGCGGCCGCGAGGAGCACCGGCATAGGCACCGAACGCTTCCCAGATTCCCACGGGGACAGATTGCTCTGTGGTACCCCAATGGCGCGGGCAAAGTCCACCTGGCCCACACCAAGATGAAGCCGGAGCTGCCGCAGCCGTGCGCCTTGACTCAGTTCCTCAGACATTTTCTGTCCCTCCTCAAAAATACCCCTTGCGGGTAGCCATAACGGGTATTACATTACCCGTGAAGGCTAAGGCACCTTAGCCGCTGTGGAGCCATCATGAGTCAAGATCACGGCCCAGACAAGGGCAGGCCTGAGGCCTGTCTAGAAGACGGCCTGGCGCAACACCGCACCCTATCTGAGATCCAGCTGGTGTTCGTAAACCACGTCAGAAAGAACGGGAGCCTCACGCCAATTGGCATCAAGGCCCTGCTTGAAGCTGAGGGAGTGACCATCCGCACCTTTGCGGAGCTGCTTGGTGTGACAGAAGGATTTGTCCACCAGGTCATCAGTCGCCACCGCAGGAACAAGCGTGTGGAGGACGCCATCACCGAACGGCTTGCCCGCTATGGGTTCGCATCAGACCGGATCTGGGGCCGCCAGACCGAACCCGCCGCCTGACACCATGGCCACCTGTGCCCGCCCCTCTCTATCCGAGAGCCTGGCCTCAGCCGAGGTTGTCCTGTCTGGTTGTCCTGTGGTTGTCCTGTCGAACAGGACAACAGGACAACCGGGCCTACGGACAGGACAACCGTCATTAAATGACTGCAAAGCTGAGTCTTGCTTCTCACCGAAAGACAAGTCGGAGTCATCTTCTTTTGCCCCTACGGTTGTCCTGTTCAGTGTCCCAGAGCTGGCGGAACTGGCAGGTGTAAGCCGTCAATCGGTGCTTAAGGCGGTCCTCGCGAAGAAGCTCGAATCCGAGGTGGTCACCATCACGGAGGGGCGTCGAACAGGCCGAACTGAGCACCGGATCCACCCTTCCGCTGCATTCGCCTACTATCCCGCCGCCCGCGCCGCGTTCGAGGTCCGCCAGTCCGCCGCTCTGCCTGTGGCCACGCGCTCGGCCATGCCGGTCATCAAGCGCGACCCCCAGCAGGTCGTCCTGCGGGCCAATCCCGAGGCCCTCCAGCGGGCGCGGCAGGTCCAGCAGGCCCGGCTGAAGCTGATCGAAAAGACCCGCCTCCTCCTGGCCGAGCAAGGCCCCTCGCGCCGCTCCGCCAAAAAGGGCCTCCCCGGCGCCGTGTGCCAGGCGGCCATCACCTGGCTGTTGACCGCGCCGGAGGCCGAGGATGTGCGCCTGGTCCTGGGGGAGATCCCCAGCACCTCCACCCTTAATAGGTGGTGGGCGGCCCTGGCCGAGGACCCCAGCGGGGAGGCTCTGCGCCCCCAGTGGAGCGCCTGTGGCCGGCCCCGCAAGGTCGAGCAGGATCCCGAGCTGCTGGACAAGATCACCGGGGCCTTTGCCCACGCTGGCAGCTTCGCCTTGGCGGCCGAGCACCTGCAGAAGCAGGGCACGGCCATCAGCGAGGCCACCCTGCGCCGGGTGGTCCAGAGCCTGGATCCCGCCATCCGCATGGGATTGCGCTTTGGCAGCCGCAAGGCCCAGACCGACCTGGGGCCCTACGTCCGCCGGCGCCCCAGCGCCCCCTTCCAATGCTGGTCCATCGACGGCCACACCGAGGACTCCATGTGGATCTGGGAGGAGCTGCTGCCCGGGGAACAGCCGAAAGGCTTCCGGCCCAACATCTATGCGGTGCGGGACGTGGGATCAGGCGCCCTCCTCAGCCTGACCGTGGGCTACAACCTCAACCGCTACCTGCCGTTCATGGCCATCGCCGAAGCCATCCTCCGGACCGGCGTCATCCCCGAGACCATCCAATCGGACAACGGCCGCGAGGTCCGGAACCGCTTCTTCCTGGGCGACGAGGACATGGTGGGCTACTTCCCCCAGCTGGCCATGGACTGGAAGGACGACGAGGCCCTCTGGCGCGGTGCGCTGCCCTACAACAGCCGCTCCAAGCCGGTGGAACGCGACTTCCTGAACGTCAAACAGCGTTTTTCAGCCCTTATTCCCACCTTCACAGGCGGAAGTCCCAGTACCAGGCCCGGCGACACCCTGGGCGAAGCCCTCAAGCGGGGCCAGATCGAGACCATCGACAGCCTGAAGATGCGCCTGGAGGCCTTCCGCGAAGCCGAGCTGGACCGCGTCCGCACCATCCACGGCCACAAGATCCACCCCCGCCAGGCCCTGGAGCAGGCCAAGGCCTCCCTCTTGCGCAGCCTGGGCCCGGAGCACCCCCGCTTCATCCGCCCCGGCCAGGAATGGCGCGTGCTTCCGAGCCTCAAGGCCCAGAAGGCGCGGGGCTACGTCACCTGCAAGGTCGAGGGCCAGGAATTCCGCTACAGCGCCCCCATCCTGCACGAGGTCGACGCGGACAACCTGACCGTGCGGATCAACCTCTGGGATGCCCGTCAGGCCTGGCTCTGCCGGGGCGGCGAGCTGCTGGACACCCTCACCTTCGTGCCCGATGGCCCCGAGCTGGGCGCCGCCGAGACGGATGTGGTGTCGCTCCGCATCATGCAGAACGCCAAGAAGACCCAGAAAGCCGTCATCCGGCGGGCCGAGGTTGAGCGCGACCGCATCCGCACGGCCGAAGGCTTCCAGGTGGGCCGCCCCACCCTCAAAGTGCTCCCCCAGGAGCCCATCGAGGTCAACGACCTGACGGATGACCAGCTCCGCCGCGCCCAAGAGCAGCGCCAGAAGCTGGGCCTCACTGAACCCGCCATCCCCCAGCCAGAGCCAGCCCCGGCTGATCCGGAAGCCCCGGTCCGCCTGGGCCGCGCGGGCCTCAAAGACCGCCTGGACTGGTGCCGCTACATGCTCACCAACCCGGACGACGCGGATGACGACGAACGGCGCGATTTCCAGCGCTACCTCGACGCCAATCCCCTCGTCCGCCAACAGCTGGGCATCCCTGCCTAGCCCCCATAACCCATCCCTCTGGGAGGAGGACCCCTTGCACCAAGTTTTCTGCCACACCGTCAGCAACGTCTCGCGCCTGTTGGCCGGCATCGCCATCGTCCAGGAGCGAGGCGCGGCCGAGGCCTGCCAGATGCTCGTCACCGGGCAGCCCGGCCTGGGCAAGACCGAGACCCTGGGCTGGTATGTCACCCAGCAGCCCTATGCCGTCTACCTTCGGGCCAAGTCGGGCTGGACGCGCCATTGGTTCCTGAATGACCTGCTGGCCGAGCTGGGCGAAGCGCCCGCCCGCCTCACCGAGGACATGTTCAAGCAGGCCCTGGCCGCCCTGGCCCGCAAGCCCTACATCCTGGTCGTGGACGAGGTCGAACACGCCCTCAATGATACCCGCGTGCTGGAGGCCATCCGCGACTTCAGCGACCTGCTGCGGCTCCCCACCGTCTTGGTGGGCATGGCCGAGGTTCGCAACAAGATCGCCCGGCATCCCCAGGTCCAAAGCCGCATCGCCACCATCGTCACCTTCCAGCCCGCCACCCTGGAGGACGTGAAGGCTACGGCCATGATGCTGCTGGAGGGCGGCGTGGCCATCACCGACGAGGTGGCCGAGCTGATCCACTTGCGCTCCGAAGGCCGCATGCGCCTGGTGCTGAACGGCCTGGCGGCCTGCGAGCGCGTGGCCCGGCTGCGGAAGACCAAGACCGTGGGCCTGGCCGAAGTCAAGGATGTGGAGCTGGTCCACGACTGGCAGTCCCGCAAGCCCCAGACCCTGAAGCCCCAGGCCCGTGGGGCGAAGGAATCGCTGTGAACGTGGCCGACCGCATCCTCCAGGCCCTGGCGCCCGACCCCCAGCGGCTGGGGGACCGGGTGTCCGTGGGAAGCCTGGCCCTCAGCCTGGGCTTGACGAACGTCTCGGTGCGCTTCGCCCTCTATGCCCTCAAGGACCGCAAGCTCGTCCGGCGCTGCTGGAAGGGCGTCTATGCCATCACCCCCGCGGGCCTCCAGCACCTGGCCGAGGGGAAGACCATCACCAGCGGCCCCAAAGGCCCGCGAACGAATCCAAGCCCCTTCGCCCCATCCACCTTGCGCTCGCGCCTGTGGCGGGCCCTCCGCCTCAAGCGGGTGGCCTCCGTGGATGAGCTGCTGCTGTTGGCCGCCAAGGGCAACGAGGGCAACGCCAAGGACGACGCCCGGCGCTACCTCAACGCCTTGCACAAGGCCGGGATCCTCGATCCCGCCTACACCCGCACCGGCCCCCAGCGCTACCTGCTACTGCGGGACCGGGGCCCCCTGGCCCCCCAGTGGAACAAGCGCCAGAAGCGGGTCTTCGACCCCAACGACGGGACCACCTATGACCTGGCGTGAGCTGCTCGAAATCAAGATCGCCGATCGTGGCCAGGCGGCTGTGGCCCGCGAACTGGGCTATTCCGCCACCACCCTCAGCCTGGTCCGCCGGGACAAATACCCCGCCGGCATCGAGCAGATCGCCGCCCGGGTGCTGGACCTCTACGGCGAAGTCGACTGCCCCTTCCTGGGCCACTCCATCCAGGCCGAGCCCTGCCGCCGCATCAGCCACGGGCCGGTGCCCACCTCCAATCCCAAGGCCATCCAGCACTGGTCGGCCTGCCAATCCTGCCCCCACTTCAAAGGAGCCAAGCCATGAGTACCTTCGAGCCCTCGCAGCAGGTGGCCGCCTTCGCCGCCGCCGCCTACACCGCCGGCCACGCCATCAGCTTGATCACCGATCAGACCAGCGTCGACATGGCCTGCGACGCGGTCAAAGAGGCCATCCAGCGCTCTCTGCCGCTGGCCAGCGTCGAACTGACCCTCGCCAACCTGCTGCGGGATGAGGAGGGCTTCCCCCCCCCCTCCCTGCAGGGCCTCTTCTTCCAGCTGAATAACCAGATCAGCATCCTCCGGGCCAGCGGGCGCTTTCTCTCCGCATGACCAGGCCCGCCAAGGCCCTGGTCTGGGTCCTCGCCCCTTTCTGGCTGCCGATCCTCGGCGCCCTTCACCTTCGGGACGCCTGGCGCCGCTGGCACCACCGCTATCCGACCTCCCGCCTTTAACCCCCCATCAAGGAGCACGCATGGCCATCAAGATCCCCGAAGGCTACCGCCAGAACGCCAACGGCGACCTGGTCCTCATCGAAAACATCAAGGCCATCGACCTGCTGCGGGACGAGCTGGTGGTATCCATCGCCGCCCGCTCCCGTGAGCGGTCGGGCGAGCTGGCCGAATTCAAGAACAGCATCATGGCCGAAATCCAGGCCTTCGTGGCCACCAGCGCCGAGCGCTTCAAGGCCAAGCTGGGCGGCACCAAGGGCAACCTGACCCTGATGAGCTTCGACGGCCGGTTCAAGGTGGTGTTGGCCCAGCAGGACAACATCAGCTTCGACGAGCGCCTGCAGGTGGCCCACAGCCTCATCCAGAAGTGCATCAAGAAGTGGAGCGAGGGCGCGGATTCCAACCTGCTGGCCCTGGTCAACGATGCCTTCCAGGTGGACAAGGCCGGGAACGTGAGCATCCGCCGCGTCCTGGGCCTGCGTTCCCTCGACATCAACGACACCCACTGGAAGAAGGCCATGGACGCCATCGCCGAATCCGTTCAGGTCACCGGCAGCAAGAGCTACATCCGGGTCTACGAGCGCAACGAGGCCGGCGACTACCTGCCCATCTCCCTCGACATGTCGGGGGTGTAGCTTGAATCAGCTGCTGCAGGACCTGAACCTGCCCCGGCGCCCCATGGGCTACCTGAGCGCCCCCATGAGCGCCCCCGATGCCCTGACCCGCGCCAAGCACCGCTTCCTGGCCCTGGACGCCTCCCATCACCTGTGGGAGGCCGAGATCCTGCACTACTGCCCCATGGCCAACGCACCCATCATCGGCACCTCCGATGTGCATTATGAGGTCTGGATGGCCATGGACCTGGAGGTCCTGCGCCGCTGTGACTACATCCTGCTGGTGGGGGAATGGGGCACGAGCGCAGGGTGCCGCCGCGAGCTGGCCATGGCCCGGAGCCTGGGCAAGCCGGTCGTCTTCAACGTGGAGGACGCCATCACCCTGGATCGGGAACTGCTGGGACGGATCGTCTCGTGACCAGCGAACCCGCCACCGCCCGGCCCTTGCCCTGCCTGATCCACATCCAGGGCGAGGACTACGTCTGGACCGAGGAGGGCGGCCTGGACCCCGCCGCCGTCCTCACACTCCGGCGGTTCATCTGGCGCGAGGCCAAGCGCTACGCATCGGTCGGCCTCCGCTCCGGTTTGTCCCTGGAGGACCTGGCCCAGGAGGGGCAGCATGGCGCCCTGGTGGCCGCCCGTCGCTTCGATCCCACCAAGGGCCTCCGGTTCATCACCTATGCCGTCTGGTGGATCCGCGCCCGCATCCTGAACGCCCTGCGCAAGCACATGGTCTACGTGCCGAAGGAAGTGGCCCGGGCCCTGCGCCAGAACGGCGGCCTGCCGCCCGTCTGCTCCCTCGATCTACCCCTGTTCGCCGACGGGACCACCCTCGGCCAATGCCTGGCCGGCGAATTCGACCAGACCACCACGGAAGCCCCGGTCGTGGCCCTGGAAGTCCGGCGCCTGGTCCGCAAACTCAAGCCCAGAGAGCAGCACATCCTTGTCCGGCACTACGGCCTTGATGGCCAGCCTGCCGAAACCCTGGCCGCCGTCGCCGTCACCCTGGGCTTGAGCCGCGGGCGCGTCCGTCAACTGGAGAGCCAGGCTCTGGCCCAGCTCCGGAAAGTCATCGCCTTCAAAGGCTGAATGGGAGGATTCATGCCAGACGCAGAGGTTCAACACCGCCGCATTGCCCACGTCGAATTCAGCGGTCCAATGGCCACGAAAGTGATCCTCAATGATGGCTCTGAACTCGATGGGCTCATCAGGGTCGATGTCATAGGCCGTGAATGGGATTTACCTTATTTCAAGATCGAGGGATACATCCAGGGGAAGCCTGAGCCCCAAGGCGGCTGCGATGACTAGTCAATTCGCAGTCCAGCTCACCATTGACGACGCGATCCGGGAGCGCAAGCGCCAGGAACGCGCCGCCACACGGTCCACCCGGGACCAGCACCGTCAGCGCAAGGCCGCCACGGCCGGCTCGCCCCTGCTCCCCCTGGAATCCACCGAAGCCGAGACCGGCGAGGTGAACCATGGCTAAGCCTTGGGCCGAGGGTGAACACGTCCGCTGGCGCACCACCCCGCTGGGGGAGAGCGCCCACATCAAGGGCGGCAAGTGCGTGGGCTCCTATTGGGCGGGGGGGGGGGCAAATTCTTTGCCAACTACCACCGTGTCGAGCGGTTTGCGGGCCCCTTCAACGGCCCTTCCGAGGCCCGCGGCTGGGTGGACGACCAGGCCCGGCTTGAGTTCCAGGAGAAGCGATGACCCCAGCCGCGCCTGACCTCATCACCTGTCCCGCCTGCCAAGGCTGGGGCGCCCTTCTTGAGGGCAAGACCGGCACCGTCCCCTGCGCCTTCTGCCAGGGCGAGGGCACCGTCGAGGCCCGCGAGGAGGCCCCTGCGCTCCTCGTCGTCGTCTGCCTGGCCGTGATGCTCTGCCTGGTGGTGGCGGGGGTCTATCTCCTCGACGCCATCGTGGGAACGTCATGAGCGAGAACGCCCGCATCCGCGAGGTCCGCCAGGAACTGGCCGAGCTGCGCGACCCCGGCGCCCAGGACGGCCCCGGCCACGACCTCTTCCTGCTTCTCCAGAAGAGCTACCTCGAGGAGTTGGAGCTGCTCGGGGCGCCCATTCAGCCGGAGGAGCCTCGCCGGCCCCTACCACATCTGGCCCGCATCCCGGTCAAACCTGCAACAAACCCGGCCATTCCCGCACCAAAGCCGCCCGTTTCTGCAACGCAGCCGGAGGCCTTGGATCCGACGCCAACCCAGGAGGTGCGTCATGCCGACAGCCCCGGTAACGCCGGGGCACCTGGCGCCTCTTCCATTCCAGAGATCCCCATGCCCAAGCAGGCCGCCAAGACCGACGAAGAAAAGGCCGCCGCGAAGCGCGAGTACCAGCGCCGCTGGTATGCCAAGAAGCATCCCAAGGTCCCGTCCAAGCAAAGTGCCCCCCCCCAGCAGTTCGCCGATGCCCTGGAAGGGCTGGACGCCGCCTTGCGCACCCTGCCTGAGGCCGAACCGATGGTCATTGACCGCACGGGCCACGGTACGCCACTTCGGGCCCTGGGCACCTACCCTCCACCACAAGAAGCCATTCCCGAAGCCGCCAAGCGCCTGCGCACCCTCCGTGCCCAGGCGCTGGAGATCCTGCCCCTTTGCGAGGGCCTGTCCCGCGAGGACGGCTATGCCGTGCGCCATCAGATCGACCTCCTGGCTGATGTGCTGGCCATGGGTGACCGGATTGCCCGGGAGGCGTCATGAAGGCCCTCTACACCCGCCGCATGCCCCACAAGACCAACCATCTGCCCGTGGGCATCTCCACCACCTGGCGGAAGCGGAAGGGGCGGCGCCCCTACCTCGAATTCCAGGTGCTCTGGGCCGACCGGCGGGGGAAAGCCAAGATCCGCCACTTCTATGTGGGCGTCGATCCCACCCACATCCGCCTGCGCCTGGAGCTGGCGCGAGCCATCGCCTTCCGCCGCGCCTATGAACTCACCCGCCCGCCCTTCACCCGCCAAGCCGCCTGAAAGGAACTCCCATGCAGGAATGCCGTACCGAAGACTCCCCCACCAAGCCCCTGGCCGCCATGCCCGAAGGCCCGAACAGCCGAAGCCTCCGCCGCGCTGGCCTCGTGCAGGCCGTGCTGGAGGTCATGGCCACGCCCCTGACCCTGAGGAAGCGCCCGGACCAATCTGAGCCCCAGGAGACCCTGCGGGCCATGAACCGCCACGAGCGCCGCAAGGAAGCTGCGCTGGCGAGGAGGGGGCGATGAGCTTCTTCCGCATGAATTCCATCGTGGTAGAAGCCTTCTGTTGGACTGGCGACATTGACCAGGCCGAAGATTCCGAGTGGGCTATCGCCGCCATCAAGGCTGGAAAGATCGTCTTTTACATGGTGGGAAGCCCTGAGGTCCGCATGATCATCACGGCCATGGAAGGCGTGATGGAAGCGACCCCTGGCGACTACATCATCAAGGGAGTGAAGGGCGAGATCTATCCCTGCAAGCCCGACATCTTCCAGATCATCTATAAGCCGGTTGATGCGCAGCATCCGGCGGAACGCATCCAAGCTGCGATCCGGGAGCTGATCCTCGCTTGCGCGAATATGGAGGCCATCCACGCGGCACAGGACATCCTTGCCTGTCGGTTTTACAAGGCCGATGGGTCCTACGAGGTGCTAGAGAGCGCCGAGGCCGTGATCACACGCCGGAAGGAATGCGCCGCCACCCTTCAGGACCAGGCCGCCGAGATCGCCACGCTCCGCCACGACCTGGCCAACGCCCAGCAGATCGCCATCACTGCGACAGAGCTTCTCCATCTGGAGCGGGCCCATGATTGACCTCGCCCTCATCGCGCCCCGTCCGGACGGGAAATACTCCACGAACCTCTGGCGGCACCTGAAGAAGCATGCGCTTCGCTACGGCCTCCAGGTGTTTCAGCGCACCGGGAGCTTCATTGACGGTTCCCCCACCGATCCGAAGGACTGGCATATGGGCGACGTTTGGATTGGGGAAAACCCCGACCCAGGTTGGATCCATGGCCACACCCTTCGGGAACTTGTCCAGGACAGGTGCAGCTCCATGGGCTGGGCCATTCCTTTGGGGATCGGCGGCTTCAGGGAGATCACCGAGGAGTTCTGGGCGACCTACCTCCGCATCGGGCGCTGCGCTTGGGACCGTCGCCACTTCGATTTCATGCGGAATAACGAACACCGCTTCACCATCGTGGGCGCCACCCGCCGCTGCAACTGGTGTGGGGAATGGCAGCGCTTGCAGGTGAAGAAGCACGTCCGTATCGCCCGGGACCAGGTCTGGGTTCCCCAACAGCGGCTGGGGGCGCCCATGCCCAACGCCATCAGGTGAGCCATGCCCCTTCCTGAGCACCTCCAAGCCATGGCCAAGGCCCTAAGGGATCGCGTGGATGGCCTTCCACCCCAAGAGCAGGCCCCGATCTTCGCGGCGCTCTGCATCATTCGAGCCACGGTGCGGGCCCTTGGCGAGCCCGGGCAGATCGCCCTGGCCATCGCCGCCGCTGAATTCGCCGCCGAATAGCGGCCCTCCAGGAGATCCCATGTTCGCGCTAGTACGAGAAGCCTATGCACTGGTCAAGAAGCAGAAGGCGGAGCGCGTCGAGCGCCTCGAAAAGGCCGCCATCGCCAAGGCCTTCAATGATCGCTACACCTACCGGAAACCGTGGGTCAAGGGCCTGCCGCGGCTCCCAGGCAGCGGCATGTTCGGCATCACCCCCGAGGGCGGCTACGCCTGGATGTGCCCCGAGTGCAACCGCATCCACCATCCCGTAGAGTCCTCTGTCTTCTCTGGAATCCAATACCCGGCCTGCTGTCGATGGCCAGAGGGACATCGGTTCTATGACGAAATCAGGACCACGTAACGCGACCCAGGAGCCCACATGAACGACTCGCCCACCATCAAGGTCCTCTACTCCTGCCACAAATGTGGCATCAAGGACCGGCCCGTCCTGATCCCTGAACGCCGGTTCGATGAGCCCATCACCAAATGGGTGGGTGACTTCGTGCCCAGATGCCTCTACCTCGACCACCTGATCGTCAGCCCCGGCTGCCGAATCGACAGCTTCTCCGAGGTCAAGATCCCCCTGCCTCCAGGCGAAGACTCCATCGGTTTCGCGACGGGGAACTAGGGCCATGACCGCCTTCCTCTCGATCAAGGATCAGAAGCGCGAGGCGCGGCAGAAGGCTGCGTCCGCCAAGGTCCCCCTCGCCACCCGGGTGGCTTTCATGGACGCCTGGCTCGCCTCAAAAGACTTCTCCATGAAGGACCTCGCCAAGGCCCAAGGGATTTCCGAGGACGCGGCCTGGGGCATCCTGAGCCATCCTCCTAGCTACAAACAAAGGCGGAGGCTGGAGGCCGATGCATTGCCTTTGGCCACCCGCCAGGCCTTCCTGGATGCCATGAAGGCAGGCCGGACTATGGGAGAAGCCTGCACGGCCACTGGGATCTCAACGGATGCGGGGATCTCGCTCCTGGCCCGTGCTTTCAAACGCCGCACCCACTACGACCTCGACTGGGTGGCGAAATGAGCACCCCGCTCCAGATCAAGATCATCCACACGCTGCGGGGGCAGATCCCGGGGCTGGCCGAGGACGACACCTACCGGGATTTCCTGGAGAACGTGGCCGGGAAGCGCAGCAGCAAGGACCTGAGCGAGTACGAGGCCCGGCAGGTGCTGCGGGCGCTGGAGCAGCTGCGGGGGCACAAGCCGGTCAAGACCAAGCCCATGGCGCCCCAGGACGAGCCCAAGGCCCGGCTCATCGGGCGGCTGCTGAGGGAGGCCTACAACGCGGGCTGGGACCAGCCCCAGGCGGCCGGCCCCTTCGATGCCAGCGAGACCGGACGCCGGGCGCGGGTGCGCGAGCGCGTGGTGGCCTGGCTGAAGACCAACCATCCTCACATCCACGGCACCCCCCAGCGCCTGGAGGCCTGGCCCATGGAGGCCCTCCAGCACCTGGTGGAGCACCTCAAAGGCGTCGCCGGTGCCCAGCGGCGCTGGAAGCGGTAGGATGGGCGGCAAACATAAGGGGGAAGACATGTCGGGAGGATGCACGGTGAAAATCCAAGTTGAGTTTCTGAACTCGCCTAGCAGGGAGCCAGAAATTCACTCTGTTTCGCGTGTTCCAGTGGTTAATGAAACCCTTGTTACCGAACATGAGGATTTCGATGTGAAACGGGTTACACATTGCCTCGATGCAGAAGACGGCTATTGCTCCGCCATTGTCCATGTGAAGAAGCGGGCGGATATCAACGTTGATTGAAGCGGTAGGATTGGGCACCAAACACAAGGGAGGAACCATGCGACAGCGAGCATTGATGGCCGTGGTCATGGCCTGTGGGTTGATGGGTGGGCTTTCAGCCAAACCCTCAGCCAAGACGCCAGAGGTGCAACGGCTGGAGACCTTCAACGACCTGGAGTCAGACAACGTCGACAAGGCCTACTTCCGGGGCGTTCAGCAGGCCGGAGACAAGGTCGTCATCCGGATCGCGGACCGTTGGCACCTGCTTTCCAAGGACCGGCGCGAGGCGCTGGCCAAGGGCATGTTCAAGCGGTGGTTCATGCTCGGCGCCCCACTGGGCCTTCATGAGAAGCCAGGCGCTTACCATTTCGAGTTCCGCCATGCCGAGAGCGACCGGCTGCTGGCGACCTGGGATGGGCTGTCGGGGTTGTCCTTGAAGGACTAGCCGTTTCCAATCTTTATGACATCCCATAGCCCCGCCCACGCGGGGCTTTTTCATGCCGGGACGGGGAATACCAGGCCTTCGTTGATGAGCCGTTCCACGTCCACCGGGCAGACCAGGACACGCCGGCCACCCTTACGGCCCTTGCGCTGCCAGATTCGGACGCGGGGGGCCTCGGGAGCGCAGTAGGTAGCTCGGAAGGCGTCCGGGGTCATCTGCATGCGTGCGGCGGCCTCTTTGGGGGTGAGCCATTCACCCAAGGGGGGTAGCTCCGCCAGGTCGTCGAAAGGCAGCCGGACCATGGCCGCCTGCCGCTTATCTTCCTGGAAGTGTGCCCGCATCCCTGATCCCCTGGGCTAAAGATGCGCGATTGCCGCGAACCGCGCAAACCCGTGGCCCAGAGGTAACAGGCCGGGCCGCGCTTTTCGTGATCTCCGCGCCTTCCGGCCCAGCCGCTGGCGGCCAGGGGATGCGCGGGCCACCTATGGGGCTACCGCGGCGCGACCGTCCTCCCCTCCGGCCGTGCGGACTTCGGTCCCGGTCCAGGCGTCACCCCTTTCGCCTGGACCGCCGCCCAAGGAGCCTTCATGAACCTCAACTTCAGCCAGAGCACAGGACTGATCACCAAGGACGATGGCACCTCCGTGGCGCATGGCTGGGCCGGAAACGATTCGAATCCGGAGAACCCCCAGCGGATCCACGGGAAGCTCAACCCCGACAAGCAGGCCCTACACAAGATCGGCCCTCTGCCTCAGGGGGTCTATTCCGTCGGGCCCTGGGAAGAGAAGCATGGGCACCTGGGCGCCATGGTGGCGCCCCTCACCCAGATCAGCGGTGAGACGTTCGGGCGCGACGCCTTCTACATCCACGGCCCCGACCGAGACCCGGCCACGTATGGCCAGGAGTCCCTGGGCTGCATCGTGGTCCCCCACGCGGGCCGCCAGGCCATCAAGGACCTTGGCCCGGAGACTGTGACGGTGACGGCGTGACCCCGCTCCTCCAAGCCATCCGTCACGCGCTCACTGGCAAGGACAACACGACCTGGGACCTGGGCCGGATCAGCTGGGCGTCCAGCTTCCTGGCTGTCGTGGGCCACGAGGCCCTCCAGCAATGGAAGGGCAAGGGCTCCAGTGTCCGCGACTTCGCCATCGCCCTGGCGGCCGTGGCGGCCGCTCACGGCGCGGCCCTAGGCCTGAAGGGCAAGACCGAGCCGGATGGAGGTGCCCAGTGACGCCGCTGCGCTGGAAGATCCTCGCGGGTGCGATCGTCGCCCTGGTGCTGGTCTATGGCACGTTCTGGGTGGTCGAACACCACCGCCGGGCCACCGGCTCCAAGGACGAAGCCCAGGCCCAGGTCTTCAAGGGAGAGGCGAATGCCACGGAAGCGCAGGCCCGGCAGACGGACGCCAAGACGGAGGATGCCAAGGCCGGGGACGTGGCCGCCGGAAAGGTGGTGGCTCGGGTCGAAGCTGAACGCGCTCCCCTCCGCAAGGCCTGGGAATCCCGTCCGGTTCCCCCCGATATCCTTCCCCCGGCTGCCTCTGATGATCGCGCTGCTCTAATCGAGCAGCTGCACCAGGCCGAGGCCCTGATCGAAAAGGACCAGGAGGACATCGAGGCCCTGCAGAAGGCCTGCGCTGCCAAGGATGTCCTGATCGCCTCGGCCCTCCAGCGCGGCGACGAATGGAAGGCCACCGCTGAGCTTCGGGAGAAACAAGCCCTGGCCCAGGAGGCGGCCACGGCGGCCTGGAAGGAGGCGGTCACCGCCTCCCGGTGGGAAGGCCGCATGGAGGGCGGGGGCGCCGTGGGCGGCATCTGGGGTCTGGCCAAACTCCTGGGGCACCTATGAGCGGCGATTTCCAGCCCTACCTTCAGCCCGCGGTGATCATCGGGGTTCTGGGCAGCATGCTCAAGTTCCTGGTGGCCGACCGGCTGAAACAGGTCACCACGGCCCTGGGCATCCATGAAAAGCGCATCCGGCGTACCGAGCTGCAGACCGCCCAGATCCGAGGCGCCCTGCGGGCCAAGGGCTGCCTCCAGATGGACGGCTGCCCCCTGGGTGATGACGACCTGGAAGGGGACGGCCAGTGACCGTCCACGGCAACACCCGCTTCACGGCCGAGGACCGGGTCAAGGCCCGGCGCCTCTATGTGGAGGAGGGGTCCAACGTCGAGCAGATCGCCGCCATCATCGGCTGCTCCGAGCGCACGGTGCAGAGCTGGATCCGGGATCTGGGCTGGAAGGATGCCCGGTCCGCCTGGGTCGAGGTCCACGGGATCCCCCTGGAGGAGCTGGAGGAGCGTGCCCTGCGCAAGCTGCTGGGCCGCCTGGAGCGCGAGGCCTCGGAGCTGCAGCCCGCCGAGCTGCTGTCGCTGCTCACCCACGTCAATCGCTTCAAGGCCCTCATCGCCAAGCAGCAGGGCTACCGCCTGATGGACGCGGCCCTGGTGGTGGGCGAGGACTTCCAGTCCTTCGTGCTGCGGGAATTCCCGAACGAGGCCACGCGCCTGCTGGAGGCCTGGAAGGCCTTCCTGGATGAAGTCAACCGGAGGACCGCATGAGCGGCCCGCGCATCCACATCCCCCGCGCCACAGGCGCCCGGGCCCGCAAGAAGGCCGAGGAGCTGGAGCAGCTCATCGCCCGCCTGCGGGAGATGGAGGATTTCCCCGCCGATGCCCGCACGGCGGAAGGCACCCTGGCCCGGCGCAAGGCGGCCCAGGCGAGTTTCCATTCTTTTTGCAAGACCTACCTCCCCGACCTGATCCAGGGCGACGGCTGTGTCCTGCATGACGACATTGCCGCTGGCTGCCAGGCCCTGGGCGACGGGAAGGCCGCACCCGTGCGCGATCCCGGCCCCTTCGGCGAGGTGGTGGAACCGGCCGACCAGGCTCTGGAGGCGGCGGAGATCCACGCCGTGGTCAAGGCCGCCCCCCGTGGCCACGCCAAGAGCACCTGGGGCACCATCGCCTTCAGCGCCTGGTGCATCCTCACGGGTCGCAAAGGCTACGCCCAGCTGGTGTCGGACACCCAGGACCAGGCCAAGGGCTTCGTGGAGGCCATCCGCACCCTCATCGAGGAGAGCCCCCGCATCCGCTGTGACTGGGGCCAGGTGCAGGTGGAGGGCCCCGAGGGCCTCATCGACCTGGTGGTGCCCACCGGCCCCGAGGGCGAGCGCCCGGCCTTCCGGCTGGCGCGGCTCCAGGGCTTCGGCTCGGGGCAGCGCCTGCGCGGCCGCACCTTCCAGGGCCGCCGGCCGGACCTGATCATCCTCGACGACGTGGAGAACGACGAGGCGGTGGAGAACCCCGACCGCCGCAAGAAGCTCCGCCGGTGGTTCATCAAGGCCGTGCTGCCCGCGCTGGATCCCAGCTGCGGGGCCCTGGCGGTCTGGGGCACCATCCTACACGAGGACAGCCTGCTCTGGTCGGTCCTGCGCATGTTCGGCGGGGCCATCTGGCGGTGCTGGGACGAGGGTGAGACGCCCCTATGGCCGGAGCGCTTCCCCGCCGGGCACCTCCGCTGGCTGCGCGCCACCATGGACGCCGAAGATCCCGGCAGCTTCGCCCAGGAGATGGAGAACCGCGCCCAAGGCGATGACGAAAAGCCCTTCAAGGCCTTCCAGGAGTACGACCAGCTGCCGGAGCGGCTGTCGGTCCTGACCCACATCGACCCCGCCATGGGCAAGCGCCGGAGCGACTTCACGGCCCTGGTGACCGTAGGCTTCGCGCCGGATGGCCTTTGCTACGTGCTGGACGCCGTGATCAAGCGCCTGGGTCCCACGGAGACCGGCCGGGCCATCCTCGCCCAGCGGGAGAGCTACCCGGGCGCGGTGCAGTCCGAGGACGTGGCCTACCAGGCGGCCCTGGTGGAGATCGTGGACCTGCTGTCGGCCAATGAGGGCGTCATGATCCCCGTGCGCCCGGTGAAGCCCATCGGCGGCGACAAGCCCACCCGCATCGCCAGCATGGCTCCCCATGTCGAGACGGGCCGGATCCTCTTCCCGCGCCTGAGCCCCCTGGCGAAGGGAAATGGCAGCATCGAGCCCTGCTTGATCGGGGGCGCCAGCGGCATCCGCAAGCTCCAGTCCCAGCTGCTCGCCTTCCCCAAGGGCGCCAACGACGACGGGCCGGATGCGCTCCAGGGCGCCGTGGCCGGCCGGTGGCGGAAGAAGTCCTTCGCCGGGGCTGGCATCGGCATGAAGCCGGGCCGTGAAGCCTTCGAGGTGCGCCTGTGAGCCGCCGCAACCGCATCCAGCCCCCGTCGGCCAAGCAGGCCCAGCCCAACCGGGTGGGCGTCCTCAGGGACACGGCCTATCAGATCCCCTGGCTGGGCCTGGGGCGCACCTTCAATCCGAACCTGGACACGGGCACCGAGGGCATCGGCACCTGGCGCGAGCTGCATGACGCCCTGCGGGACACCAAGGCCGCCGCCTGCCTGGACATGCGCTGCCAGGTGGTGGCGGATCTGCCCTGGAGCCTGGTGCCCCAGAAGGGCACGTCGCCCCGAGCCATGGACTTGGTCCGCCGCGCCCTGGGCGGCCTGAACGTGGTGCAGATCGTGGAGGAGCTGGCCAAGGCCACCTACTACGGCCTGATCCCCATGGAGGTCCACTGGGATGTGGTGAAGGGGGACCTGGTCCCCATCGAGCTGGAGAGCTTCGAGCCCATCAACCTGAGCTTCGACCAGGACCGCAACCCGGTCGTGGGAGGCCAGGTGGCCGTACCGGGCAAGCTGATCCTCCATCGGCATGGGAGCCACTTCCGCAACCCCTGGGGCCTGGGCCGGGGCCGCACCATCCCCCGCTGGGTGCGGGTCAAGGTGGCCATCGCCTATAGCACCTATCGGGACTATCCCCGGTATTCCCATGACCGCATGGTCTTCCGCTACCCCGACGGGACCGTGGACGAGCGGCAGGCGGAGTACATCAAGATCGCCAGCCAGCTCATGGACGCCCCCGGCGTGGTGGTCCCCGACGGGATGACCGCCGAGCGGCTGCAGTTGGACAGCAAGTTCGAGACCGGCGTGAAGCTGCTGGACGCGGCCAATGCCGAGATCGCCACGGGCATCCTGGGCAACACCCTCACCACCGGGGAGGGCCGCCATGGCACCAACGCACTGGGCAACGTCCACCAGGGCCAGTCCGACCGGCAGGAAAGCGCCGATGCCGGGCGCATCCAGGCCACCCTCAATCAGACCCTGATCCCCTGGATCGTCATCTTGAACCTGGGTCCGGACGAGGTCCCGCCCCTGTTTGTGTTCGAGAAACAGGTGCAGGCCTCGGTCAAGGACCGCCTTGAAGCCGTCCTCAGCCTGCGGAAGGCAGGCCTAGAGCCCTCCGTGCTCTGGCTGCGGGAGACCTTTGGCGTCCCGGCCCCCCAGGACGATGATGACAAGCTGGAAGACCCGCCGGCCCCGCCCGTGATCCCGGACCTGCCGGTGCCCCAGGACGCGCCCCTGGACCCCGCGAAGGGCGTGGCCAAGCCGGTCGATCCCGCCCAGCTGGCGGACGCGGGGCTGGATCCCACCGATGCCATGCTGGCCAACTGGTCCACCGGCTATGTCCGTCGCCAGCAGCTGGCAGCCCAGCAGCTGGGGCAGGCGCTGCGCGAGGCCACCGACTTCGGCTCGGCCTGGACCGGCGCCCTGGCCGTGGCCAAGGACTTCCCCGTCAGTGCGGGCGCGGCGCTCTTCGCGGCCATGCGGGCCGCTCGGGACCTGGGTGCCTATGAGGTGGGCCAGGAAGTCCAGGCCCTGAAACTGGCGGACGGGGCCTTCGACTACAACCAGAATCCCGACCAGGCCCTACGCTGGCTGGAGAACAAAGTCCCCATGACCTTCAACCAGGTGCAGGGGCTGAAGGATGCCGAGCTGCGGGCCCGGGCCTTCTGGGTGGCCGGCGTGGATCAGCTGAACACCCTGACGGACCTGCAGCGTTCCCTGGGCGACGCCCTGGCCGCGGGCACCCCCTTCGACGATTGGAAGAGCGCCTGGCTGGATCGCCTGGCCGGTTCGGGGATGACCGAGGACCGGCTTCGGCTGGCCTTCGACACCCAGATCCACGGCGCCTACATGGGCGGCCGCATGACGACCCTCCAGTCCAACCCCCTGGTGGCGAACCTCACCTATGTCACCGCCGGGGATGACCGGGTGCGGCCGGAGCACCGGATGCTCGATGGCGTCACCCGGCCCAAGGGCGATCCCTTCTGGAGCGACCACACGCCGCCCCTGGGCTTCAACTGCCGCTGCCGCATCCGGGCCTCGGAAGACGCCCGCAAGGTGACCCAAAGCCAGGACCCCCGCCTGAACACGCCGCCGGAAAAGGGCTTCGGCCAGGGCGCACCCAGCTTTGCCGACTACCTCAACACCCTCTCGCGGGAGAATCTCAGCTGGCAGCCCATGCCGGCGGACTCCTCCGGCTGGACCTGGCTGGACCAGTCCGCCTCCAACAGCACCCTGGCCGAGGGCGCGGCGCCGCCCCGGGTCGCCCCGGTGGACGGCCTGGTCGCCGATCCCACGGGCCGGGTGGTGGCCGCCTTGAACGCCAACCAGGACGCGCTGGATGCGCTCCAGGCCCCTTCGGAGATCTGGCTGGCCCCCGTGCAAGGCCCCGAAGGCCAGCTGGGGCTCCAGTTCAACTACCTCCGTCCCCTCCCCAATGACCAGGTCTCCCTGGTGCCCGTGCAAGGCGGCGTCGTGCCGAGGGCCCAGGGACCCCAGGTCCTTTCCGACCCGGCCCCCTACCGCCGGGGTGTGAGGCTCCTATGAACCCATTTCGCCAGAAAGGCCCCTTTAAGCCCTCTGAATGGGTCTCCCGCCTGCACGGGTGGGCACAGACCCTTCCCGCGATTTTTAAAGGGGGGTTCAAGCGGTTCCTGGGCCGGGCTGTGGCTCCCTTCGTCCGGCTGGACGCCCCGGAGGTCCCGGTGGTTACTTCCGGGGTCCACAACGGGCACCCCCTGGGCGAGGCCGAGCTGAAGCAGATGGTGGACACCTACAACCCCACCGCTCAGCCGGCCCCCATCAAGCTCACCCATGCCGACAAACAGGGCCCCTCCGCCGGCTGGGTGAAGAGCCTGCGTCTGGGCGAATTCACGCCACCGGGCCAGACCAAGCCCCGCAAGGCCCTCCTGGCCACCCTGGCGCCCACGGCGCATGGCCGTGAAAAGGTCCGGTCGGGGGACTTCCTTATGCGGTCCATCGAGGCCTGGCCGCCCATGCATCCGAGCAACCCCACGCCCGGCAAGTGGAACTTCAAGGCCTTGGCCCTGCTGGGCAATGACTCCCCGGCCTGCCCAAACCTGGGTCCCCTCCAACTGGCGGACGACGCCAGCGAAGTCGAAGTGCCCGTCCTGGCCCTTGGCCTGGATGGCGAATCCCCCAACCCCGGCGGCCCACAGCCGCCCGCCTCACAAGGAGCAGCCATGGAGCTGACCCCCGAACAGAAGGCGGCCCTGGACAAGGCCCCCGCCACCGAAGCCGCCCTCGCCGAAGCCACCCGGAAGAACACCGAGCTGGAAGCGCAGCTCTCCGCCCTGGCCCTGGCGAATGACACCGCCACGGTGAAATCCTCCCTCGACGCCTTGGTGAAGGATTCCAAGCTCACCCCGGCCCAGGCTGCGTCCCTGGCGCCCGTCCTCCTGGCCCTCCCCGCCGATGGCGAGGTGCAGCTGGCCGAGGGGAAGAAGGCCAAGCCCCGCGAGGTGCTCCTGGCCGTGCTCACCGAAGGCCCCGCCCACAAGCTGAAGGACCGCCTGCCGGTCCCCAGCGGTTCCCCGGTCGAACTGGCCGCTGGCAAGGGCGGCAAAGCGAAGGCCTTCCAGGCGGCGGTGGAAAAGCACAAGGCTGCCGGCAAGTCCCACGCCGACGCCGTGGCCCAGGCCGCCAAGGACCTGGACGCGGACGGCCAGTAGGCCGCCCCCTGCCTTAACGCCCGGCGGCGTTCCGCCGAACCCTCCCCGCAATCCCTCTTCCGGAGACCCATCCATGTCCCAGTACGGACTTACCCTCAATGCCCCCATCACCACGAACATCAGCGCGATGCTCGCGGCCTACGAGGATCCTGCCACGGGCGTGGCCTCGGTGGCCGCCGTGGCCGGCGCCAAGTGCCTCGGCCTCTTCGTGGACGACACCCTGGCTTCCGCCGGGGAAGCCGCCATCCAGGTCGAGCGGGTGGCCCCCGCCGTGGGTGGCGGGGCCTGGGCTTTCAACGACAGCCTCGCCACGGACAACCAGGGGCGCCTGGTGACCGCCGCGGGCGCCTCTGGCGCCAAGGTCTGGTGCCTCGGCTTCGCACGCAGCGTGATCACCACCGACGGGGATATCGGTGACGTGTTGATCCACGCCCACGAAATCACCATCCCCTAGGCCCCGGCCGCTGACGGCCTCGCCCCTCCCCTTTCCGCATCCCTAAGGAGCCCACGCAATGCTGCATGTCGCTGATGTCATCAACATGCTCCCCGGCACCTCCATCGCCTACAAGGGCGATGGGGGCATCGTGGACGAGCTGTTCAACACCATCCCGGTCGAACTGGAAGCCGGGACCTACACCCAGTTCGGGCGCGAGTTCGCCTTCCGGCTGGAGGATCCCTCCATGAGCCGCCTGGGGGAAGCCAAGGAGATCGACTTCTCCGAGGCCCAGGTGCCCTACATGACCCGCCCCGAGGCCCTCAAGGCTGCCATCCCCTACGACCTGGAGAACCTCACCCCGGTCCAGGTGAACCGCATCCAGCAGTCGGTCCAGGGCCTCACGGACACCCTCAACCGCTGGCGGGAGAAGAAAGGCGCCGCCCTGATCGCCTCCTTCGCCACCGACGCCGTGGGCACCTCCTGGGCCCAGGATGCGGCGGACCCCATCAAGGACGCCAAGACCCTGGCCCAGAAGCTGGCGATGCCCGCCAACGTCGCCGTGGTGGGCAAGCGGGTCTACGACCGCCTGATCTACCACCCCAAGGTGGTGGCCCTGCGCGCCAATACGCGGCCCGGGTCGATCACCCGGCAGGATCTGGCCTCCATCCTGGAGGTGGACCAGGTGCTGGTGCCGACCATGAAGGCCAACACGGCCGTCCGGGGCCGCGCCGAGGTGCTGGACTACCTCTGGGGCGACCTCTTCTGGATGGGCTACAAGGCCCCCACCCAGGAGATCGGCACCGAGCAGATCACCTTCGGCGCCATGATCCAGGTCCAGAACTTCACCCTGAAGGGCGCCAACCGGGAGTCCCAGGTCTACGCCTCGTCCGAGAAGGGCACCCTGGTGCGCGTCTGGGAAGACGAGAACCGGGGCTTCGCCGGCACCGCCATGGTGCAGGTGGGCCGCAAGTACTCCATGGCGCAGGTGGCGACCGATCTGGGCCGCGGCCTCTCCGGGTTGCTGGCCTAGCCATGGATGAGCGCGCCCAACTCCTCATGCTTCGCGGTGCCATCGCGGAGCTGCCCCAGAGCCAGCAGGACCAGATCAAGGCCACGGCTGCCCGGATCCGGGAGGTCCTGGCGCCAGCCCCCGAGCTGGGCATGACCGCCATGGCTCTGGTGGCGCTTGAGGAGAGCACGCGATGAGCTGGTTTGCCCCCGCCGACCTGAGCACCCGTCTGTCCTCCGTGGAGCTGAATCAGCTTTCCACGGGGGACGGCCGGGCCCCGAGCCCCGATAACGACGTGCTCCAGGCCCTCCTGGACCGCGCCGAAACCGAGGTGCGCGGGGTGCTGTCGGGCCGGGGCGTGCTGTCGGACACCGCGCCCACGGGCGTCCTGGCGGACATCACCCTCGACCTGGCGGTGGAAGGTCTCTTCCTGCGCCAGCCCGGGGCGGCCGCCAAGCTGCCCGATGGTTGGGTGGCCCGCGTCAAACGGGCCAGGGACCTCCTGGACCGCATGGCCTCGGGGGAGATCCCCATCCCCACCATCGCCATTTCCCAGCGCCTGTCGATCCTCAACCCGCCCTCCTGGGTGGACAAGGCCTTCTTCCCATGACGCCCTCCAAACTGCTCCGCAACGTGACGGCCATGCTGGACCGGGCTAACGATCCCGGCCCGGTGCTCGCGGCCATCGGTGACCTCATGGTGGCCAGCGCGGACCGCAACTTCGAGGCGGAGGGCCGTCCCGCCTGGGCGCCCGTCAAGGCCGCCACGGCCAAGCGCAAGACCAAGGCCGGGCACGAAAAGATCCTCATGTGGTCCGGGGCCCTGGCGCGGTCGATCACCTTCAAGGTGAACGGCAACGCCGTAGCTGCCGGGACCAACTCCCCCTATGGCCGGATCCACAACGAGGGGGGCGTCATCGACCACCCTGGCCGCACCGGCACCGTGCGCCTGCGCACGGATGTCCGGGGCAACCTCCTGCGCCAGGGCACCGAGGGCCGGGCCTCGCGCCTGGCGGTCTTCGCCAAGGGCTCCCACAAGCGGGCCGTGGAACGGGCCTTCACCCATGGCGCCTACCCCATCCCCATGCCCGCCCGGCCCTTCCTGATGTTCCAGCCGGGTGAAACCGAGACCTACGGCGCCCTGGTCCTCAACTACATCCTCACGGGCCGGATCGGGGGCCAGCCATGATGAGCATCGACGCCATCGAGCAGGAGGCGGTCACCAACCTGATCGCCCTGAACCTGC
Organism: Geothrix sp.; assembly: GCA_031292655.1. Classification (GTDB taxonomy): domain Bacteria; phylum Acidobacteriota; class Holophagae; order Holophagales; family Holophagaceae; genus Geothrix. Next base: position 23,820 of record JARLGO010000415.1, read on the forward strand.
CCGAGCTGCAGGGCTTCGCCATCGGCAGCCTGGCCGGCCAGGTGGACCTGGAGAACGACCAGCTGCAGGTGGCCACGCCCAACCTGCTGATCGCCGTCGTGGGCGCCCATCACGTCGGCACTGCCGCCGAGGCCGACACGCTCCAGATGGCCTTCGTGGCCGTGGTGCCTGGCTCGGATCAGATGGTGCGCCGCCAGACCGCCATGGACGCCCTGATGGCCGTCCGCCGCTGGATGGACGAATACGACACCCCCTACGCCCCCACCACCACCCGCACGGAGCGCCTGCACCCCATGACGGTCGCGGCCCTCTTTGCCAACCGGATCGGATGACCCATGCCCAAAGCCACCAGCACCAGGTCCACCCTCGCCTTGAACAGCAGCAACCACGCCTCGATCCCCAAGGAAGGGCTGGAACTGCTGGCTGGCGTCCCCACCTCCGTCACCGCCGCCCAGGCGGCCTACCTGAAGACCCTCCGGAACGTCGTGGTGGAAGAGGACGGCCCGGCGCCCAGGCCCGTCCCCATCGCCCCTTCTGCACCCGGCAATCCCGCCTAGTCCCCGGCTGACGCCGCTCACCGCCTTTCCATCCAAGGAGATCAAGCATGACCGCCACCTTCAACCGCAAAGCCATCCAGGCCGCCGCGGGCTACCTCTACCTGGTGGCCACCCCCGCCAGCGTGGTGGCCACGACGCCCGCCACCATCGTCAAGGAACTGCTGGAGAACTTCTACGTCGACGGCACCATCTGCGGCGCCCTCAAGGCCGGCATCGTGCCCTGGAAGGTCCTTGATGCCAACGGCCTCAACGCCACCATCAAGCAGACCCCCGTCAAGGTGAAGACCAACGACGGGCCGGACGAGACCATCGGCTATGAGGATGTGTCCTTCGACGGCGACACCACGGTGCTGGACGTGGACGTGCAGGTGTTCAAGGACCTGCTCAGCGCCGTCTCGGCCCATGTCCTCGAGACCGTGGCCAGCGCCACCCAGGCCGGACGTGACACGCTACTGGGCGGCGGCCAGCGCAACGTCACCACCTATCTGGGCCTCTACCGCTACGAGTCCCGCGAATTCCCCGGGGAGTTCCGCAACGTCCTCATCCCGGCCATCGTCTTCAACCTGGACGGCGCCAGCCCCATGAACAAGGCCAAGGCCCGCGAGCTGAAGGTCAAGTTCACGGCCCAGGACAGCGGCCTGCTCTACGACCCCATCACCAACAAGCCGGTGATCTGGATCGAGGACTATGTCACCGCTGCGAAGGCGGCCTAGCCATGGCGGGTCGCCAGAAGAAGCTCAATCTGATCCACATGGACCTGGCCCTCCAGATGGCCCCCCGGCTCGCCGAGCCGGGGGTGACCATCGAGATGGTGGCCACCTACTTGGGCACGGCGGACCAGCTCAACAAGGCCCGCAAGGACCCCTCGGTGATGGAACTCCTCACCGAGCAGGCCGCCGCCCTGGACGCCGAAGAAGCCGCGGGGTTGCTCGCTGATTTTTTCGTGCAGTTCAAGGCCTGGAGCAAGCTTTCCCTCGGCTCTTCGCAGCTGCCGAAGGCGGAGGAGATGGCGAAAGCCGTGCTGACAGGCGCCCCGTCCCTGCCGGACTCCTCGTCGTCCAGCTGATTGCCACCGAGGCGGGGGGGTGGGAAGCCGCTGCCACCCTCCCCGCCGAGGAAGCCCTCGCTTGGGCCGAGCGGATCCTCCGGGACCGCCGCTGGGCCGCCTATGAACGGGCGCTCCAGATCTATGCCAGCTCGATGGCCGCCCATGGCGAGCCCCGCCCCGAACCACCCCAACCCCCTGAGGACTGATGTCATTCCAGGTCGAAGTCGAATTCGTGGCCCTGGCCGAGCAGCTCAAAGGGCAGCTCGGCCAGATCAACGATTCGCTCCAGCAGATGGTCGGTGCCTCCGGCCAGGCTGGGGAAGCCGCCGGGTCCATGGGGCAAAGCGTCTTCGAGGGGGTGGTGACGGCGGAGCTGGCCGTTAAGGCGCTGACTGCCGCGTTCGAGGGAGTCAAGGAAGCCATCGGCTCGGTTATCGAGCGCGGCATCACTTTCAATGCCTCCATGGCTCAGAGCGCCCTGGGCGTGGGCACGCTTATCGCAACCATGAGCGACCTCAGGGATGCGAATGGGAATCTGTTGAAGGGCCAGCAGGCCCTCACAGCGGGATTGGAGCTTGGAGAGCGCCAAATCCAAGCCTTGCGCATCGGCAGCTTCCAGACGGTGGCCACCGTCCGCGAACTCACCGATGCCTACCAGCAGGGGCTTGGTCCCATGTTGGCGGCCGGAGTGGGTTTGGACGACACCACCAGGCTGACGGTCAAGTTCGCCCAGGCTGCGGGGGCCCTGGGCCTGGACATCCATACCCTCGGCCACGAGCTGCGGGCCACCTTCAGCGGCACCATCAGCCCCCGCATCACCAAGATCGCCAGCGCCCTCCAGATCAGCTCGGAAGACATCCAGAAGTGGAAGCAGGCCGGGACGCTGGTCGAGGAGATGAACAAGCGCCTGGAGTTCTTCGGCCTTGCCGGGGAAAAGGTGGAAGCCAGCTGGAAGGGCGTCACCTCCAATCTGGAGCACGCCTTCGAAGCCGGGGCTGGTCAGATGACCAAGCCGCTGTTCGATTCACTGCTGGAGGGGCTGCACAACGCCTTGAATGGCGCGTTCGACACGTCTACGGGTGAATTCAGCAAGCTCTTTGATGGCTTGCTTGATGCAGGAAAGACCACCTTCGAGGCGTTGGGCGATCTCTCGAAGGGCGCCTTGTCCTGGGCCGTCCAGGCTGCTGAGGATCTATCGGCATGGTTCAAGGAGAACCGGGCCGATGTGATCGAGATGGTTGGGGCCATGAAGGCCCTGGCCATGCAAATCGGCGGCATCTTGAAGGATGTGGTCTCTGTAGGGGCCGCTGCCAACCAAGCCCAGGGGCAGTTCAGCATCTTGAGGACGGTGGTGGAGGGGATTGGCCTGGTGATCGCGGTCATCCGGGATGTGGTCTCCGCGGTGGCCTATGCCCTCCAAACGGTGGGCGTGTTCCTTCTCCAAGGGGTGCTAGGTCCGATCCAGCTGGTGCTCATCGGCATCGGCGAAGCCATGAACTATGTCAAGAAGGGCTCCGGCGACATGGTCGTCAAGGTGGCCGAAGACATGCAGAAGTTCCTGGATGCAGGCCATGCGGGGGCGGATGCCTTCCTCAAGCCCATCCTCGAAGGCAAAGGCGCGGTCGCCCAGTTCGGGGACGCGCTGCTGGATGCCAAGATCAAGGCGCAGAGCCTGGAAGAGGCCACGAAAAAGGCCGGAGACTCAGCCGTCACAGCCAGCGCCAAAGCGGCCAAAGAAAAACAGCAGGACAAGAGCGAAGCCCTGCGGGCCATGGAGCAGGAGGTCTTCCTTCAGGGCGAGGCCCTGAAGATGATGCCCAAGGCCACCCTGGCGGAGCAGGAGGCCCTGGCCATCGCCAAGGCCAAGCTGGAGGCGGCGCGGGCGCTGGCCAAGATCCAGGCCGACAACGAAAAGCGCGACGACGGCACCGGCAAGATCGTCAAGGGCATCAGCGACAAGGATGCAGCTGAGCGGCGCCTGGCGGTGCAGAAGGCCGAGCTGGCCGAGGAGGAGAAGGCCCACAAGGAATTCTCCGACAAGCGGGAGGCGATGATGGGGGATCTCCAGTCCCGGCTCACCGCCCAGGAGGATGGCGGCCTGGCCAAGCGACTGGAGGCGGTGCGTAAAACCTTCGCGGCCTTGCGCAAAGAGAATGAGCAACTGGCCAAGGACGGCCAGAAACCCATGTCCGAGGCGGAGATTCAGGCCGCCGAGGATGCCGCCAAGGCCCAGGCCCGGAGGGACCAGGTCAAGGCGGACCTCGCCCAGCTGAAGCAGCAGATGACCGAGCTGGCCCAGATCAACGGCGGCCCGCTGACCTCAGGCCAGATGGACGAGGCCCTGGACCGATTTGCCCGGAAATCCCCGGAGGCCGCCGCGGCCGCTTCGAAGCTGCGGCAGGAGTTGCACCTGGGGGAGGGCGCCCTGGCGGGCTTCAAAGACGGCCTGCAGATGTGGGTGGCCACCGCCACGAACACTTTCCAGACTTTCAAGGCCGCCGCCACGCAGGTGTTGGGGGGCGTCACGAATGCCTTTGCCTCGGGAATCCAGGGGATCCTCAGCGGCCAGATGAGCCTGAGCCAGGGGATCAAGTCCATCTGGGCTGGGATCGTAAGTTCCATCGCTGGGGCCGTGGCTCAGATGATCGCGCAATGGCTGGTCCTGGCGGCCGTCAAGAAGGCTCTGGGTCTGGAAGAGAACGCCACCGATGGCGGCCGCACGGCTGCCGCCATGACAACGGCCACGGCGGAGACCTGGGCGGCCTATGCCGGCATTCCTTTTGCGGGACCCGTCCTGGCGGAAGCCCAGATCGTGGCCATGTATGCCTCCATGGCGGCGTCGAGTGGCATGGCCAGTGCGATGGGCGCGAAGGTGGCGACCGGCATGCGGGTGGGCGGCCTGGTGACAGAGCCTCAGTTCACCTACCTGGCCGAAGACCGGGTGCCCGAAGTCGTGGCCCCGCAGCGTGACTTCATGGACTGGGCGCGAACCATGGTCGCCATGGGCGCCAACCTACAGGCCAACGTCCAGCGGAATGACCGCGTGACGATGGGCTATTCGTCCCAGGCCGCCAGCTATGCCAGCGCCACTTCCGGGCAGCAATCCGGCCTGAGCAATCCGCAAGGCAATGGAGGCACCGTCCTCAACCTCGCCATCCACAACCCGACCATCCTGGATAGCTCCCGGCGCGGCCTGCGCACCTTCGGGGGCATGGTCATCGACGGGGCCCGGGCGGCGGCGCGGGAGCGCAGCGTGGTCCTGGTGCCCGGCCAGGTCTTCGGCGGCCTCTGATGTCCACCTGGCACGTCACCGCCATCGAGCGCCTGGGGGCGCCGGACGCCTCGTGGCCCTCGATCTACGGGCCCACGGCGGGCACGGACCCAGTGGCGGCCAACGGCCTGCACACCCTGGACCTCACGCCCAGCTTGGAGCCCCTGAAGGACTTCAGCGTCGAGATGCAGCGGGACCTCACCACCAGCAGCTTCAGCAGCATGACCCTCGACCTGGCGGACGCGGACGGCAGCCTGGCCGACACGCTGGGGCCCTTCAGCGCTACCTTGGCCGCCGCCAACCGCTACTTCGGCCCCTGGGTGCAGGTGATCGAGGAATGGAGCACCGGATCGGCCGTGCGCTTCCTGGGCTACATCGACGAGGGCAGCATCCAGTGGAGCGAGGACGACGCCCGCACCCAGGTCACGGTGCTCCACGCCAGCCAGCTGCTGAAAGAGCGCCTGATCACGGATTTCCCGGCCCTGCTGCGCCCCTGGCCCAGCGTTCCGAACGGCGTGGCCGCCAGCTTCGCGCAAAGTACCGCGGACGCTCTCCTGGCCGCCGCGGCGCCCGCCTACGCCCCCCGGTCCAACGCCGCGGCCCTGGAGGCCGCCCTGTGGACCACCGGGCAGCTTTCCTGGGAGGCCACGCCCTACAAGACCGTCATCCCCATGACCGGCGGGATGACCCGGACCATCACCACCTATTACCCGGTGCCGACCGCCCTCGCGTCCTCCATCACCATCGGCAGCCACACCTATGCGGTGGATCACATCGACTGGGACCCCTCGCTGACGGATTCCTACTTCGACGGTACCGAGACGGACTATTTCAAGGTGGCCCGGATCTACCTGCAGGGCGCGCCGGATCTCACCGGCATCCTGACGCTGGGAGCCACCGTCACCTGGGCCATCCCTGAGAGCCAGCGGAGCCACTACCTCCTGCCTGCGGGCTCTATCCCGGCGCCGGCATCGGGCAGCGATGGTCCGAAGTCCATCCAGCTGAACACCGTCGAGCAGCTAGCGGCGGGTGACGTGCTGACGCTGACCTTCGTGGATTCGTCCTCCGGCGCGCCGCGCTCCACCACGGCGGACCTGCCGGTGATCGTCGGTTTGGATGGCGAGACGGCCACGGTGCACCTGGCCACGGCCATCAGCCAGGGCTACGCCAACGTCAGCAAGGTGCGCCGCAACAGCCAGGATCCGGTGCTCTTCGACGGGCTGAAGTACGCCCAGGCCCTGGTGGCGCCCTTCGCCCTGGACGCCTCGGCCTTCACACCCGCGCCCACCGACCTGCCCGTGCTGGTCTGGCAGCCCTACGACGTGGCCACGCCGCCCCTCTACGGCGCCCACCACCTGCAGACCATCGACCAGGGGGGCGCCCTGCTGGTGGCCCGGCGCGGCGCGGACAATGGCGCCGCGGCCTACCCCACCATGGGAGTCTGGCAGGGTGCCTTCGGGGGCACCTGGCTCTGGCAGGGCTTGCCCACGGCAGACGCCACCCATCAGATCTTCGGCGATGTCCTGCAGTGGCCGGGCGGCGTCAACGGCTACACCGCCCCGGTCATCTACACCGACGGCGACCTGTCCGGCGGGGCGACCATCCCCCCCAACGGCTGGAGGCACCACTGGCGCACTTGGAAGGACCTGGCCCACCAATCCCAGCCCGTGGAGAGCACCTGGGACGGCACCACGGTCCACTGGGTGCCCACCGTGGCCACCGGGGATGTCCCGGCCAAGCTGGTCGCCTTCGCCGCCAGCACCCCCACCCCGGGCCGCTACGCCCTGGCCGCGGGTGCCTGGACCTTCCAGGCCCACTCCGGCAACGGCACCCTGGCCGCGGCCGTGACGCCCACCCTCACGGGCGCCTGGCCCTCCGGCAATCCCCTGGCCCTGGGCATGGGGATCTACGCCGCGGGCGACGAGCAGGAGGCCATCCTGGGTTTGGTGGCCACCGGCGCGGCCTACCCCTTCACCAACCTGACGGCCGTCCTGATGTCCCAGTCCGCCGGCGGCAACCTGACCGTCCGCCAGACCCAATCCCTGTGGGACAGCACCGGCCCGGCTTGGGCCACGGGGACCAACTACAGCCTCTTCCAAACGGTCACCAACGCGGGCACCGCCTACACCTGCCTTGCGCCGCACACGTCGGGCACCTTCGGGGTGGACTTGGCCACCGGCAAGTGGATCGTCGCGGCCCCGGCGGGCCCCTGGGCCCTGGGCGGCGGCCTGGTGGTGCAGAGCTGGACGGAGACCATCGGTGGCCTGCCCTACGCCCACACCCGCCTCATCAAGCTCAACGGCACCACCGGGCAGGTGGCCGACCTCAAGACCCTGGAAATCATCCCCCAGACCCTCCAGCCCCTGCTGCTTACGGGGGCATCCGGTTCGCGGGTGGTCGGCGGCTGGTACGCGCTGGCCCTGGAGAGCTACGCCGATCAGAACTACGCCATGTCGCGGCGGCTGCGCTTCGTCTACCTCGACCAGAGCCTGGCCGTGGTCAACGGGCAGCCCGAGCCGGATCCCACCGTGCCCACCGATGTCACCAAATACTTCAGCCGGGGCGACATGGTGGCCAGCCTGGTGCCCGATGGCGCCCTGATCGCCCGGATGGTGCGGACCAACAACGGGGCCGACACCATGGCGGGTCTGGTGGCGGGGCGGATCTTCACCATCGGCCACACGCTGCCCACCACCGTCGAGCGCCTGAAGATCGGCGCCACCGTGCCCCAGGGCAACACGCTGGACGTTTCCAACAGCGGCGACGGCCTGGCGGCCTCGGACTACCTCGAGAAGTTCGCCGCGGCGCAGCTGGCCAACGCCATCCCCTCGTCGGACGGCAACATGGCCCTGGTGAGCCGCGCCGGGGGCACCGTGCGCCTGCGCACCTTCGGCGCCCAGCAGGCCAGCGTGATGCCCTCCGAGCGCGGCAAGCGCAGCAAGACACAGGTCTGGACGGGCTACCTGCGCCGGGTGCGCGTCACCTACACCGACATCCTCACCGGGGGCACCGCCACCGTCTCGGTGGATGCCACCTTCGACGGCGGCAGCATCCTGGATCTGGATCTGTCGGACCTGGTGTGCAGCGAGACCATGGCCCAGGCCGTGGGGCAGGCCACCGTCTACTGGCTGGGGCAGCCCGCGCCCGTGATCAACGAGACGTGGGTGGATCTCTCCGGCGGCGTGCAGGGGGACATGGCACCCGCCTGGTGGGCCTCCTGGCATGTGGGCGACCTGGTGGTGCTGGATCCCTTCGTGGGGCCCTCGAATGTCACCGCCTGGAAACTCCTCAAGCTGCAGCCCGGCCTCGAGGACCGTTCCGTGGACGTGGAGCTGCGCAAGCAGCCCTTCCTCATCTCTGTGGGGTCCTGATGTATATCGTCTATGGCCTCGCCCAGACCCGGATCACCCTCTACGCCGCCGATGGCGTCACGCCCCTGTACCGGATCACACTGCAGAAAGAGACCCGCGAGGGGCTGATCCTCAGCTACAAGCCTGAGGGTGTCACCCACCAGCTGGGCAGCGGGGCGAACTGGGCCCAGAACCGGACCCATCGCGGCTTCCGCGCCCAGCTTGAGGTCAAGTGGGATTTCGGCCTCAACAGCAGCGTGGAGACCTGGGCCAGCGGCGCCTGGGGGCCGTCCGTCGTCATCCTCACGCCCACCGCCTTGAGCCTGATCTTCACCTGGGCTTTCCAGGCGCCCTGCCTGGTGGAGCCCCACCTGGATAAGGCCTACAGCTTCAGCGCCCAGCCTGACCCCTCCAAGGCCCTGGAGTTGAAGGACGTGAAGGGCGTGGCCCACAGCGGCCTCGACCTGGTGCTGGTGGCCACCACCGTGGGCAGCATCCCCGATTGGAGCAGCCTGTGAGCTACACCGTCGTCAACACCGCCCCGGCCACGCGGATCAGCCTGCTGGACGGTGCCGGCGTGGCCCAGGTGCGCTGGACCCTCCAGGCCCCGGAGCGCGAGGGCCGCAGCCTGCGCTGGATCCCCGACGGCATCCTGGCCCCCCTCGGCAGCGCCACGGGCTGGAGGCGCTCCTGGGAGCACCGCGGCTTCCGCTTGGAGTTGGGTCTGAAGTGGGGCTACGGCCTGACCAGCTTCCGCGAGGCTTGGACCGGCAGCGCCTGGGGCGCCCCGGTTGAGCTGCCCACCGCCACGGCCCACAGCGAGATCCTGGACTGGAGCGCCCGCTACCCAGTGCAGGTTGAGCCCTTCCTGGGCCAGCCCATGCCCAGCTTCCAGGCCCAGAGCTACGAGAAGGGCCCCAGCCTGGCCGACACCAAGGGCATCGCCCATCCCAGCCTGGAGCTGGTGCTCACGGCCATCGTGCTGCTGAGCACGGTGACTCTCCGGCAATCCCTCGGCTGGGGTATCGGCCCATGGGGCCTGCTGCCTTGGGGTGATTGATGACCTATCCGACCACACCCAACCTGGGCCTTCCCCTGGTGCCCGACGGCGACCAGAGCTGGGGCCCGGCCATGCGCGCGGCCATGAACACCCTGGATGGCGCGGTGCCAATGAAGGGGCGTGTCCATGTCCTGGCTGCCACTGGCGTTCTTGCCTACAACGCCACGGCCAATCTGGACGTGGACTTCGCTGAAAGCTGCGACCTGATCAGCGTCACCTCCGATCATCCTGCCTGGATACGCGTCTATTCGAGCGATGCGGCGCGGACCCTGGACGCCGCCCGGGCCTACACCGATGATCCGACTCCTGGCCAGGGACTCATGGGCGAGGTGGCCACCTATGCGCCGGATTATCTGACAATCGATTTCAGCCCCGTGCCTTTCTTTAACAACCAGGACGCCACCCTGGCAAAGACGGCCTACCTGGCCATCACGAACATGGATCCAGCCTATGCGGGCGTGATCAACCTGGATTTCATGGTGCTGCCCCAGGAGCAGTTGAGTCCGAGCGGCCCGCAGGGGGGCCGTGGGTTGCCAGGTGTGGATGGCAACACGGTCCTTTATGGCACCACCGATCCCACCATCGCCACGGGCGTGGATGGCAACTTCTACATCAACACCGCCACGCATACCCTCTTTGGGCCCAGGGCCGCGGGGGTTTGGCCAGCGGGGACCTCGCTGGTGGGGCCTGCCGGCGTCAATGGCACAGCTGGTGCCAATGGGACGAATGGCGTGGATGGCAACACCATCCTCTATGGCACCGTCGATCCCACTGGCGCCGTGGGTCTGGATGGGAACTTCTACATCAACACCGCGATGCATGCCCTCTTCGGGCCCAGGGCCGCGGGGGTTTGGCCAGCGGGGACCTCGCTGGTAGGACCTGCGGGGAGTGGAGTTCCCGCAGGCGGCACCACTGGGCAGGCCCTCGTCAAGCTCAGCAATACCGATCTGGATGTGGGATGGGGGGCGGGTGGTGGTGGCGGCCTGGTGCTGCTTGAGCAGCACACGGCGAACAACTCTGCATCGCTCGATTTCACGACGGCGTTTACGAGTAACTATGACGACTACGTAATGGAACTGATCGGCATCATCCCGGCTACGAACGGGGCCGTGCCATACCTGCGCTGCTCCACGAACGGCGGCTCAGCGTGGGACACGTCGAGCATCTACACCGGCAACGAGCTGCACACTGGCGCCGCCGGCAGCAGCAGCATCGCCTACGGTGCGCAGGGACAGTGGATCATATTCAGTGACAACGCGGGCAGCGCACTCTCCTCGTCGGCGCTGCCCGCGCTCGTCGGCTCGATCCACATCTACGATCCGCTCAGCATATCCAAGCACAAGCGGTTCGTGTTCGGTGGGATCGGCGTGTACAGCGGAAATGGAGCGGACTATCTGACCCAATCGTCAGGCAAATACGCTAGCACCACGGCTGTCAATGCCCTCCGCTTCGTCCTGTCCACGGGCAACATCGCCTCGGGCACCATTCGCGTCTACGGAATCGCCAAATAACCACCAGAGCCCCCATGTCCACCTTACTCGCATCAACTTCATTCACTGGTCTCTGAGCTAGGGGGGGTCTATGCCAGTTATGCTTCCAGGCCCTAGCATCGGCATGCGGTTATTCACCCTGAAGGTGGCCTGCTCTGCGTCTACCAATTTTTCCATTTTTGAGATTCAATACCGCGACCTCTGTAACCCGATCAATCACGTCTTCGCCACTTATGCGAAGGTTCCTGATAGCCTCCTCTACACGTCGGGCCCTGGATCCACGTTGGTTCCGCTTCCGGGCTCCTGGATCTATGTGGATGGCACCGATATCTACCTGCAGTTGATCCAGGGTTATGCCGGTTCTGTGATCACCATGATCAACCTCTATAAGCTTACCGGCATCGATCCCACCACCAAGATAGGGACGTTCGTCCTCATCAGCACCAACTCCACGCCTGGGGTGAGCCCGAATTTCAGTTATGGGATTCCAGGAGATGGTGGTTATACCCCTTTCGGAGAAACAACAGCAAATTATTCAATTTCATATAGCGCCGGGAACCTAGATGGAACCAACGTCACGACACTCCTAACCCAGACCGATTACAACGGGACTCACACATTAGGAGATACCCAGACGATCAATGGTGCAGTGCTATTGCTAACCCCCTATTATCCAAGCGGTGGAGGGATTAAGCTCACCGTCACCGAGACTTACCGGCATCGCATCATCGAAGCCACGGGCTATTATGTGCTCAACAATGTGCGGCCCTTTGGTGGCTCTATCACTTACTCCATTGGGGGCGGCATAGCAGTGACAGAAGAAGGCGGATCTACGGAGTGGAACTGGCCTGCGCAGCCTGTCCTGAATGGGGCCCTATGGGAACTCGCAACGCTGACCGCCTGCCTGCCTGTCGCACTAACTTGCGGGGGAGAGTTTGGGGTGTTCTTTGGCAACCGAACAACCTATTCGGGATACAACGCTCACACGGGTGCGAGTGGCACGGCGACCAATGTTTTCATGTGCCAGAGCAACCTGGGAAACGTGATGGCCTACACGGGTGTCACCAGCCGGTCCAGTGGTGCCGAGTTACTGGCGGGGATCTGGGGTGCCAATGCCGAGGCTCAGGTGTGGAGCGCCTATCAGCGTGGACCGGCCTATACCTATGCCTCCAAGGGACTGGGAACGGCCTACGACTACAACGACCACTATGTCGTGAAGGGCTCCGATACAGCGTTTGCCAACAAATACTCCATCTTCTCCTACCTGGACGAGAGCGACGGCTCGGTCATCTGGGTCAAGGGTGTGGAAGACCCCAAGCCAGAGCTTTGGCGGGACAACGTGAAGCTCTACGACATGAACGGTCGCCGCTCCCAGGGCCAGCTCTGGCCCCGCACCCGCCTCGGCATGTGCCAGGCCAGGCCCGAAAAGGGCCAGCTCTGGCCGCGTACACGATGAACGGCCCCAGGGCGGCCGTTCATTCAAAAAGAATGGAAGTTCCAATCATTTTGAACCCGCCACCTGGATTCTTTTTGACGCGCCACAGTCATCCCCGCGAGCCCGGCCAGGGCCTCGACCGTCCGGGGACTCTGCGCCAGGAGGTCCAGCAGTTCCATCCGCTTCGGATTGGCTAGGCCCTTGGCCAGGCGGGC
>JARLGO010000416.1 GCA_031292655.1 Geothrix sp.
GCCCGCCTGCTGCTGAACACGGAGGCCGACGCGGTGGTGGTGGGCCTGGTGCCCCTCACCAAGCGCCTGGACACCTCGGACCCCGCGACCTACGGCTCCTTTGCCGCCGCCCTGGCCGCCCTCGCCCGGACCAGCGGCAAGTGGGTGGGTGTGGCCGTCGAGGGCGGGGCCCTCTTCGATGCCTACCGCCAGGCGCTGCGGGAGGCGGGGCTCCCCGTGTTCCTGACCATGGAGGAGGCCCTGGAGGGCCTCCGCCTCGTCGCCTCCGAGGTGTGACCGAACCCCATGGCCGGGAACCCGGATCGGGGGCAGACTGTATTTCGGATGTCGGACACCGAAATGCCTAAGCTCCTCCCCCCCCTGCGCAGCCTCCTCCCGGCCGAACATGGCAGCTGGTTCATGCTCGGCTTCCCCATGGCCCTGGGGCTGCTCCTGCGCCCCAGCCTGGCGGGGGCCTGCCTGGGTCTCGCGGCGCTCTGCCTCTTCCTCGGCCGCCCCGCCCTCCGGCGTCTCCTCAGCCAGCGGAGGGATCCGGCCCAGCTTCGGGCCCTCCTCCTGCTCGGGGGCGCCGCCGGGGTCCTGGGGGCCCTCGCGCTCCTCCGTTCCGGGCCTCGCTTCCTGATCCCCCTGGCCTGCGTATCGCCCCTGGCCCTGCTCGCCCTGCGGGCGGACGTCGAGCGGGCCACGCGGTCCCTGGCCGTGGAGCTGGCCGCCCAGGCCGCCTTTGCCGGGCTGGCCGCGGCCCTGGTCCTGGCCGGCGGGGGGCCCCTTCCCCAGGCGGGCCGCGCCTGGCTGTTCGCCACCCTCCTGGGCGGCGCCAACCTCGCCCACGTGCGCCGCTTCCTGGGATCCGCGCATCGTCTCGAAGCCCCGGAACTCCGGCAGCGCATGGCCCTGGTCCACGGGCTCCACCTGTCCCTCTCGGGCCTTTCCGTGTCCCTCCTGGCGACCGGCGGCCTCCCGGGACTGCTTTGGACCGGCTGGACCCTGCTGCTCTATGCCCGGGCCCTGCGGCCCTACCGGCCCCTGCCCGCCCGCACGCTGGGGTGGCGCGAAGGGGGTCTGAGCGCGGTGGGACTCGTCCTCCTCTGGCGCGCCCTGGCCTGATGGCGGCCAGAAACGGCGCTGGACGCAGGAATCGAATCTCGTGATCCTCAAATGAGCAAAGGAATGCTAAATGCTCTTCTCCACTGCCACAGGCTATGCGCTGCGCGCCCTCGCGGCCCTTCCCGCGGACGGCACCTTCAGCCTGGCGAAGGATCTGGCTTCCAAGCTGGAACTCCCGGGCCCCTATCTCGCGAAGATCCTCCAGGGCCTCGTCCAGGCGGGCCTCCTCGAATCCGTGCGGGGGCCCAAGGGGGGATTCCGGCTGGCGCGCCCCTCCGATCGCATCACCGTAGGTGAGGTGGTGGCGGCCATGGAGGGCCCCGACGCCATGGCGGGCTGCGTCATGGGCTTTCCCTCCTGCGGCGATGACCATCCCTGCCCCCTCCACGAGGCCTGGGGCGCGGTGAAGACCCAGGTGGCCGCGTCCATGACCGAAGCCACCATCGGCGACCTCCAGCACCTGGACCTCCAGCACCGGAAGGAAGCGGCGCGCAGACACCTGAAGCGAGGCTGAGGCGCGGGCTCGCCCCTCCTGACGTAAGATCGAAGCCATGGCCATGAGCTGCGACCACCCGGACCTGCTGCCTCTGGACGAGGCCCTGCGGCGCCTGTGGGAGGCCCTGCCGGCCCCCACCCTGCCCGAAGTCCGGGCTTCCAGGGACGACCCGGCCGCGGACCGGGCCAGCATGGATGGCGCGGCCCTGCGGGCCGGGGACGGCCGCGCCCCACGCCAGCTCCTGGGAACCCTCTTTGCCGGAGACGACCCGGCGGGCTTCGTGGTGGCGCCTGGGACCGCTGTTCGCATCATGACGGGCGCGGCGATGCCGGCCGGCGCCGATGCGGTGGTGCCCGTGGAGCAGCTGCAGACCACGGGGACCACGGTCGCCCCGGTCATCGATCCGAAACCCGGCGACCATGTGAACGTCCGAGGCGTTCTCGCCCGGGCCGGGGACCTCCTGCTGGCCGCCGGGACGCCCATCAACGCCGCCCGAGTGGCCCTGCTGGCCCAGGAGGGACTCCCCATCCCACCCGCCCCGCGCATCCGCGTCGCCGTGGCCTCCACGGGCGATGAACTCGTGGCAAACCCCGGCCCCCATCAGATCCGCGATTCCAACGGCCCCATGCTGCTGGCCCTCGCCAGGAACCTGGGGGCCGAGGCCGGGCTCCGCGCCCCCCTGCCGGACGACCCCGTCGCCCTGGCGGCCACCCTGCGCGCGCCCGGGGACGTCCGCATCCTGCTCACCTCCGGGGGCGTGAGCATGGGGGAGCACGACCACCTGCCCGCGGTGCTGAAGGAACTCGGGGCAGAGATCCTCTTCCACCGGATCCGGCTCAAGCCCGGCAAGCCCATGCTGGCGGCCCTGCTGGGGGACCTGCTGGTGTTGGGCCTGCCGGGGAACCCCGTGTCGGCCTACCTCAATGCCCTGCTGTTCCTTCCCCAGGCCCTGGCCCGGCTGGAGGGGCGCGCGGCCCCCGACCCCTGGCACTCGGGGCGCCTGACGGCGGCCGTGAAGCACAAGGGAGACCGCCCCCTGCTGCATCCCTGCCGGCGGATGGAGGATCGCTTGGAGCCCCTGCCCGGCCGGGGTTCCGCCGACCTCGTCACCCTGGCCCGGGCCGATGCCTTCGCCTGGATCGATCCCCCCGGCCAGGAGGCTGGGGGGATGGTCCGTTACCTGCCGGTCCTATAGCCACGCTCAGAAAGCGCCTGCGGTGCTTTCTGAGCGTGGGAAAGATCTTTTCCTATCTCCAAAAACGCGCAGCGTTTTTGGAGCGGCGGATCAACCCTTCGCGTACCGCTGCAGCTTCCCCAGATCCAGGATGCGCACCACGGGGAAGGTGCTCTGGATGAGGCTGAGGTCCGTCAGCAGGCGCAGGGCCCGGCTGAAGGCCTCCCGGCTCGCGCCGATGCACTGGGCCAGGTCCTCCTGGGTCTCCTGGAACTCCACCAGGGACCGCATGGGATTGGCATCGTGGGCCTCCAGCAGCAGCTGGGCCACCCGCTCAGGCACGCTGTGCAGGCTGAGGGTCTCCACCAGGGTGACCAGATGGCGCACCTTGGCGGTGAAGTGGTGGATGATCATTTCCGCCACCTCCGGATGCCGGTGCACGATCTGGCGCAGCGGCGCGGCGGGGATGAGCCAGCACTCCGTCTCACCGTGCGCCTCCGAACTGGAGGGGGTGGGCGCCCCGTCGAAGACCGGGACCTCGCCCACACAGTCTCCCACCTTCAGGAACTGCAGGACCTGAACCCGCCCCCGGCCGTCCGTGCGGAAAACTTTCAGTCCACCCTTGACCACCACGTACACGCCCGGAACCTGGTCACCTTGGGTGTAGAGCCGGGCCCCATCCGGAAAGCGGCGGAGTTCGGCGATGCTGGCCAGTTCCTCGGCGGCATTGATCGGGAGCCCGGCCAGAAACTCGATCCTTCTCAGGTTGAGGACTGCTTGAGGCATGGGGCTCCACTGAGTGATTCGGATGGTTATCTAGTTATCTCACA
>JARLGO010000417.1 GCA_031292655.1 Geothrix sp.
GCCCGGTCCCGGCTGAAGGGGCGGCACTTCCGGGCATCCACGGCCCTGAGGCAGGAGAACCCGGCGTAGGTGGTGCGGCAGAGGCTTTCGGCGCCCCCCGCCACCGCGAGGTCCAGCTCCCCGGCGGACACGCGCTCCCAGGCCTGGCCCAGGGCCAGCAGGCTGGACGAGCAGGCGTTCATGACCGTGCCCCGGGGGCCGGTGGCGCCCAGGCGCCGGGCCAGCGCATCGGTGATGGTGCTGGGGCTCTGGAAGGCGGGTTCTGCGGCCCGGCCGCGCCGCCCGGCCAGGCGGTCCTCCAGGAAGGCCTCGGCCACGAGGAGGCCGCTGGTGCCCGCCCCCTGGAAGACGCCGATGCGGTCCGGGTCGGCCGGTGGCTGGAGGCCATCCAGGGCCTCGTCCAGGGCCCGCAGGGCCATGCGCTCGCAGAGGGTCTGGTGGCGGGCGGGGTCCATGGCCACCTGGCCGGCGACCTGGGCCGGTTCCAGGGGCAGCGGGAGCCGGGTCAGGGGCCCCAGGCCATCCCGGCCCTCGAGCATGGCGGACCAGGTGCCCTCCCGGTCCAGGGCCAGGGAGGACACGATGCCGAGGCCCGTCACGACCACGCGGTGGGGGCGCCCGTTCATAGGCGCCTGACCAGCAGGGAGGCGGTGCACAGTTCGCGGCCCTCGCAGCTCACGGCGCCCTGGAGCTTCAGGAGGCCGGCGTAGGCGCCTTCGACCCGCACCTCCAGCCGCAGCCGGTCCCCCGGCCGGGCGGGGGCCTGGAAGCGGGCCTCCGGCACCCCCGCCAGGAAGATGGTCGCGCCATGGAGGGAATCGGCCTCCAGGAACCCCCCCGCCTGGGCCAGCATCTCCACCAGCAGCACCCCCGGCACCCGGGGGCGTCCCTCGACATGGCCCTGGAGGTAGGGCTCGCCGATGGTGACCAGCTTTTCCACCACCACCCGCACGCCCGGTTCCCGCTCCAGCACCCGGTCCACCAGCAGGAACGGGTAGCGGTGCGGCAGCTGGGCCGGGATGTCGGATGCCGGGGGTTCGGGCATGGGGGCTCGATCAGGCCCTGGCATGCTCGGCGATGAAGTCCGTGAGCGCCTGCACGGACTTGAAGGCCTTCAGGCCCGCCGCCTCGTCCTCGATCTTCACGCCGAAGCTCTGTTCGATGCCCAGCACCAGCTCCAGGGCGTCGATGGAGTCCAGGCCCAGGCCGTCCCCAAAGAGGGGGGCCCCATCCTCGATCTGGTCGGGGGTCATGCCCTCGAGCTTCAGGCGCTCGATGATCATCTCTTTGACGCGCAGCTTGAGGTCGCTCATGGGTTTCCCGGCAGGAGGGTGGAAGGGGCACCCTAGATCCTAGCCAACGTCATGGCTGGCAGGGGAATTCTAACCCCGGGGGTGGGCCGGGGGATTCTTGTGATCTTGACACGGCCAACCCCCCGTCAAAGGGCGCTAAGCTGGTCCTTCGCGGAACCCTCCGCCCGAGAGCGCCATGGCCCATCCCGCATCGCCCTTCTTGTCGGTCCTCATCCTGCTGCTGGTGGCTGCCGTGACGGCCATCGCCATTCTCGTGCTCTCGGGCTGGGTGCTCCCCCTCTTGAAGCCGAACAATCCGCAGGCGGCGAAGATGCGCCCCTATGAATGCGGGGTCCAGCCCCTGCAGGGCGGCGCCCGCCACAAATACTCGGTGAAGTTCTACCTGACGGCCATGCTCTTCATCCTGTTCGACGTGGAAGCGGCCTTCCTCCTGCCCTGGGCCGTGAACTTCAAGCATGCCCTCTGGACCTTCGGCGCCATGCTGAGCTTCATGGCCACGCTGCTGGTGGGCTTCATCTACGCCTGGGGCAAGGGTGCCTTCGAGTGGGAGCGCTGA
>JARLGO010000418.1 GCA_031292655.1 Geothrix sp.
CCTGGCCTTCGCCCGGTCCCACCAGGACGTGCCCCTGCCGGGCTACACCCACCTCCGCCGCGCCATGCCCAGCACCTTCGGCATGTGGGGGGCCGCCTTTGCCGAAGGCCTCCTGGAGGAACTGGAGGCCCTCCAGTCCGTCTACCGGCGCCTGGACCGCTGCCCCCTGGGATCCGCCGCGGGCTTCGGCGTGCCCCTGCCCATCGACCGGGCGCTCACGGCGCGGCTGCTGGGCTTCTCGAAGGTCCAGCGCAGCCCCATCGATGTGCAGAACAGCCGCGGCCGCCACGAGGTGGCCCTGCTGCAGTGG
Source organism: Geothrix sp. (assembly GCA_031292655.1). Lineage (GTDB taxonomy): Bacteria > Acidobacteriota > Holophagae > Holophagales > Holophagaceae > Geothrix. The sequence goes on from JARLGO010000418.1 coordinate 311, forward strand.
ACCGCCTCCACGGGCGGGGTGCTGGAGAAGTTCCTGTGGGACGTCTCCCTCTACAGCACCGAGGAGTTCGGGTTTCTCAAGCTGCCGGACGCCTTCACCACGGGCTCGAGCATCATGCCCCAGAAGAAGAACCCCGACGTGGTGGAGCTGGCCCGGGGCCGCTGCCGCGAACTGCGGGGCACGGCGGGCCTGGTGGAACAGCTCGCCTCCGGGCTGCCCTCCAGCTACCACCGGGACCTGCAGCTGCTCAAGCGCCCCGTGATCCTGGGCCTGCGGCAGGCGGACGAGCTGTTCGGCGTGCTGGCGCGCCTGGTCCCCGCCCTGCAAGTGGAGGCCGGGGCCACCGCCGCCGCCAGCACGGACGAGCTCTACGCCGCCCACCAGGCCTATGTCTACGTGCAGGGCGGGATGCCCTTCCGCGAGGCCTACCGCAAGGTCGCCCAGCAGATCCAGGAGGGCACCTTCGCCCCGGACCGCGCGGCCCTCACCGCCACCCACCTGGGCGGCGCCGGCAACCTGGGCCTGGAGGCCCTGTCCACTGACCTGGCCGCCGCCCGCGCCTGGCTCGAAGCCAAGGGCGTGGTTCACGCCCAGGCCGAGGAGGCCCTGTGGGCGAACTGAATAGAAGAACTGATTTTTTAACCGCAGATGACGCAGATTTCACAGATGAAAGACAAAAAGCAGCTTGTCTCTCCTTATCTGCGCCATCTGCGTCATCTGCGGTTTCAATTCAAGATTTCCCGTCGTTGATGAAAGGTCCTCTATGAGCAAGCTTGCCGTCCTCGCCTTTTCCGGCGGCCTCGACACGTCCTTTTGCGTCCTCTACCTGAAGGAGCAGGGCTACGACGTGGCCACGGTCACGGTCAACACGGGCGGGTTCTC
>JARLGO010000419.1 GCA_031292655.1 Geothrix sp.
GCAGGGCAGCGCCCAGATGGGCTGCGAGCCCTCGCGCCTCACCGGCTACCAGAAGCTGGCCGAGGCCAGGGCCATCCACGAAGCGGTCTGGGGCGTGGACCTGCCCGCTGAACCGGGGCTCACGGCCCTGGGCATGGTGGATGCCGCGGGGGAGGGCCGCTTGAAGGCCCTGGTGGTCATCGGCTACGACCCCCTGATGAGCCACCCCGACGCGGAAACGACCGGGGAGGACCTCCACGGGCTGGACGACCTCATCGTGGTGGACCTCTTCATGACCGAGACCGCCAAGGCCTTCGGGACGGTCTTCCTGCCGGCCGCGGGCCCCTTCGAGAAGGAGGGCACCTACATGAACGGCGAGCGCCGGGTCCAGCGGGTCCGCGAGGTCCTCCCGCCGAAGGGGTCGAGCCGGACGGATCTCGAGATCCTCTGCGGGCTCGCCGAGCGGCTCGGGGCCGGGGCCCACTTTCGGTTCAAGGACTCGGCCTCGGTGTGGGATGAGGCCCGCCGCACCTGGCCCGCCATCGCGGGCATCAGCCATGGGCGGCTGGACCGGGAGGGTGGGATCCAGTGGCCCTGCCCTTCGGAGGATCATCCTGGGACGTCCGTGCTGCATCAAGGGCGCTTCCCCGTCGGAAGGGCGGCCTTCAGGCCCCTGACCTGGATCCCCAGCCAAGAGGCCGCCGACGAGGAGTATCCCTTCCTGTTGAACACGGGGCGGGGCCTCTTCCACTTCAACGCGGCCACCATGACCGGCCGGACCCGCAACCGGGACCTCTACCCGGATGACCGCTTGGAGCTTCATCCCAGGGATGCCGCCGGACTGGAGGTGGAGGAGGGCGACGCGGTCCAGGTGCGGAGCCGCCACGGGGCCTTCACCCTCCGCGCCCAGCTGACGGAGCGGGTGCGGCCGGGAGAACCCTTCGCCACCTTCCAGGCGGTGGAGGCCTATGTGAACCGGGCCACGGGGCCGGGGCGCGACGCCACCACCGGGACGCCGGAGTACAAGGTCACCGCGGTATCCCTGCGAAAGGCCTGAACACGGGGGCGACTGCTAGATCCCGCCGTGCTCCCAGGACGGCACGGGGTCCGGATCGATGGCCAGCTCGGTGCCGTCATCGAGGATGAGCATGGGCGGATCCCCCGGGCGCAGATCGACGATGGTGCGGCCCAGCAGCCGCTCGCGGCGGCCGTGGTGCCAGGAGATGCCCACCGGGTAGGTCCGGCGGTAGGCGTCCAGGGGCCCCTCCATCCAGCGGCAGAGGCGCCCCAGGGCCAGCTGCAGGGCGGAATCGAAGCCCTTGGGGGGCACGGGATCAAGGCCCGCGGCCCGGAGGAAGGCCGCGGACGCGTCGCCGCTGCCGAGATCCTTCACCACCCACCGGTGGGAGGCCCGGGAGGGGGACTGCCCGGCGAGAATGACCGGGCGCTCCGGGTGGATGCCCAGCCAGAGGGAGACGCCACCGCAGGGGCCCGTGCCTTCGAAATCCAGGGGCAGCTGCGCGTCGTCGTGAAAGACCACGGCCCTCAGGGGCAGCCACTCGAAGGTCTCGGCCACCTTGGCCCCCACCGGACCGGCCTGTTCCCGGCGGATGGCGGCCACGGCCTCCGCAAAGGTCTGGCGAAGCCCCGCCAGGCTGAGCACTCCCTCCGGCAGGCCCAGGGCGTTGAAGGCCATGGGCGGCTCGTGCCAGTCCGCGGCCAGGGCCGGGACGACCTGCTGGAAGAGGATGAGGGCCGGGTCCCAGTCCCAGTGGCGGGCCGGGTCGTAGCCGAGCTCCCGGCAGAGGTCGAACCAGGCCCGCCCCGGGGCGGCCGAGCCCGGCCGGAAGATGGATCGCCCGTCGAGGAAGAGTTCGCAACTGGGGCCGGCGGCCGCCTCCGTGCGGCAGAGACCGAGTTCATGCCGCCCCAGGGTGGCCAGGGTGGCCTCGCGGTAGGGATGATCCTCCTGCCGCAGCACCTTCAGCGGCGCACAGAGGATCCATGCGTCCATGGCCATGCCCAGCCCCCATCCAGGGCAAACCTGGGTCGCCTTGGATCGGCCGTCAATGGCTGGATTAAAAGACCTGCGATGAATCAATCGACCCGTTGGAGGGTGATGCCCGGATAGTAGTGCTGGAGGATCTGCTGGAAGGTGGCCCCTTCCAGGGCCATGCCGTAGGCCCCGGTCTGGCACAGGCCGAGGCCATGACCCCAGCCCCGGCCATAGAAGATCCAGCGGCGCCCGGGCCCCGATCCGACGGAGAGCCAATGGAAGACGTTGTCCTTGAGGCCCAGCAGGCCCCGGATGTGCATGCCGCGGACCCGGTGCGGGACGCCCCGGGAATCGACGAGCGTGAGATCCAAGACGCGGCCCTGGTCGTTGTACTGGGCCGACAGGTCCCGGATGCCCGGCACATTGATGCGTTTGCGCACCAGGGCGAGCAGCTCGGATTCGGTGTATTCGACCCGCCAGTGGGCCATGGGATTGTAGCGGTCCCAGGCCGCGCCATCGGGATCGAGGCGGCGCACCAGCACCTGGGCCGGCCCCTCCTCGCCGGGAATCCACTTCAGCCGGTCCCCCACCTGGATGTCGGCCTTCGAGACCAGCCGGAGGCTTCCGTCCGGGGCCTCCTCCGCCAGCAGCAGGTTCGCCGCCAGGGGCAGGGGTTCCGGGCCGCCCCGCTTGCGGCGCACCTGCCGGTCCAGCAGGAGGGTTCCCTCGCCCGGCGTGAAGGGTTCCAATTCCTGCCATAGGTGGCCCAGGATCTGGAGGGCCTGGCGGAGGGTGAGGGGCTCCCGGGCGCTCCAGGAGGAGGCGGAAACCAGGCCGCGCTGGGTGAGGAAGGCCGCCAGGAGGCGGTCCTCCCGCACGGAATCGGGGAGGAAGTAGGCCGCGTCCTGGGGGCGCTCCTGGCCTTCCACGATCCGGTGGAAGCCGAAGGCCCGGGCCAGGGCGAGGGCGAGGTTCCCCTCCCGCGAAAGGGGCTGGAGCTTCAGGGCCAGGCGCTGCTGGAGGACCCTCACGGGGCCGGCGAGATCCTCGACCGTGGCGGGCCTGGCCAGACGGGCTCCGGAGAGCCATTCGGCGGGGATGGCGACGGAGGCCAGGCGCAGGAGTTCCCAGCTGAGCCAAGGCTGCGGGCTTTCGGCGGTGACCGGGGTCCCGGAAGCATAGGGGAGGGTCAGGGGCTTCGCGGGGTAGCAGGGAACGGCGCGCAGGTAGGGGGCGTCGCCGCCGAAGACGTCGGCCACATTCGTGGTGTGTCCGCCGCAGTCGGCCATGAACAGGGCCAGGATGGGCTTGCCATCGTAGGTGGCGAAGAGCCCTTCGGTCTCCTGGACGGCGCGATCGGTGAGGGACTGCTCCCCGTCGCGGCCACCGTAGACCTGGTCGGCCACCGTATCGCCCATGTCGAAGCCATCGGCGGCGCGCTTGCCGCGGTTGGCGACTGCATAGGTGCGGGCGGCCACCGCCTGGGCCTTGAGGGCCTCGAGATTGGGGAATTCCCACGCTCCCATTTCCTTGGGCACCACGCCCCGCAGGTAGGTCTCCAGATCCAGGGTGTTCACCACGGTCAGGCGCCCCTGGGCGTTGGGGAAGATCTCGACCTTGCCGCGGTAGCGGCCCTTGCCCTGGAGGGTGGTGAGCTCGCCTGCGGGCTTCAGCCACACCCCGTTCAAGGGGAGGGGCCGCCGCTCGTAGCGCTCCGTGACGGCGTAGAGGGCCCGCCCCTTGCGGGGCTGGCCGGAGCGGGCCTCCGTGGCCACCCACAGCTCATCGAAACCGAGATCCTGGAGCTTCTGCAGGACGGGCTCGGCCCTGTCCGCCTCCGGGAAGTGGCCCGTGAGCACGCGCCAGGAGTCAGCATCCGGCACCCGGACCCGATCCGGAGCCTCGCCCAGTTCCTTCAACCGCTTCATCAAAGCCGCCGCCTGGGCGGCACTGTGAGCGCCCCCCACCTGGACCCGGTACTCCGTGGTGGGGTCCGACGCGCCGCGGCTGTCCCACCAGATCCGCAGCTTCTCGTCCGGCGCCAGCTTCATCAGCGGCTCCCCGGCGCGGTCGCACACCTGGCCGCCGCCTTCAAGGGATACGATCCATTCCGTGCCCTGGGTATCCAGGCCGATCTTCAGGGGCGGCTGGGCGGCGATGGCGGCCACGGCCGACAGGATCAGGGCGGGGACGAGAAAAGGCTTCATCCGCTGGATTGTCCCACGAATGATGTGAGGAGCGCCCAACGGCGGGCCCGCAGCGACTCGGCATCCAGGAGGGCGCCATCCGGGCCCCTGCGATGCAGCAGCAGGGCGATGCAGGAGCGATCCGAGGGCCGGTAGAACAGCGCGGGGCCGGTATAGCCCAGGTGGAACCACCACCCCGAGGCGGGTCCCGGATCCTCCTCCAGATCCGGGGCGCGGGCCGGTGTGTCCCCGGCGGGATCCTCGAGCACATGAGGGCCGATGCCGGGGGGAAGGCCTGACAATAATTGTCCAAACCTCCCGCCACCGGCAAACGCCACCTGCAGGCCCAAACCCCAGCGGGTTCCAGGCTCACCCTCGGTCGTGTCCACGGCCATGCGATCGGGCCAGCCGGCCGCCACCCAGCGGGCCAGGGCCGCCCGCAGCTGGGGCGCGGTCGCGCCGAAACCTGCATGGCCCCGCATTCCGGCCCTCGCGTTGCAGTCGTGGGGCAGGCGCTCATCCCGGCCCGGCAGGGGCCTCTCCGTGGCCAGGGTCCAGGCCCGGGCATCGGGGCCATCGGGGACCCCGACGGGTGGGTTCGGCCAGGGGGCTGGGCCGAGGCCGGAAGCCCCCCCCAGCTTCGCGAAGGGGACGCCCGTTTCCCCCTCCAGCAGGTCGGCCAGGAGCCGGTAGTTCAGGTCCGAGTAGGTGGCGAGGCCCGGTGCGGCATCACGGAGCAGCGGGTGCTCCGGCACGGGCCGGCGCAGCTGCCTGGGCACGGGTTCCCCCGTGAAGGGCCGCCAGGGGGGCAGTCCGGAGCCGTGCGACAGCAGCTGGCGCACCGTGAGGGGCGCCTCGCGATCGTGAAACCCCAGGGCCCAGCGGCGGTCCGCATCCAGCTCCAGGAAGGCCAGCGCCAGGGGGGCCGTCACCAGGGGCTTGGCGAGGGAGGCGAGGTCGTAGAACCGGCTCACGCCCTGCTCATCTCAGCCAGGCTCCTGGCGACGGCCTTCTGCACCTGGTCGGCCACGCCCATGGCTTCCTGGCCCTCGTCCCAGGTGACGCCCTCCTGGCTGCGGCCCAGGCAGGCGGCGTGGAAGGCCTCGATCTCCAGGCGCAGGGGCTCGCCTTCCTCGATGTCGGCGGTCTCGGGTCGCACCTCGGGACCCTCGGGACCCATGACGAGACGCAGCAGCTCCAGCTTCTGGGCCGCGAAATCCAGGCTGGCGTATTCCTTGTCGCCGAAGGCCCGGAGGGTGCGCTCCTTCTTGCGGGCCACGCGGCTGGCCGTGACGGTGGCGAAGGCGCCGCCCTCGAACTTCAGGCGCGCATTCACCAGGTCCGCATAGGGTGTCAGCACGGGGACGCCCACGGCCTCCACCTCGATCACCGGGCGGCCCACCAGGGCCCGCAGCAGGTCGAGGTCGTGGATCATCACGTCCATCACCACGTCCACTTCCAGGCTGCGGGCGGGGAAGGGCGAGACGCGCACGGCCTCGAGGAAGCGGGGCTTGAACCCCCGGGCGCGGAGGGCGGTGACGGCGGGGTTGAAGCGTTCGAGATGGCCGACCTGGGCCACGATGCCGGGCTTCACGGCACGGGCCTCGGCCAGGGCCTTCAGCAGGGCCACGCCTTCGTCCAGGGTGGCGGCGAGGGGCTTTTCCATCAGCACATGCCTGCCGGCCCGGAGGGCCTGGATGCCGAGGGCATGGTGGTATCCCGTGGGCGCGGCGATCTGCACGGCGTCCACACTGGCCAGCACCTGATCCAGCGAGGC
>JARLGO010000080.1 GCA_031292655.1 Geothrix sp.
GGGCTGCGTGATTTTCTCTCTGCCCCTCATCCTCAGGAAAGTCCCGATGAACCCAGCCTATGGGATCAGGATGCAGAAGGCTTTCGTTTCTCAAGACAATTGGTACGCACTTAACGCTTTCGGCGGAAAGTTGTTCCTTGGAGCGGGCCTCCTGCTCATGCTCTTCGCCTGGATCTACCAGGACCGGGCGCCTCGGCCCACCAGCCTCTGGGCGCCGGTGTTTTTGATCGCGCCTCTGGCGGTCTCGATCATTCCGATCGCCTTCCTGCTCAACCTCTTCGCACGCAGCCTGCCGGATCGGTGACCAGTGACCGCCATCCCGTCCCCAGTTCATCGCCGCCTGATTCCCCGTTCGACCCGCCCTGGCTTGCCTGACCCTGAGTTCTCCCTCTTGTCCGCACTCCCGGCTTCGCGATGGGCCCTGGTGCCGGCGGATCCGCTTCCCCGTTAACTTCCTCCATTAAGGAGGCCCATGTCCACTGCCCATAAACTCGGACACTCCGAATTCGGCTCCCGCGATCTTTATGCCTTGTATCTTCGGCACTTCAAAATTCCCCCAGACACCTTCAGGGAAATCAACGGACACTTCATCGCATGTCTGGCCATGGATGGGACTGAGGCCACGGACGAGGAGATCAAGACTCTCGCCGCGGACCTGATGCAGGCTGGCTGCGTTTACATCTGCTGCTGGGGGCTGGATTCCGAGCGCGTCCACAACCTCATTGACCAGGAGGACCTCGTCCTGCACCCCTCCGGTCCCTGGAACATGACCACCTGGCAGAACGATGTACCCCTGGCCGAGGCTCTGTGGTTCTCCATCAACTCGGCCTGGCCCGATCCCCAGTTCGAGGAATCCACCCATGCCGTCGTTGGCATCTCCTTCAAAAACCCGGAATGGTCGGACCAGGTGTCGGAGGCGTTTGCAAACCCGACCGGGTTCTTCCAGCCTGTCCACAAATCCTAAGCCGGATCGCCGAACTCGGCGTCCAACCCTAGCCAGGGGAAGGATTTTGACTATCCTTCAGGACGAATCAGCGGGATCCGGCTTCGTTCAGCTCGGCGCACCAGGTCACAAGGGAGGTCACATGAAGGATTTCCTAGTTGTCACGGAGCATCCGGCCGAACGCGTCCTTCGCGTTCTGGTCGGCCTCGCCCTCATCAGCCTGGTTTTCCTCGGGCCAAAGACGCCCTGGGGCTGGATCGGGATCATCCCAATCCTGACGGGCGCATCCGGACTCTGCCCTCTCTACACGCTGCTGGGAATCTCCACCTGCCCAAGAAAGTCCGCGCCCTGACCCCGCCGTTCCCGAGGAATTCCATGACCAGGAAACTCATCAGTTCAGGCTCGGTCTTTGAAGAAAAGATCGGATACTCGCGGGCGGTGGTCGCCGGGGATTGGGTCTTCGTCTCGGGCACCACGGGCTTCGACTATCGCACGATGTCCATCTCGGGGGACATCCTCGAGCAGACCGAGCAGTGCCTGAAGAACATCGAAGCCGTCCTTGTCCAGGCCGGCTCCAGCCTCAGGGATGTGGTTCGAGTCACCTACGTCCTGCCGAACGGCGGGGAATTCGAGGCGTGCTGGCCGGTCCTCCGCCGCTACTTCGGGGACGTGCGCCCGGCGGCGATGATGATCTCCGCCGGCCTGGCGGACCCCCGCATGAAGATTGAAATCGAAGTCACGGCGCTAAAGCGGGTGTAGCTACCTCCGGGGGGGAAGCCGCCCTCCGCTTTCTGGATCCGGCCGATCTGGCCGCCACCGGGTGGGCCGCCGAAACGCGATTCTCAGGTCATTCCCCCCAGATCCGCCGAAAGGATCCTTCTGCACTCCGGGCAGACGATGACATGGCCCCGCCGGGGGAGGGTGGAAACGAAGTTGACCTTGGCTCGAAGGAGGCGAACCACATGAATGCAGGTGATCACCTTCTGGCAATGGTGGCAGTTCAAGGGCGTTTCCAGGGCGTACTCGGCCAGCTCCAGCGAGGGTTTCAGGGGCGCATTTTCGCTCATCGGATTCGCTCCATGGGAAGGGGTGTCCTGGATCGGATATCGGCAATTCTGAAAACTTATCTACATTAGATCCCTTGACGGCCAATTCCTGCCTTTGAATTTCTGCCGGATCGCCGGCTCGATTCCATCCCTGCCTGTATTTTCTGGCATCCTCTTTTCTGCCACGGCATCCTCGGTCGCTCGGCACCCCTCCCCAGGCTGGACCGATCCGCCCTGAATGCCGGGCCTCCTCGAAAGGAGCGACTCATGGTCATGCGCGTCCTCAGGCTGGGCAGCCCCCGCGTGGCCGGGGAGGGCACGCGCATCGGGACCGTGCGCCGCCCACCGCGCGGCGTGCCCAAGGCCGAGTACGCCACCCAGGACTGGTACGACGTGTGGCTGCCCAACCTGGCCCCCAGCCCTCAGACGGTGAAGCTCGCCCAAGAGGCCAGGACCCCCGCCCAGTGGGCCACATTCGCCAAGAGGTACCGGGCCGAGATGGCGACGCCGGAGAACA
>JARLGO010000420.1 GCA_031292655.1 Geothrix sp.
CCCCCCCCCCCCCCCCCCCCCCCCCCCCCCCCCCCCCCCCCCCCCCCCCCCCCCCCCCCCCCCCCCCCCCCCCCCCCCCCCCCCCCCCCCCCCCCCCCCCCCCCCCCCCCCCCCCCCCCCCCCCCCCCCCCCCCGCCGCCAACGGGGATGAAGGCGATGAAAAGGATGAAAAGGATAAAGAAAAAATATGCCCCACCTACCGGGCTCATCATTCTGGCCCTGAGGGCCCTGGGTTTGCCGACAGGCCCTAGCACTACTGTGTCATAAATCAAGCACATTGGCCTCTCCCGCACGTTGGACAGCAGGAGAGAGAACGCACCAGAATGCGTTCCAGGCGCCGGCGCAGCGTCGTAATCGAGAGAGGTGAATGGCGTTCAGGCCGAAACGGGCCCATGTCCTCTGGGAAGGGGGGTGGTTCCTGGGGGTGCATGGACGAAGCCAAAGATGGATTGGACCGTAGGGGGGGAAAGGCGGCTGCGTTCCGCCACGATGAAGGCGTAGGTGGCGGCGCATAGACTCAAGTGGTGGTGAAGTCCCCTCCACCCGCGGCCTTCGTAGTGATCCAATCCGAGTTCATCCTTCATTTCCTGGTAGTCGCGTTCAATTCTCCAACGGAGTTTGGTTGTTCTGACAAGCTGGGCGATTGGGGTGGTGCCGGGCAAAGTTGAGAGCCAGTATTTTGTGGGTTCAGATTCGTTCTCTGGCCACTCGATGAGGAGCCATTCCTCGGGGCGTAATTCTGCATGCTCATAGCCCCTCCTCGCAGAATGGACGCGCAGGGCAACGAAGCGTGATTCCATGAGGCCGCGCGTGCCTTCTCCCCAGGCAACTCGCATCCAGGCGCTTTTCGGCAAGCCCTCTGCCAGAGCCTTCACTGGGGTCGGTTGATGCCCGGCATCCCGGCGGAGGTTTCGACCTGGACGACCCGCACCTACGTGCCCTCTCGCAGGTAAAGGAGCATTGCCATTGGCCCACACCAAGGCCGTTTTCGCGATTCCCACGGCATAGGTGAGGTGGCGCTCGGTCAGCGCCTCCCGAAACGCCCCGCAATCCCCATAGCCCGCATCTGCAAGCACTGGGAGGTCTGGAACCTGGTCCTGCCTCTGGCCATCAATCAGTGCCAGGGCAATTTGCCACTTGTGCATGAACGCCACTTCCTCCGGGACGCCTGCCGCAGCGCGTCGCTCTGGGTCATTTGCCCATGCTTCCGGAAGGTATAAGCGAAACCCCACCGGCACACTGGCCCAACGGGAAGCCATGGACAAGCTGACCACATTTTGGCAATTGGCTGTCTTTCCGAATGGGCCGCAATACTGATGACCGACCCCGACCGAATGGGTCCCTTTTTTCGGAAAGGCGGTGTCGTCAACGATCCATGCCTCCAAAGGTCCCTGGATCTCCATGGCCTCACGGGCATAGGCCCGAACCACGCGGAGAAGGGCTTCATCGCTCCATCCAGCTTGGGCAACGAGGTGATGAAGGGACTGGTGTCTCGCTTGGACATGGTTTGGATCCAGTCTCGCAGCCATAGGCTCGATGCTTTTCCTGTCCCCTGGAAGGATCAGGCCCTGGCAGTAGAGGGTCAGAGGACCGCGTCGATCGGAATGGCCGACCGCCTTCACCAGCTGATCCGCGTAGGCATCAAACCGCGCCCGGCTTTCGATGGATTCGCTCATAGATAGCCCCACCTTAGAGCATAGGCGGGGAATCCGACTCGTCAAGTTTTATGACACAGTAGTGCTAGTCC
>JARLGO010000421.1 GCA_031292655.1 Geothrix sp.
GCTGGTCATGGCCCGGATGCTCTTCAACCCCCCGAACTTCCTGGTGCTGGACGAGCCCACCAACCACCTGGACCTGGCCACCAAGGAGATGCTCATCGAGGCCCTGAAGGACTTCGAGGGCACCATGCTCTTCGTGTCCCACGACCGCACCTTCCTGCGCGGCCTGGCCAACCGCGTGCTGGAACTGGGGGGCGAGGAGCATGAAGGCCCCGTGGTGTTCGGGGGCTCCTACCTCGAATACGTGGAGCGCATGGGCCGCGAAGCGCCGGGCGTCCACAACTGACGGGAGCTCCCGCTCAAAGGGAGCACCTCAGGGGTGGCGGCGGCTGGCAGGCGAGGGTGAGCCATTCGCCCGTGCGGGGATGGGCCAGCTCCAGCCGGTGGGCGTGCAGCCGGTAGCCCGGATCGCCGGGCAGGGCGCGGGTGCCCGGCCGGGGTACGCCCCCGGGCCCGTAGAGCGGGTCCCCCACCAGCGGATGCCCCGCCCAGGCCAGGTGGATGCGGATCTGGTGGGGACGGCCCGTGGCGATCTCCACCTCCAGGAGGGAGGCGTCTTCGCGGCGTTCCAGCACCGTCACGCGGCTCTTTGAAGGGCGTCCCCCGACCAGGGCCGCATGGAGCCGTCCCAGGGGGGCGTAGGGCACTTCTCCGATGGGGGCCGTGATGTCGAAGGTCGCGGCCTCGGGGTGACCGCTGCAGAGGGTGCGGTAGACCTTGCGTGTCCCGTCTCCCTGGAAGGCGGCTTGGAGCGGCTTCCGGGCCCTGGCCGTGGGCGCGAAGAGCACGAGGCCCGAGGTGCCGCGGCCCAGCCGGTGCATGGGGCTGGCTTCGGGGTGCCTCCGCCGGACCAGGGCCAGGAGCGTGTGGTCCAGGAATTCGCCGCCCCCGGGCAGGGTGGGCAGGCCGCTGGGTTTGGCCACGGCCAGCAGGTCCCCGTCTTCGTAGAGAATGGCGGTGGCGAGGGGCGCCTCAGGCTCGATCCAGGGGGGGCGGGCCCAGACCAGTCGCTGCCCGGCCCGAAGGATGTCGTCCCTCCGGGCCGGCCGGTCCTCCAGGAACACCTGGCCCGAGTCGATGCGGCTCAGCCATTCGGGCTGCGAAGCCAGGGGATACCGGATCATGAGATGGGCCAGGACCCCCCGTCCGGACGCCGAGGTCGCGATCTGCTCCTGGTACCGGAAACCGCCGTTGGGCGTGGGCATGGGTCATCCTGGGGCCGCCGGGCATCGGCGACCCCAGGATTATCGCAGCTTGAACCGCTGCACCGTCTCCTTGAGGGCCTCGGCCACCCGGGACAACTCGTCGGAGGTTTTCGCGACCTCATGGACCGTGGCCGCCAGCTGGTGGGTGGCGGTGGCGTTCTGATCCAGCTGGGAGGCGGTCTGGTCCATGAGGCGGCCCACTTCCCGGCTGGTCTCGGCCTGGCCCAGGCTGAGGGTGCCGATCTCGTGGATGCTGCCCGACACCTGGGAGATCCGATCCCGGATGGCCTCGAGGTGGTGGAGGGTCACGTCCACGCTGGAGGCCCCCTCGGTCACCGCATCCTGCATCGCATGGATCGTCTCCTCGATTTCCTTGGCGCTCTGCCCGCTCCGCTCGGCCAGGATGCGGACCTCCTCGGCCACCACGGCGAACCCCTTGCCCTGGGCCCCGGCCTTGGCGGCCTCGATGGCCGCGTTCAGGGACAGCAGGTTGGTCTGCCGGGCGAGGCCCTGGATCACCTTCACGGCCTGGACGATGCGGGCGGTGGCCTCCTGGATGGCCTGCATGCCGTGGGACGTGCCCCGGCCCGTCTCGGCCCCCCGGTCCGTGTCCTGGACGGCCGCATCGGTCTTGACCCCCGTCTGGCGCGTGTGGTCCGCCATGGATTCCACGTTGGCATCCAGCTGGCGCAGCGCTTCCAGCACCTGGCGCCCGGCCTGGCGGAGCTCCTCGCCCACCCGGGCCGTCTCCTGGACCGTCCGGGCCATCTGCTCCGCGCTGGCGGACAGTTCCGTGCTGCCGGACGCCACCTGCTCGGAGGCCCGCCCCATGCTGCCCAGGGCCTGGTTGAGGTCCGCCACCATGCCGTTGAAGGTCTGGGCCAGCTGCCCGATCTCATCCTCACTTTCCACGGGGGCCTTCACGGTCATGTCCCCCGTGGCCACCCGCCCGATGGCGCCGGAGAGGCGCTCCAGCGGCTTGAGGATGGAGGAGGTCACCCGGCGGGTCATGATGGCGCTGATGAGCGCCAGCAGGCCCAGGCCCGCCGCGATGGCGATGAGCCGGATGTTCCGCTGGGTCCGGTAGAGCTCGGCCGTGGACATGGAAACGCCGAAGGCGGCCACCAGGTCGCCCTCCTTCCGGTCCTGGAGTGCATCGATTCCATAGGACTTGTGGCAGTTGATGCAGATCTCCTTCAGCCGCCCCGGACTGAGGACGTAGATGAGCGGCTCCCCCTTGGCGTCGGTCCAGCGGCCCACGCGATGATCCAGGGCCGGGTTGCCCTCGAACTGGTTCCAGCTCTCCCGCTGAAAGGCCAGCACGGCGGGATCCCTGGGGTGATCATCCTTCATGATCTGATGGAAGGTCATGCCGTGCGTCTTGCAGTATTCCTCGGCATCGGCGTGCAGCATGGATCGCGAGGAGACCGCCAGGGTCGTGAGGTTTTCCTCGAAGGCCTTTTCGGCCTGGGCGGTCTGGTAGGCGCTGACCCCCCAGATGACGAGCCCGAGAAGCACCGCCAGGGACAGGGTCACGGGCAGGAAGAACTTCAGGGCCAATCCTTTGCGATTCATGGGTACCACTCCCGGTCAAACGAGGCATGCCAGACTGCCAGTTCTTCGGCGAACCTTGAAACGGTAATGAATTGTGGCGGCCCTAATTTACCGGCCGCCGGGAAATTCAAGTCTGGATTCACCCAAGCCGATCTAAAAGATGACCATCTTATGGTCTATTGAGGAGGGAATGATGCGTAGAACATGGGAAGCCCTGGCCCTGGTGGCCCTGGTCGCGTTTCCGCTGGCGGCCCAGACCCGGGATCAGGCCAAGGCCTTCGTGAAGCAGGCGGTGGCTTTCGCGAAGAAGAACCCCAAGGCGGCCTTCCTGGAGGAGGTCTCCGGTCCCAAGGGGCAGTTCCACTTCACCAAGGGGCAGAACAGCGACCTCTACATCTTCGTCTACGACACGGAGGGCAAGGTGCTGGCCCACGGCGTCCGGCGGGAACTGGTGGGCGTGAACCGCTGGGCCTCCAAGGACCCCGACGGCAAGCCCTGGATCCAGGACTGGACCAAGCTGGTGAAGGAAAAGGGGAGCGGCTGGATCGAGTACAAGGAACTGAACCCCGCCCAGGGCAACAAGGTGATGAAGAAGGCCTCCTACGTGGA
>JARLGO010000422.1 GCA_031292655.1 Geothrix sp.
ACTCGATCCAGGAAGCGCTGCACGGCGGCGGGATCCAGGGTGGCGGGAAGGCCCGACCAGCCCTGGGAGGGCTTCAGCATGCCCAGCATGTCGTCCGGGCAACCCACCTGTTCGTAGAGGCGCTCCACGCTGCAGGCCAGCTGGGCGGCGGTGCGGTCGGTGGCGAGGGCCTCGCGCAGCAAGGCCTCCCGCCAGCGGTCCTGGGCCTGGGACCAGCGGGAGCTGCCCGGCCGGGGCGTCTTGCCCATGGCTTCAGCGCAGGCGGCCCACAGGTGGGCTTCGAAGGACCGGAGGGTCAGGCCTTCCAGGGCCCGCAGTCTCTGGGTGGCGGGACCGTCCCCGGGGGCGGCGAGCTGGATCTCCAGTGAGGTGAGAAACCCGAAGTCGTAGCCCGTGACGAGGTCGTCCCAGGTGAGGGGTCCCATGTGGGTGCGGAAGGCGTCGATGGGCGTCATGGGAACCTCAGGCCAGCAGGTGGAGGGCGAGGTGGACGGCGATACGGGCGCTGGCCTCGGCGCCCTCGAGGGTGGGGGCCAGCTCCATGAGGTCGGCCCCCACCCAGGGCTCGGGCCACAGCCGGGCGGCGTGGATCAGGCGGAGGGTCTCGGCCAGGCTGAGGCCACCAGGGACGGGTTCGGCCACCGCGGGCACCAGGATGGGGTCGAGGGCATCCAGGTCCACGCTGAGGTAGGCCGGTCCCTCCCCCACCGCGGCGAGGTCCTCCTTCAAGCGCAGGGCCAGCAGGGGATCGCGCAGATCCGCCGGCGTCCACAGGCGCGCGCCGACCGCCTGCAGGAAGGCCAGCTCCTCATCATCGAAGCGTGGGGCCCGCAGGCCCGCCTGCATCAGGCGATCCGGATCCACGAGGCCCTCCTCGATGGCCTGCCGGAGCCAGGTCCCGTGATGGAGGTCCGTGCCCCAGGCGGCGCCGCTGGCGGCATCCGGGTGGGCATCCACATGCAGGAGGCCCAGGGGCCCGTGCCGGTGGGCCAGGGCGCGCAGGGCGCCCAGGGTGAGGGAATGGTCCCCCCCGAGCAGGAGGGTGCGGCAGCCGTTCAGGGTCCAGGCGCCCACGGTGGCCTGCACAGTCTCCAGGGCCTCGGCCAAGGAAAAGGGCAGGGTCGGGATGTTCCCGCCGTCCAGCCAACCCTGGGCGGCGGCGGGGCCCAGGGCCGGGCGGCCTTCCCGGAGCCGGTCGGGCATGGGATGGGATCCGATCCCCATGGAAGCGGCCCGCAGGGCCCAGGGACCCAGGCGGGCGCCGGGCCGGTTGATGACACCGGCATCGCAGGGGACGCCCAGCACCACGCCCGGGGCGGGGCGGGGATCGGTGCAGAGGGGCAGGCCCAGGAAGGGCGTGAGCCCCGTGCGCAGACCCTGCATGAGGACTTCAGCGGACATGGGAACTCCGGGGTGCGAGGGCCGCCCGGAAGGCGGCGATCCATTCCGTGGCATCGCAGAAATCCGAGGGATACAGCGGTTCCTCGGCGGCCAGGGTCACGGTGGTGCGGGTGGCAAAGAGGGTCTGGAGGTGCGGCAGCAGGGTCTCGTCGCCGGTCCAGGGGTAGTGCGGGGAGGGGCTGGCGATCCGCAGGGGCTGGGCCGGCAGGCCCAGGTGGAAGGCCGCCTGCAGGCCGCCCTCATAGAAGGCCGCCAGCCGGTCCCCCCGGGTCGTGGTGCCCTCGGGAAACAGCAGCATGTCCCGGCCCCCCTGGAGGGAAGTCGTGAAGCTGGCCAGGGCCGCGGCCCGGCTGGTGGCATCCTCCCGGTCCACGAAATGGATGCCCGATCTCTTCGCCCAGCGGCCGATCAGCGGGTAGCTGGCCACCTCGCCCTTGGCGATGGTGCCCATGGGGCGGAGGCTCATCAGGACCAGCGGGTCCACCCAGCTGAGGTGGTTGGCCACCCAGAGGGGGATGTCCGGTCGCGGATGGCCCTCGATGTTCAGGTCCACCCCCAGGGCGGGCAGCAGGCGCCGGGCCCAGCGGTGCAGGCCCGGTTGCGGCCCGGCGCCCGTCGCCAGGCGGGGCAGGAGGGCGGCGGTGGGCCAGAGGACGCCGGTCCAACTCATCAGTGCACCGGCTGGAATTGGGCTGAACCAGTTTCGCGGAGGCCGCACTAGCTCACCAGCTTGAGGCGGGTGTAGCGGGCCCGGACCCGCTCGAGGTCCTCGCGGGTGATGGCGGACCAGAGGCGCGTATCGCCGGGGGCGTAGAAATCCTGGACCTCTTCGATCACCCGGGCGCCCAGGGCGTTGTGGACGCTGCGGGCATCGGTGTTGCCTGGCTCCACCAGGAAGCGGCACTCGTCCACGTTCTCATGGAGCAGCTTGGAGACCATGGCCCGAATGAGCAGGTAGTTCACTCGGCCCTTCTGGTACTCGGGATGCACGGCGAGGGTGGCGCAGTAGACCGTGGCACCCTGCACGAAGTTGAGCACGTAGCCCACGGGCCGGTCCCCGTCCAGCGCGAGGAAACACCAGTCGCGGTAGAGCTCCGTGCAGAGGCGCAGGTAGTGGGGGCAGAGCTCGCCGGCGCCGTCCCCGGACCAGATCTCCGCTTCGAGGCGGCGGAGATGGACGTAGTCCGCGCTGCTCAGGGACCGCACGGTGTAGCGGGCGCCTTCCGGGTGGGGCGTGAGGGTTGCGATCGTCATGGTCGTACCTCCCTGGAACCAGGGTGGGCCGCGGTGATGACGGGGTCGTGGCGGCTCGGCCAACTTCCCGGAAAAAGGGTGAGACCAAGCGGTGACGGGCATCCGCGAAGCAGGGATAGCAAGTCTCGGGTCCGGTTGTGACGAGGAGATGTCCAGGCCGTCACATCTCTGGACTATTTCATCAGAAGAAGGGCGTGACGAGCTTGAGGAAGCCTGCCGCCAGCAGGGCGCTGATGGGAATGGTCAGGACCCAGGCCACGAGGATGTTCCCGGCCACGCCCCACCGCACGGCGGAGACGTTCATGCTGGCCCCCACACCCATGATGGCCCCCGAGATGACGTGGGTGGTGCTCACCGGGATGCCCAGGTGGGCCGTGGTGAACAGCACGATGGCCGCGGCGGTCTCGGCGGCGAAGCCGTGGATGGGCCGCAGCTTGACGATCTTGGATCCCATGGTGCGGATGATCTTCCAGCCGCCGGACATGGTGCCGAAGCCCATGGCCGTGGCGCAGGCCAGCTTCACCCAGACGGGCACG
>JARLGO010000423.1 GCA_031292655.1 Geothrix sp.
ACCTCGGGGTAGATGTGGCGGGTGACGAGACCGTCCCGCTCCAGCTTGCGCAGGGTCTGGGTGAGCATCTTCTGGCTGATGCCGCCCACCTGCCGGTGCAGGTCCCCATAGCGCTGCTTCCCGCGGGACAGCAGGTAGATCAGCAGGGTGGTCCACTTGTCGGCGATGAGGTCCAGGGCCTGGCGGGTGGGGCACTGGGCGCTGAGGACGTTGGGGGCGAGGGAGCATGCCTTGCGAACCATCGGGTGCCTACCTTCCAAAATAGTGCCTACTTTCTTTTCGATCGTAAGCACCTAAAGTCTGGGTCACGGGCCGATCGATTGCAAGCGCCCGATGAGGAGGCAGGATGAGCCGGATTTCCATCGTGTTCCACAGCGGGTTCGGCCACACCAAGGTAGTGGCCGACCACGTGAAGGTCGGGGCGGAATCCGTGCCCGGCACCCAGGCGCAGCTCGTCCCGGTCGAAGCGATCGATGCCCACTGGGCGGATCTGGAAGCCGCGGACGCCATCGTCTTCGGCAGCCCCACCTACATGGGCAACGTCAGCGGCCCCTTCAAGACCTTCATGGACGCCAGTTCCAAGCCCTGGCTCGAGCAGAAATGGAAGGACAAGCTGGCCGCCGGCTTCACCATCAGCGGCAGCCCCAGCGGCGACAAGCTGAACACCCTCCAGTCACTGATGATCTTCGCCATGCAGCACGGCATGGTCTGGGTCGGCAATGCGGAAATGCCCTACAACGAGGAGGGAATCAACCGTCTGGGCAGCTTCACGGGCCTCATGGCCCAGGCCGGCCAGGTCGCTCCGGAGGTCGAGCCCAACGCGGCCGACCGGAAGAGCGCCGAGCGCCTCGGCCAGCGCATCGCCGCTGCCACGGCCCGCTGGGCCCGGGTTTCCTGACCTCGACATCATCCACGACGAGGGATTGTGATGAGCGAGAATCCGGCCTGATCCGCTAATCTGGGGGCAGAACCAGGAGTCCAGGCATGTCCGACCTCATCCAGCCTCTGACCGACAAGACCTTCGCCGCGGCCGTGGCCCATGGCCTCACCGTGGTGGATTTCTGGGCCCCCTGGTGCGCCCCTTGCCGAGAGCTGGCCCCCATCACCGAAGCCCTCGCCGCGGAGCTCAAGGGCAAGGTCGTCTTCACCAAATTGAACGTGGACGACTTCACGCCGCTCTCGGAACAGTACGACGTTCTCAGCATGCCCACCCTGGTCATCTTCAAGGATGGGCAGCCCATCGACAACATCATCGGCTCCCTGCCCATCGACCAGCTCCGGACCCGCATCCAGCAGTACCTCTGACCCCGACTTCATCTCTCTTACCGTGAGGAACCCATGAGCACCATCTCTGGCGAAGGCCTGCTCAAGCAGCTGAACTGGCGCTACGCCACCAAGAAGTTCGACCCCCTCAAGAAGATCCCCGCGGCGGACTGGGCCGTGCTCGAGGAAGCCCTCATCCTCACCCCCTCCAGCTACGGGCTGCAGCCCTGGAAATTCATCGTGGTCAAGGATCCGGCCCTCAAGGCCAAGCTGCGTCCGGCCTCCTGGAACCAGTCCCAGGTGGAGGATTGCAGCCATCTCGTGGTGTTCGCGGCCAAGCAGGACATCAGCGAGGCGGACGTGGACCGCTTCGTCGCCCGCATCGCCGAGGTGCGCGGCGCCAGCGTCGAAAGCCTCGCCGGCTACCGGGGTTTCATGGTGGGCGACCTCGTCAGCGGCCCCCGCCACGCCGTCATCCAGGAATGGGCGGCCCGCCAGACCTACATCGTCATGGGCAACCTGCTCACCTCCGCGGCGCTGCTCGGCATTGACGCCTGCCCCTTTGAAGGCATCGAACCCGCCAAGTACGACGAGATCCTGGGCCTGAACGGCTCGGGCTACGCCACCGTGGCCGCCTGCCCCCTGGGCTACCGGGCGGCGGACGACAAGTACGCCAGCGCCCCGAAGGTCCGCTTCGAGGCCAAGGACCTCATCGACCACCGCTAGGCGCCGTCCCGGCATCATAGATGGTGCATGAGGAGGGTCCATGGCCCACCGCAGGGACGCTCATCCGGACAATCTCCCGGGGCCCTTCTTCGTGGACCGGACGTGCATCGATTGCGGCACCTGCTACCAGTTCGCCCCGGATACCTTCGAGGATGGCGGCGATCACGCTCGGGTCCACACCCAACCCGGGGACGCGGCAACCCTGCTGAAAGCCTCCATGGCCCTGGTGGCCTGTCCGGTGGGTTCCATCGGCACCGACGACAGGGTCGACATCCCCACGGCTTCCCGGGCCTTCCCCCACCCCCTGGCGGACGGTGTCTTCTTCTGCGGCTACACCAGCGAGAAGAGCTTCGGCGCCTGGAGCTACCTGATCCGGCGTCCCGGCGGCAACGTCCTCGTGGATTCGCCCCGGGCGGCGGAGCCGCTCATGAAGAACCTGGAGGCCCTGGGCGGCGTGGCCCTGCTGGTGCTCAGCCACCGGGACGACGTGGCGGACCATGCCGCCTACCGGGCGCGCTTCGGCTGTGAGCGGGTCATGCATCGCCGGGATGGCCACCCAGACATGGAACGACTGGTGGAGGGCGAGGCCCCCATCCCCCTGGCCGAGGATCTGCTGCTGATCCCCACTCCGGGCCACACGGCGGGCAGCGTCTGCCTGCTCTACCGGGACTTCCTCTTCACCGGCGACCACCTGTGGTGGAACCCGGACCAGGGCCGCCTTTCCGCCTCCCGCACCTACAACTGGCACTCCTGGACCCAGCAGCTTGACAGTCTGGAAAAGCTGCTGGCCTTCGATTTCACCTGGGTGCTGCCCGGCCACGGCAGCATCCACCAGGCCTCCAGCCCGGCCGTCATGAGGGCCGAGCTGGAAGCGGCCCTCCGCATCCTCAGAAGCCGTTGACCGTCCCCTTGGGGGACCGTGGGAAACTGGTGCGTTCCACCGGAGTTCCCCATGACCACCGCCTCGGAAGTCCCCGTCATCACCGCGCCCCGCGGCACCCACCTGCACTGCAGGGGCTGGGTGCAGGAGGCGGCCCTGCGCATGCTCATGAACAACCTCGACCCGGAGGTGGCCGAACGGCCTGAGGACCTGGTGGTCTACGGCGGCCTGGGCAAGGCCGCCCGCAACTGGGACTGCTTCCACGCCATCGTGAAGGAGCTGAAGCACCTGGGCGATGACGAGACCCTGCTGGTGCAGAGCGGCAAGCCCGTGGGCGTGGTGAAGACCCATCCCGACGCGCCCCGCGTGCTCCTCGCCAATTCCAACCTGGTGCCCAAGTGGGCCACCTGGGAGGTCTTCCGCGAGCTCGACCAGAAGGGGCTCATGATGTACGGCCAGATGACCGCCGGCAGCTGGATCTACATCGGCTCCCAGGGCATCGTGCAGGGCACCTACGAGACCTTCGCCGAGGCGGCCCGACAGCACTTCCACGGCACCCTGGCGGGCACCTGGACCCTCACGGCGGGATTGGGAGGCATGGGCGGCGCCCAGCCCCTGGCCGTCACCCTGAACGGCGGCGTGGCCCTTTGCGTCGAGGTGGATCCCAGCCGCATTCAAAAGCGCATCGACACCCGCTACCTGGATGAGTGGACCGACAACCTGGACACGGCCCTGGCCCTGGTGCGCCAGTACGTGGACGCCAGGGAGGCCCGCAGCATCGGCCTCCTGGGCAACGCCGCGGAGGTCCTGCCCGAGATCCTGAAGCGCGGCTATGGCCCCCAGCTCGTCACGGACCAGACCTCGGCCCACGACGAGTACAACGGCTACATCCCCGCGGGGCTGTCCCTCGATCAGGCCGCCCGCATGCGCGCGGACCAGCCCGAGGCCTACGTGCAGCTCGCCCTCGCCTCCATGCGGACCCATGTGGAGGCCATGATCGAGTTCCAGCGCCGGGGCGCCGTGACCTTCGATTACGGCAACAACATCCGCGCCCAGGCCCAGCGCGCCGGCTGTCCGAACGCCTTCGCCTTCCCGGGCTTCGTGCCCGCCTTCATCCGGCCCCTGTTCTGCAAGGGCATCGGCCCCTTCCGCTGGGTGGCCCTGTCCGGGGATCCCGAGGACATCGCCGTTACCGATGCCGCCATGATGGAGCTGTTCCCCGACAACGAAGGCCTGGTCCGCTGGCTGAAGGCCGCGAAGGAGAAGATCGCCTTCCAGGGTCTGCCCGCCCGCATCTGCTGGATCGGTGCCGGCGAGCGCCACCTGGCGGGCCTGAAGTTCAACGAGCTGGTGCGGACCGGCAAGCTGAAGGCCCCCATCGTCATCGGCCGCGACCACCTGGACAGCGGCAGCGTGGCCAGCCCCAACCGCGAGACCGAGGCCATGAAGGACGGATCAGACGCTGTGTCCGACTGGGCCTTCCTCAACGCCATGACCAGCGTGGCCGGAGGCGCCTCCTGGGTCAGCATCCACCATGGCGGGGGCGTGGGCATGGGCTACAGCCAGCATGCGGGGGTGGTCATCGTGGCCGATGGCACCGAGCGGGCCGACCGCTGCCTGGCGCGGGTACTCTGGAACGACCCCGCCACCGGGGTCTTCCGCCACGCCGATGCCGGCTATGAAACCGCCCGAGAGCA
>JARLGO010000081.1 GCA_031292655.1 Geothrix sp.
AGGGCAAGCAGGGGGGCGAGCATGGTGGCTCCTTTAAAGGGGTTGACTCAGGCTTCGACAGGAGCCTGAGCAGTGAGAGGAAGAGAACGTCTCTTCCAGAGGTAGTAGATGGAGGGGTAGACCAGCAGTTCGAGCAGGAAGCTGGTGGCGAGGCCGCCGACCATGGGGGCCGCGATGCGCTTCATGACATCGGCGCCGGTGCCGGTGCTCCACATGATGGGGAGCAGGCCCATGAAGGCCGCAAAGACCGTCATGGCCTTGGGACGCACCCGCTTCACGGCCCCGTGGATGATGGCCTCCACGAGGTCGTCTTCCGTATTCAACCGCCCTTCCCTTTGGGCCTCATCATGGCTGAGGTCCAGGAAGAGCAGCATGAAGACCCCGGTTTCCGCGTCCAGGCCCATGAGGGCGATGAGGCCCACCCAGACGGCGATGCTCATGTTGTAGCCCAGGGCCCAGAGCAGCCAGAAGGCGCCGATGGCGCTGAAGGGCACCGCCAGCATGACGATGGAAGCCTTGAAGGCCGATCGGGTGTTGGCGTAGAGGAGACCGAAGATCAGCACCAGCGTGATGGGCAGGATGATCTTCAGCCGCTCCTTCACGCGGATCATGTTTTCGTACTGGCCCGACCAGGTGAGGGTGTAGCCGGCGGGCAGCTTGAGCTCCTTCTCGATGGTGGCCTTGGCGTGCTGGACGTAGGTGCCCACGTCGATCTTCGAGGTGTCGAAGTCCACCAGCACGTAGCCGTTCATCTGGCCGTTCTCGTCGCGGATCATGGCCGGGCCCGTGGCCCACTTCAGATCCGCGATCTCCTCCATGGGGATCAGGGCGCCATTGGGCGCGGGGATGAGCACCCGCTTCAGGGCCTCGGGGCTCTCCCGGTAGTCCCGGGCATAGCGCACGTTCACGGGATAGCGGGCCCGGCCGTCGTAGACCGTGCTCTGGTTGTCGCCGCCGATGGCCGTCATGATCAGCATGTTGGCCTGCTCCACGCTGAGTCCATACCGGGCCAGCTGTTCCCGCTTGAGGTCGAAGTCCAGGAAGTAGCCCTGGGCCGTGCGTTCGGCAAAGGCGCTGCGGGTGCCCGGCACGCCCTGCAGGACGCGCTCGGCTTCGACGGCGACCTTCTGGATGGTCTCCAGGTCCGCGCCGCCGATTTTGAGGCCCACGGGGGTGCGGATGCCGGTGCTGAGCATGTCCAGCCGGGCCTTGATGGGCATGGTCCAGGCGTTGGGGATGGCGGGGAGCCTCACCACCCGGTCCAGCTCGGCGACGATCTCCTCCTGGGTGATCCGGTCCCGCCACACCGGGCGCAGGATGGCCTTCAGGAAGTCCGGCGCCCAGGAGCTGAACCAGCGGGGCTTCTCGCGCCACTGGCCCTCGGGTTTCAGGACGATCACCGTCTCCATCATGGAAAAAGGGGCCGGGTCGAGGGAGGTATCGGCCCGTCCCGCCTTGCCGAAGACCCGTTCCACCTCGGGCACGCTGTGGATCAGCCGGTCCTGCACCTGGAGGATGCGCTGGGCCTCCGTCTGGCTGATGCCGGGGAGGGTGGACGGCATGTAGAGCAGGGTCCCCTCGTTGAGCGGAGGCATGAACTCGCTGCCCAGGGAGACGAAGGCGGGGATGGTGGCGACCACCAGCAGCAAGGCCGCCAGAATGGTCGCCTTGGCGTGCTTCACCACGAAGCGGCAGGGCCGCTCGTAGATCCGGTGGAGGAAGACGCTGATGGGATGTTTCTCCTCCGCGTAGTACTTTCCCACGACGACCTGGGTGGCGGTCCAGGCCAGCCACCTGGGCTTGAAGGTGAACGGCTCCACCCGCGCGAACAGCATGCGCAGGGCCGGGTCCAGGGTCAGGGCCAGGAAGGCGGCAATGCCCATGGCGAAGTTCTTGGAGAAGGCCAGGGGCCGGAAGAGCCGCCCTTCCTGATCCAGCAGGGTGAAGATGGGCAGGAAGCTCACCGCCACCACCAGCAGGGAGAAGAAGACGGAGGGCCCGACTTCCATCAAGGCCTCGAGGCGGACCTGGTGGAAACTGCCTGGCTTGCCGGCCTCTATCCATTTCTCGATCTTCTTGTAGGCGTTCTCCACCTCCACGATGGCCCCGTCCACCAGCACGCCGATGGAGATGGCGATGCCGGCGAGGCTCATGAGGTTCGCGTTCTGGCCGATGGCGTACATCGGGATGAAGGCCAGTGCCACGCTCACGGGGATCGTGATGATGGGCACGATGGCCGAGGGGATGTGCCACAGGAAGATGAGGATGATGAGGGAAACCACGATCATCTCTTCGATGAGCTTGTGCTTCACGGTCTCGATGGCGTTGTGGATCAGCTCGGAGCGGTCGTAGACGGTGACCACCTCCACGCCCTCCGGCAGCCCCTGCTTCAGCTCGTTGATTTTCGCCTTCACCAGCTCGATCACGTTCAGGGCGTTCTCGCCCTGGCGCATGACCACGATGCCGCCCACCACGTCCCCGTGGCCGTCCAGGTCCGCGAGGCCCCGGCGCATCTCGGGGCCCAGCGTCACCGTGGCGACATCGCCAAGGCGCACGGGCGTGCCGTTCTCGGCCTTGAGCACCGCCTGCTCGAGATCATGGGTGGTCTTCACGTAGCCCCGGCCCCGGACCATGTACTCCCGCCCGCTGTACTCCACGAGACGCCCGCCCACTTCCGAGTTGGCCGACTTGACGGCGCCGATGGCGGCTTCGATGGGGATCTTGTAGGCCGCCATCTTGTTGGGGTCGAGCTGCACCTGGAACTGCCGGGCCTGGCCGCCTACGGTGGCGACTTCCGCTACGCCCGGGGTGCTCTGGATGGAATAGCGGAGGAACCAGTCCTGCAGGGACCTCAATTCATCGGTACTGTGCTTCCCGCTGTGGTCCACCAGGGCGTACTGGTAGACCCAGCCCACGGAGGTGGCGTCCGGGCCGATGACGGGCGCCACGCCCGGAGGCAGGCTGGACGTGATCTTGCTGAGGTATTCCAGGGTCCGGGACCGGGCCCAGTATATGTCCGTACCGTCCTCGTAGATCACATAGACGTAGGAGAACCCGAAGTCGGAAAGGGCCCGCACCGCTTTCACCTTGGGGGCCCCGAGCAGGGCCGTGACGATGGGGTAGGTCACCTGGTCCTCGACGATGTCGGGGCTCCGGTCCCACTTGGTATAGACGATCACCTGGGTATCACTGAGATCCGGCAGGGCATCCAGGGGGATGTTGCGCATGGTCCAGAAGGACATGGCAATCAGCACCACAGAGGCGGCCATCACCAGCCAGCGGTTGTCCGCCGAGAAGCGGATGATGCGTTGGAGAAAGGTGGGGCGTTCTGGGTCGTAGCCGACGTGCGCGCTCATGCCGTTCTCCCCCATGACATCCGAGCGAAAGGGTCCACCCGATCGGCCAGGATCATCGATGCTGAAACTGGATTTTTAAAGCGGGGGAAAGCAGAGAAGCTGAGGGAAGCGGAGGAAGAATTTTTTGTTTTTCTCAGCTCTCCTCCGCGCCTCCGCCCTCCTCTGCTTATTGAATTCTTTAGCAATGGATTCATGGCATCCCTCGATTCAATGCTTCTGGCTCAGGTGCGCCAGAGCGGCCTTCAACCGGGACTCGGAGTCCACCAGGAAGCTGGCGCGGACGACGACGTCCTCGCCGGCCTTCAGCCCGGAGCGGATCTCCACTTTTTCTCCCACCGTGGTGCCGGTGGTGACCTCCCGGGGCTCGAACTTGCCCTCCCCCAGCGCCACGAAGGCCACTTTGCTGGTGCCGGCATCCAAGACTGCGTCGAGGGGGACGAGGATGCCCTTCCGCCCCTGGCCCCGGAGCAGGACCTCCCCGAACATCTCGGGTTTCAGCTCGCCCTTCGGATTCGGGAACTCCAGGCGGGCCTTGGCGGTGCGGGTCTTGGGATCCATGACCGGATCCACGAAGGCCACCCGCCCCTTGAAGGTCTTACCAGGGGCGGACTGCACGGTCAGTTCGGCGGGCGTGCCCACCCGGGCAAGGCCAAGCTCCGCCTCGTAGATATCCACCTGCACCCAGACGCGAGAGAGGTCCGTGATCTCGAAGGGGACGTCCGTCGGCGTGAGGCGGGCGCCTTCCACCACGTTCTTGACCGTCACGACGCCCGAGATGGGGCTGCGCAGGGAGAGGGCCTTCTGGACCTCGCCCGTCTTCTCCAGACGGTCGATGGTCTCCGTCGGCACATCCCACAGGCTGAG
>JARLGO010000424.1 GCA_031292655.1 Geothrix sp.
ACGAAGCTGGTGGTCCCGGCGGGAATTGAACCCACGACCTACCGCTTAGGAGGCGGTCGCTCTATCCGCTGAGCTACGGGACCACTGGCATCAGCACTCATTCTAGCGTCATCCCCCGCGTTCTTGCGATGATGGAGGGACATCCGAGGTCTCCATGTCCCGTGCCCAGCTCAAGGACGAAGTGTTCATGAACATGGCGCTGGAGCTGAGCCGGCTCGGCACCTGCTGCCGCCTCCAGGTGGGCGCGGTGCTGCTGCGCGCGGACGGCGGCATCGCGGCGGCGGGCTTCAACGGGGCCCTGCCCGGCATGGCCCACTGCACGCCCGAGACCTGCAAGCCGGGCCAGCGCTGCCTGCACACCAGCCATGCGGAGGAGAATGCCCTGGGGTTTTGCGACGGCGCCGTGGCCGCGGCCTATGTCACCCATGAACCCTGCCTCACCTGCTGCCGCGCCCTGGTGCGCCGCGGCGTGCGGAGGGTGGTGTTCCGCCATCCCTACACCAGCATCGCCGACCAGGAGCGGGCGGAACGCCAGGGCATCCTCGATCACTTTGGCGTGAAGTGGGAGCAGCTGGAGGCTTGAACTCCGGTCGGGCCGGATCATACTGCTCGACGCGCCTCTTCCTGGAGAAATGCCCGTGACTGGTACCCTCCGCCTGCGGGTGAATGGCCGCGACGTCACCGCCGAAAAGGGCACGACCCTGCTTGCGCTGTGCGGGGACCTGGGCATCCGGATTCCCACCCTCTGCTCGGAGCCGCGGCTGAAGCCCGCCTCCACCTGCCGCCTGTGCGAGGTGGAGGTCCAGGGCGAGCCGAGGCCGCTCTGCGCCTGCGCCACCGAAGTGCGGGAGGGCATGGAGGTGGAGACCCATTCGCCGGCGCTGGAAGCCTACCGCCGGACCCTGGTGGAGTGGTACGCCTCGCACGTGCCCGCGGGGGATCCGGCGCGCCTGGAGGGCAAGCCCTTCCGGGCCCTGCTGGACACCTACGGCGTGGAACCCGGCGGCTCTCGGAGGCCCGAGCTGAAGCACCCGGCCCATCCCTACCTCGACGTGGACCTCTCCTGGTGCGTGGCCTGTGGGCGTTGTGTCCGCATCTGCGCGGAAGTGCAGGGGCAGGACGTCTGGACCTTCGCGGACCGCGGCGCGGGCCTGAGGCCCGTGCCGCAGATGGCGGCGGGGTTGCTGGAGAGCGGCTGCGTGAGCTGCGGGGCCTGCGCCGACACCTGCCCCACCGGGGCCATCGAGGACGTGTCCCGCCTGGCCCATGGCCTGCCGGACCGCTGGGTGCGCACCACCTGCCCCTACTGCGGCACGGGCTGCGAGATGGACGTGGGCGTGAAGGGGGGGCGCATCACGGAAATCCGGCCCGCCCCGGACGCGCCCGTGAACCATGGCCACCTCTGCGTGAAGGGCCGCTACGCCTTCGGGTTCACGGACGCGCCGGATCGCATCACCACCCCCATGATCCGGCACGAGGGCCTCTGGCGGGAGGTGTCCTGGGACGAGGCGCTGGACGCCGCGGCCTCAGCCCTCCGCCGGGCCGAGGGGAAAGCCGGTGTCCTGGCCTCCAGCCGGGTGACCAACGAGGAGAACTACCTGGCCCAGAAGTTCGCGCGGCTCGCCCTGCGCACCCACAACGTGGACTGCTGCGCCCGCGTCTGCCACGCGCCCAGCGCCGCGGGCCTCGGGCAGATCTTCGGCACCGGCGCCGCCACGAACAGCTTCGGCGACGTGGAACGCGCCGGATTGCTGCTGGTGGTGGGGGCCAATCCCACCGAGAACCACCCCATCGTCGGTGCCAGAATCCGCCAGCGGGCCCGCGCCGGAGTCCCGCTCATCGTGATCGATCCCCGCCGGACGGAGCTCGCCGCCCTGGCGGAGGTCCACCTCGCCCCCCGTCCCGGGACCAACCTCCCCCTGCTCTTGGCCATGGCCGCCGTGATCCTGGACCAGGGCCTGGTGGACAGGGCCTTCCTGGCGGCGCGCACGGAGGGGCTCGACGCCTTCGCCGCTTCCGCCCGCGCCTGGACGCCGGAATCCGCAGCGGAAATCTGCGGCGTTTCGGCGGAGGACATCCGCCGGGCCGCGGTCCGCTACGCCACCGTCAAGCCCGCCATGTGCCTGCATGGCCTGGGCGTCACCGAGCACATCCAAGGCACGGATGGCGTCTCGGCCCTGGCGGCCCTGGCCCTGCTCACGGGCAACGTGGGCCTGCCCGGTGCGGGGGTGAATCCCCTGCGGGGTCAAAACAACGTGCAGGGCAGCGCCCAGATGGGCTGCGAACCCTCGCGCCTCACCGGCTACCAGAAGCTGGCCGAGGCCAGGGCCATCCACGAAGCGGTCTGGGGTGCGGACCTGCCCGCTGAACCGGGGCTCACGGCCCTGGGCATGGTGGATGCCGCGGGGGAGGGCCACCTGAAGGCCCTGGTGGTCATCGGCTACGACCCCCTGATGAGCCATCCCGACGCGGAAACGACCGCGGAGGACCTCCACGGGCTGGACGACCTCATCGTGGTGGACCTCTTCCTGACCGAGACCGCCAAGGCCTTCGGGACGGTCTTCCTGCCGGCCGCGGGCCCCTTCGAGAAGGAGGGCACCTACATGAACGGCGAGCGCCGGGTCCAGCGGGTCCGCGAGGTCCTGCCGCCGAAGGGGTCGAGCCGGACGGATCTGGAGATCCTCTGCGGGCTCGCGGAGCGGCTCGGGGCCGGGGCTCATTTCCGGTTCAAGGAGTCGGCCTCGGTGTGGGACGAGGCCCGCCGCACCTGGCCCGCCATCGCGGGCATCAGCCATGGGCGGCTGGACCGGGAGGGCGGGATCCAGTGGCCCTGCCCGTCGGAGGACCACCCGGGGACGTCCGTGCTGCATCAAGGGCGCTTCCCCGGCGGAAGGGCGGCCTTCAGGCCCCTGACCTGGATCCCCAGCCAAGAGGCCGTGGACGCGGAGTATCCCTTCCTGTTGAACACGGGGCGGGGCCTCTTCCACTTCAACGCGGCCACCATGACCGGCCGGACCCGCAACCGGGATCTCTACCCGGATGACCGTCTGGAGCTTCATCCCGGGGATGCCGCCGGACTGGAGGTGGAGGAGGGCGACGCGGTCCAGGTGCGGAGCCGCCATGGGGCCTTCACCCTCCGCGCCCAGCTGACGGAGCGGGTGCGGCCGGGAGAACCCTTCGCCACCTTCCAGGCCGTGGAGGCCTATGTGAACCGGGCCACGGGGCCGGGGCGCGACGCCACCACCGGGACGCCTGAGTACAAGGTCACCGCGGTGTCCCTGCGCAAGGCCTGACACGGGGGTGGCTGCTAGATCCCGCCGTGTTCCCAGGACGGCACGGGATCCGGATCGATGGCCAGCTCGGTGCCGTCATCGAGGATGAGCATGGGCGGATCCCCCGGGCGCAGATCGACGATGGTGCGGCCCAGCAGCCGCTCGCGGCGGCCGTGGTGCCAGGAGAT
>JARLGO010000425.1 GCA_031292655.1 Geothrix sp.
GCGGCCCTCATCAACGCCCTGGCCAAGGCCGGGCGCAGCTTCGGGGAGCCGCTCCACTACTGGCACGGCAACCTGCTCGTGCTGCCCAAGATCGGCCCCGATTGCGTGCCGGAGTCCTGGCATCTGGCCAAGCGCCGCTACCTCCAGCGCTGCGTGGACATGTACGGCACCGAGCTGGCCACCGCAGGCACCCACTCCAACCTGAGCCTGCCCGAGCCCATGCTGGCCTGGGACTTCATGCACCTGCCCGCCGCCCAGCGCGGCGACACCCACCTGGACGACTACAAGAACCAGGTCTACATCACCGGCACGCGCCTCATGCGCGCCTTCGCGGCCCTCTTCATCGCCACCAGCGCCAGCACGCCCCTGCAGGCCTCGGAGGAGGACGGCAAGCCCGTCGTCCGCCTCACGCCCTACGAATCCGTGCGCAACCTCACCTTCCCGAACCCGCCGGCCCTGGACGTGCCGGACCTGAACCGCAGCCATGCCGACTACCTCCGCCTGTCCTACGACCTGGTGCGCAGCGGCGTACGCTTCGGCAACAACAACTGGATCCCCGTGCGCGCCCGCTCCCAGGCGGAGCCGGTGGAGCGCCTCATCCAGGTCACCAGCGACCAGCTGCACGACATCTACGCCCGGGGCCTCTTTGCCGCCGGCGAGACCCGCAACGTGGAGGACATGGCCGCCCAGATCGAGCGCCAGAACCTCTTCGCCCGCATCGACCTGCCCATGGCCCGCGTGGAAGTGCGCACGGACGACCCCGGCCACGACCTGGCCCTGGACGTCGCCAACCTCACCTTGAAGCACCTCCTGCTGCTCCGCTTCTACGCGGATGCCGACTTCGCCCGGGGCTTCCGCTACGACGCCGAGGACATCAAGCGCGCCCGGCGCAACGAGGACCTGGCCGCCCGGGAGGGCCTGCGGGGCGTCATCGAGAATCCCCTCACCGCCAAGCCCATCGCCCTGAGCGCCTTCCTGGACTGGACCCTTAAGCAGATGCGGCCCATGGCCGAGGCCCTGGGCATGTGGGACGACCTCCAGCCCCTGCGCGACCTGGCGGCCGGCGCCCCCAGCACCGCGGAGCGCATCCGGCAGGCCCTGAAGGCCCAGCTCGGCAGCTCCGACATCGTGCCGCCCGATCTCCTGGTGGGCCTGGCCGAGGCCCGGACCGTCCAGGTGCGCCAGGACGTGGAGACCATCACGGCCCACCTCGCCGATCTGGGGGCCGAGGAGAGCAAGCTCCAGGACTTCGTGGAGCACGCCCGGGACGAGGTGCACCTGGATCCCCAGGCCCCCGTGCGCTTCCAGCCCCGGCCCGAGGCGCTGGTGGACCTGGACTATCCGGACAAGGCCTCCGAGGTCGTGGCCCTGTCCCAGCGCCTGGTGCGCATCCCCAGCGTCACCGCCTGCCCCGAGGAGCGCGTCACCGAGGTCCACCGGGCCGCCACCTTCGTCCATGACTACCTCCGCAACCACGGCGTGCCCGTGCTCACCTTCGACCAGGGCCCCTTCCCCGCCGTGCTGGCCCACTTCCCCGGCGGCGAGAAGGCTCCGGCCATGCTCTGCGGCCACTTCGACGTGGTGGAGCCCGAGCCCGACGACAGCCAGTTCGAGCCCAAGGTCGAGGGCGACTACCTCTGGGGCCGCGGCGCCGCCGACATGAAGACCGTGGTGTCCACCTACCTCGTGTGGATGAAGGACACTCTCAAGAAGGGGGCGCCCTACCCCCCCGTGAACCTGCTCCTGATCGGCAACGAGGAGAACGGCGAGCTGGAGCCCATGGGCACGCCGCACATCCTGAAGCAGCTGAAGGACGAGTGGAACTACGAGCCCGCCTTCTTCGTCGCCGGGGAGCGCACCGGCGAGAAGGGCACGGAGCTCTGGGGCGAGGTGTGCACGCAAAACCGCGGCGTGCTGCGCTTCGAGCTGGTGGCCCACGGCACCCGCGGCCACAGCGGCCTGGCCGGCGGGCCCGACCTCACCGAGCGCCTGCTCAGCGCCCGCGAGGCCCTGCGCGAGCTGTTCGCCAAGCACCTCACCTTGAAGGCCGCCGACGGCTGGCAGTCCCAGGCGAAGTTCGCCTACATCCAGGTGGGCACGCCCGGCATCTTCAACATCACGCCGGACCGCGGCTCCCTGGGCGTGGAGATCCGCCCCATCCCCCAGGACGATGTCTCGACGATGCGCGCCGAGATCGAGGCCCTGGCCGCAGAGCTGCAGCTGGAATTCCTGCCCTCCGCCTGGGAGCCCGGCGTGGCCTGCGATCCGGAGAACCGCTACCTCAAGGCGCTGCTGGCGGGCATCACGGCCGCGGGCGGCGAGGTGCGCATCGGCCGCAAGGGCGCCGGCACCTCGGCGCGCTTCGCCCCCGGCGGCCAGGCCGTGGTCTGGGGCCAGACCGGCATCGGCCCCCACGCCGCCGGCGAGCGCCACTTCATCCCCAGCATCGATCCCTACTACCGGGCCCTCAACGCCTTCGCCGTGGAACTGCGGAAAGCGTGAGCATCATCCCGCCATCACGCCAGGACCTCCCGGATGCGCCGTCCGATCTGTTCGCGCGTGAAGGGCTTCTCCAGGAGGAGGGCGCCGGGATGCGCGAGGCCGTGGGACACCAGCTCGTCGGCCGTGTAGCCTGAGATGTAGATCACCCGCAGGTCCGCCCTGGTCTTGACCAGCTCCGCGGCCAACTTGGGGCCGCTGTCGCCCGGCATGATCACGTCGGTCACGAGCAGGTCCAGCTTGCCTTGGAAATCCGCCAGGAAGGTCCGGGCCTGCTGGGCGTCCCCGGCCACATGGACGGTGTAGCCGAGGGACTCGAGGATCTCCTGGAGGGCGTCGCGCAGCATGGCCTCGTCCTCGACCAGCAGCAGGGTCTCGGAGCCATGGATGGACGTGATGGAAGGGGGCCTGGGCGATGCCTCGGCGGTGGAAACCACCCGGGGGAACCACAGCCGCATGGTGGTCCCCTCTCCGGGCGAGGACCGGATGCCAATGCCCCCGCTGCAGGCTTTCACGATGCCATAGACCCCGGTCAGGCCGAGGCCCGTGGCCTTGGTGCTCCCCTTGGTGGTGAAGAACGGCTCGAACAGGTGGGAGAGAACGACCTCGTCCATTCCCGCCCCGGTATCCGTGACCTCCACCAGCAGGTAGGGCGCCGAGGCCGGCGCGAGGTAGAGGGTCTGATCGGAATCCAGGGTCTCCGCGTTCCGGAACGCGACCGTGATCCGCCCGCCCTCCGGCATGGCATCGCGGGCATTGTTCAGGAGGGATACGAGCACCTGCTCGATGTCGTCCCGGTTGGCCCGGAAGCACCCCGCGCCGGGCTCCTCCTGCACCACCAGCTCGATCTGCTCTCCCAGGAGCCCCTTGGCGAGGGGCAGGACGGCCTCCAGGATCTGCTTGGCCCCGAGGGTGGTCTGCACGCTCGACCCCCGCCTCGTGAAGGAGGCCAGGCGGTCCGTGAGGTTGGCCCCGTGGGTGGCCGCGCCTCGGATGCGGGCCAGCCGGTCACTCAGCTTTCGCGCATCCGAAGGGTTCATTTCCGCCAGCTCGATGTTGCCGAGGATGGCACTGAGCAGGTTGTTGAAGTCGTGGGCAATGACGCCCGCCAGCCGGCCCAGGGCCTCCATCTTCACGGCCTTGTACTGCTGCTCCTCCAGGGTGTGCCGGTCGGTGATGTCCCGGGCATTCAGGACCAGCCCTTCCACCTCCGGAGTCTCCAGGAGGTTGCTCCCCGAAATGTCGAAGGCCCGCCACTCCCCGCTCAGGTCCCTCATGCGCCACTGCTGGGTCGTCCTGAACTCCGACCGGTTCAGGAGTTCGGCCAGAAAGTGGTCCCAAGCCTCGAGGTCACTGGGATGGATGAACCCCACCAGGGGAATGCCCTGCAAGGCCGCTTCGGGAGCCCCGAAATACCTGACGACGGCCGGACTCGCGGACATCAGCCGGCCGGTCCTGTCCACGATCATGATGAGGTCCGTGGAATGCTCCACCAGCGCCTCGAAGCGGGCCTTCATGGCCATCCTGGCGGCCTCGGTGGCCTGCCGCAGGCTCTCCCGGGCCGCGAGCCCCTCCCGCAAGAGGAGCACGAACAGGAGCACGATCACGCCGAGGAGGATGTTCCCCAGGGTCTCCTTGCTGACCTGGAAGACGTGGAGGTGGAGGTAGCCCGCCAGCCAGACGGTCATCACCAGGATCGTCACCATGGGGATGGGGCTGAAGGCCGCGGGCGGAAGGGGGCGGGCGGTGCGGGAGTCCCTCCGGATCCACCAGGCGCCTGTCAGGACCATCAGCAGGCTCATGGCATTGAGGAGGTTGGCCGCGTGGCCGCTGTTCGGGATCTGCATTCGCGCCGTCACCGCGAGCGTGAAGACCAGATCGGCGACCCAGGAGGTGGCGATGCCGAGGATCAGCAGGTTGAAGGCCCGGCGGCTCGGCAGGGGGACACAGCGCAGGAGCGCGAAATTCGTCGTGACGATCCCGGCGAAGGCCAGCAAGGCGAAGGCGAGGCTCACGAAGGTGGCCATTCCGCCCAGGTGGCTCAAGGCGGGCCTGAACGCGAACACCCACAACGGCACGCCCACGCCGCAGATGAAAATCGCGCTATCCGCCGCCACCCGCCAGGGGCTTGCGGCCCTCCGCCCGCCCCGGGGCAGGAGGAGCTGTCCGGCGATGATCAGGGGATAGGCGCCCATGAACAGGAGATCCGCCAGCCCCAGCGAGAACACCTCCCTGGTGCTGCGCAGGAGCACGTCGTGAACCAGCACATAGAGCGCGCCCAGCAGCATGGCCATGAACCCTGCCGCGATCCAGCGCAGGGCCCCCCGGAATTCCATGGGGAGTTCGATCCGCCGGGTGGCTTGCCACAGGTTCCAGACACAGAACCCGAGGAGCACGAGCAGGAACCCGACTTCAACCACGCCGAGGAGCCGCGTGCGTAACGCCGAACCCGTCCAGATGCAGACCGCCCAGGGCACGAATGCCAGCAGCAGCCCCGCCAGCCAGGGGGGCAGAGGAGGTGAAGTGGCGATCGAACGGGTGCTCACGAACGGCCTCAAACCTGGTACCTGGGGGATGGCATTCCTCTGCGCAGAACAGCCTGCTTCTGCACATCACATTCTGGAACCGTATCATCGCGGATCGGTGCGGGGGTTCGCAAAACTGAACGACCCATGGGATCCCCGGGGCCCAGATCCCCATTCCTCGGCTAAGCCAATGATCACTTGAGCATGGACAATCCGCGCTGAGGTCTTGGGCCGGGCCTCGAGGGGCCTTTTTGCCTACCCCAACCAGTGAACCAAAAAGCCGGCCCGAAGGCCGGCTCAGGGTCCAGGAGTGGGCCCTTTCTCAGAAATCCAGGTTCTCCGTGATGCGCGTCCCGTCCTTCCGGAAGGCCTCGAGGAAGCGCGCGATGCGACCCTCGGCCTTGGCGAGGTCGTCCAGGCCGAGGTCGATGTTCAGCAGGTCCACGTACCAGGGGGGCTTCACCTCGCTTTGGACGTAGGCC
>JARLGO010000082.1 GCA_031292655.1 Geothrix sp.
AGGAGGGAATTGCCGTCCAGGAGGGACTGCCGTTCCGCGTGGCGCAGCAGCACCACCGTGGTGTCCTGGGCGCCGAGACACACGGAGAGGGCGAGCAGGCAGGCGAACAGGAAACCATGGCGCGGGTGGCGGCTGGTCATGGGGGCCCTCCTGCCCTGCAGTCTGACAGAAGCCCCATCGGAGCTGTGACGCCTGGCACATGTCCCTCGGCGGGATCGGGGCCATCGGGTCCAGGGGTCCAACGGTTTTCTCACAGGACCCCCAGGTGTGGTTATGGATGTCACACCTGTTTCTGTCCTAACACCATTCATTGTTTTCATTATGAACCACTTGGAATGCGTTTAATTTCCTTGACGCCCCCACCTTGAAGGCGTGGCATAGGGCACCACACTCCTCTTGCATCCCCTGTCGAATCCACCTCATTTCGAGGCTTTCTCGATGTCCACGGCCGAGGTCTTCCCTCCCCAGCGCACTCCGGCGGATGCCCTGCCGGGGGCCCTGGAGGCACGCCTCGCCGCCCTGGCGGAAACGGTGGCCCGTCTGGAGACCCGGGTCTCCCTCCTGGAATCGGCCCTTCCGGAACCGAAGGTCTCCCCGGAAGCGGCGCTTTCGCCGGCTACGGTCCCCCCCGCCGACCTGCCCAATCCCGTGCGCATCCTGGGCCTCCTGGGCCGGACCTGCCTGATCCTGGGGGGGGCCACGTTCATCCGGTCCCTGGTGGACACCGGCACCCTCCCCCACGGCTGGGGCGTGGCGCTGGGTCTGGCCTACGCCCTCACCTGGGCCCTGCTCGCCGATCGCGCCAGGCACCCGCTGGACGCCAGCTTCCATGCCCTGGCCTCCATCCTGATCGTCTATCCCCTGATCGTGGAATCCACGGCCCGCTTCGGCATCCTCACGCCGCCCCTGGCCGCCGCCCTCCTCCTGGCCGCCACCGGCCTGCATGGCGCCGTGGCCTGGCGGCGGGACCTCCAGCCCATCATCTGGCTGGCCACCTTCGCATCGCTGGGTTCGGGGCTGGCCCTGATGTCCTCGCGGCGCTCCGTCGAGCCCTTCCTGGCCGGGTTCCTCGTCCTCGGAATCGCGGCCCTCTGGCTCACTCGAGGGCGCCGGTGGCCGGGCCTCCGCTGGCCCCCGGCGCTGGCGGCCGATCTGGGCGTCTTCGTCCTCACCTCGCTGGCGGTCTGGCCCGGGGGGATCCCCGAGGCCTATCGCGGCATCACGCCGGGCCGGACCATGCTGTTCGGGACGGCCCTGGTCCTCCTCTACCTCGGCAGCTTCGCCCTGCGCCTGCTTCGGCAGCGCGGCCCGGTGACGACCTTCGAGATCGTCCAGACCGGGCTGGTCCTGCTCCTGGGCTACGGGGGCGCCCTCCGCGTGGCCCTGGCCTCGGGATCCGGCGCGGGCCTGCTTGGCGCGGGCTGCTCGCTGGCGGGCCTCGGCAGCTATGCCGCCGCCCGCTCCTTCCGGGAGGACCGGGACGAGAACCGGTCGAGCTTCCGCTTCTTCCTCTTCCTGGGACTCGGCTTGCTGCTGATGGGTGGCCCCCTGGCGCTGCCCCTGGCCCTCTTCTCCCCCCTCTGCGGCCTCCTGGGATTGGGGGCGATGCGGGCCGGCCTGCGGGTGCAGCGGCCCGTGTTCCTCCTCCAGGGCAGCCTCTACCTCCTGGCCTCGGCCCTGGCGAGCGGCCTCGTGACCTGGTCCTTCCGGGCCTTCCTGGCCCCCCAGGGCGCGGCCACGTTCCTGCCCCTGTCCGGCCTCCTCAGCCTGGTCTTCCTGTCGGTCGCGGTGGCCCTCGCCAGCCTGCGCCGGTCCTCCGGTCCCATTCCGGCCAACGTCCATCCCCTGATCCTGTTCCTGGGGGCCGGGGCCGCAGCGGGCATCGGGGCCCTGGCCATCCAGGTCGGCTACGCCGCCGCCTCCTCGGGGTCCGCGGATCCAGGCCTCCTCGCCGCCGTTCGCACGGGGGTGCTCTCCGCCCTGGCCATCCTGCTGGCCTGGTGCGGCCGGCGGTCCCCGGTCCTGGACCTGCGCTGGCTGGTCTATCCCCTGCTGATCGTCACTGCCCTGAAATTCCTCTTCGAAGACGTGGCCGTGGGACGGCCCCTGACCCTCTTCCTCGGGTTCATCTGCTATGGCGTCACGCTCATGCTCGCGCCGCGGCTGCTGAAGGGCTCCGCCCTCCGGGATCAGGGTCAAGCACACAATCCACTCAAGCCGGAGGTCCACCCATGAACACACGTGCGATCCGATTCGCGGGCCTGGTCCTGCTTCTTCTGACGGCGCCCGCCTTCGCGAGCCTGCCCGAGAAGAAGGGCGGATCCAGCACCCCGGAAGGCATCCAGGTGCCGAAGCCGCCCTTCTCGGAGGGGATCTTCCCCTGCACGTCCTGCCACGACGGGAAGCAGATGAAGGTGAACACTAAACCCCGGGAGCTGGGCATGCACGCCGAGATCCAGGAGATCCTCCACCACGGGCCGAACCGCTGGTGCCTGGACTGCCACGACGCCCAGAACCGGGACCGCCTGCACCTGGCCGGCGGGGAGCCGGTCGAGTTCACCGCTTCCTACCTGCTCTGCGGCCAGTGCCATGGCGACAAGCTGCGGGACTGGCGGATCGGGATCCACGGCAAGCGCACGGGGAGCTGGAACGGCGCCAAGCAGTACCTGCTTTGCGTCCACTGCCACAATCCGCACTCGCCCCATTTCAAGCCCTTGAAACCCATGCCACCGCCCACCCGGCCCGAGAACCTCAAGCTGACGAAAAGGGGTGCCCAATGACGGACATGAAGCCCATCCAACCCCTGACCGGGGCTGACGAACCCGGTGCCTGCGGCAGCCGCCGCGAGTTCCTGGGCACGG
Source organism: Geothrix sp. (assembly GCA_031292655.1). Lineage (GTDB taxonomy): Bacteria > Acidobacteriota > Holophagae > Holophagales > Holophagaceae > Geothrix. The sequence goes on from JARLGO010000082.1 coordinate 2,862, forward strand.
CGGTCGCCACCGTGGCCATGGCCCTCACCGGCTGCGGGAAGCTCAGCAAGGAGGAGTTCCTCCAGCACAACTTCCGGGAGCTCTCCAAGGACGAGCTGCAGACCATCATCGCCCGCCTGGAGCGCGAGTACGAGGAGAAGTACCACAAGGCCGTCAAGGTGGGGAACGAGCCCCCCATGCCCGGCGTGATCTTCGGCTACGCCCTGGACCTCAGCCGCTGCATCGGCTGCCGCCGCTGCGTCCACGCCTGCGTGAAGGAGAACAACCAGTCGCGGGATCCCCAGATCCAGTGGATCCGCGTGCTCCAGATGGACAAGGAGGACGGCGTCGACATCCAGCACGCCGAGCAGTACTACAACCCCGACGAGGTGCCCCAGGAAAGCCACTTCTACATGCCGGTGCAGTGCCAGCAGTGCAAGAAGCCGCCCTGCGTGAAGGTCTGCCCCGTGGGCGCCACCTGGAAGGAGAAGGACGGCATCGTGGTGGTGGACTACAACTGGTGCATCGGCTGCCGCTACTGCATGGCCGCCTGCCCCTACGGCGCCCGCCACTTCAACTGGGGCGAGCCGCACATCGACGCCGCCGACGTGAACCCCGCCACCCACTACCTGGGCAACCGGCCCCGCCCCAAGGGGGTGGTGGAGAAGTGCACCTTCTGCATCCAGCGCACCCGCAAGGGGCTCTATCCCGCCTGCGTGGAGATCTGCCCGACGGGTTCGCGCAAGTTCGGCAACCTCCTGGATGCCAAGAGCGAGATCCGGGAGATCCTGGAGAACAAGCGCGTCTTCAAGTTCAAGGAAGACCTGAACACCCAACCCACCTTCTTCTACTTCTACGGGGTGTGAGGCCATGACCATTCTGCAGAACTTCAAGCGATTCATCCTGGACACCGCGGGGCTGATGCTCCGGGGCAGCCGCCTCTACTACGCCTGGATCGGCTTCCTCCTCCTGCTCATCGCCCTGGGCGCCCTCGCCTATACGGGGCAGATGAGAAACGGCCTGATCGTCACGAACATGCGCGACCAGGTCTCCTGGGGCTTCTACATCGGCAACTTCACCTTCCTGGTGGGCGTCGCCGCCGCCTCCATCATGCTGGTGATCCCGGCCTACATCTACGACTGGGCCCCCATCAAGGAGATCACCATCCTGGGCGAGATGCTGGCGATCACGGCCCTGGTCATGTGCCTCGGCTTCGTGATGGTGGACATCGGCCGCCCGGACCGCTTCTGGCACATCATGCCCCTGGTGGGCCGCCTCAACTGGCCCAGCTCCCTGCTGGCCTGGGACGTGATCGTGCTGAACCTCTACCTGCTGCTCAACTGGTTCGTGGTGACCTACCTGCTCTTCAGCGCCTACGTCGAGAGGCACTACAAGAAGGCCCTGGTGCTCCCCCTGGTGCTCCTGTCCATCCCCATGGCCGTCAGCATCCACACCGTCACGGCCTACCTGTACAACGGCCTGGCCGCCCGCCCCTTCTGGAACTCGGCCATCCTCGCCCCGCGCTTCCTGGCCTCCGCCTTCTGCTCGGGCCCCGCGGTCCTGCTCATCCTCCTCCAGGTGCTCCGCAAGACCACCCGGCTGAAGATCACCGATGCGGCCATCTTCAAGATCGCCGAACTCATGGCCTACACCATGGGCTTCAACCTCTTCCTGACGGCGGCCGAGTCCTTCAAGGAGCTCTACTCGGGCACCGAGCACATGATCTATTTCCAGTACCTGCTGTTTGGCATCGAGAAGAACGGCGTCCACTACCACACGCTGGTGCCCTTCGCCTGGGCCTCCATCATCACGGGCTTCGTGGCCTTCCTGCTCTTCCTCATCCCCAAGACCCGGACGAACTGGACGACCTTGAACATCGGCTGCGTGCTCATCTACGCCAGCGTCTACATCGAGAAGGGCATGGGCCTCATCATCCCCGGCCTCACGCCCGACACCCTCGGCGAGATCTACGTCTACCGGCCCTCCTTCACGGAGGTCACGGTGGCCGCGGGCATCTTCGCCCTGGGCGCCCTGGTCTTCACCTGCATGCTGAAGGCGGCCGTGCCCATGATGCTCGGCGAATTCACCATTTCCAGCAGCCGGAAGGCCGCGGAACAGCCGGGGGCCGATCCCATCCAAGCCTAGATCACCA
>JARLGO010000005.1 GCA_031292655.1 Geothrix sp.
TCGCCACCGGCCATTACCTCAGCGTCACCCCCGGCGGCAGCCCTTTTTGGAGCGGCGGTTCGGCCGGCCCCGAGGGCAGCATCCTGGTCATCGGCATCATCGTACTCATGACCATCGCACTCATCCTCATCTACGGCCTCAGAAAACCGCCTTCGCCCGCCACTGAACTGGCGGTTGGGTAACCCATGCGCCTCTGGCTCAATCGAACCAGCGAAGTCTCCCTGCGCGAGCAGTTGATCACCCAGGTCATCCTCGCCATCCTGTGCAAGGAGCTGCTCCCCGCCCAGCGCCTGCCCAGCACCCGTGACATGGCCCGCCGCTTCAATATTCACGCCAACACCGCCAGCGCCGCCTATCGCGAACTCGAGCGCCAGGGCTGGCTCGAATTCCGCCATGGCAGCGGCGTCTATGTCCGCGCCACCCGCCCCGCTACCCCGCTCTCCCCGGAAACAACCGTCGACCACCTCATCGGCGAACTCGTTGCCAAAGCCCGCAGGCAGGGCGCGTCAGAAACACTGCTCCGCGTCCGCCTTCGCCGCTGGCTCTCCCTCGAACCACCCTCCCGCTGGCTGGTCATCGAGCCTGACCCTGAACTTCGCCGCATCGTCATCCACGAAATGTCCCAGGCCCTCACCTTGCCCATCCATGGCTGCTCCCCGGAGGAATGCGCCGCCCCTGCCAAGCTCGACGGTTCCATGCCCGTCGTCCTGCCCAGCAAGGCCCCCGCCGTTCGCAAACTGCTCCCCGCCGGCGTCGAACTCATCACCCTCCAGGTCCATCCCGTCTCTCTCGAGCTCCAGGCCTACCTTAAGCGCTACCTCCCCGAACACGGCAAAGACCTCATCGGCATCGCCTCCCGCTGGACCGAGTTCCAACGCATCGGCCACACCATGCTGGTCGCCGCCGGCCTTTCGCCGGAAAGCCTGCTCGTCTGCGACCCCGGCAAACCCGGCTGGAAGCGCGGCCTGGAAGCAACAGCCGGCGTCGTCTGCGATTCGGTCACCGCCCTCGAACTCCCCGCAAACATCTTTGCCATGCGCTTCACACTCCTCGACGAGGCCTCCGTAACCCCCCTCCGCGCCATGGAAACCACCCTCACCGGCCCCGAAGCCGAGCTTTCCGCATAGCTTCGGCAACCCTCCCTTGTTACACCCGCGAAACTGCCCCAATCACTCCTCCGCCCCGTCCGCCACAAAACTAACATCGGCCCTTGTAGCACCAAACAAGGAGTTTCCATGAACCGTCCGGCGAGTCAAGCTATTCTCAGCCTCATCCTTTGCCCGCTGCTAACAGCCCAGCAGGTCACCCAGCCATCCGCGCCACCACCGCCTCAGCCCGAACCGGCACAAAGGTACATAACCCTCCCCAGCGACACGAATATCGAGCTGCTACCTCCGGGGCCAACCAAGTTTGCCAAAGA
>JARLGO010000426.1 GCA_031292655.1 Geothrix sp.
CCCCGCCTCCTCCAGCAGGCGATGGACCCGCCGGGCGTAATCCAGCAGCAGCCGCCCCGCGCCCGTCAGCTCCACCCCCGAGGCGTGGCGGGTGAAGAGGGGCCGCCCGACCTCGGCCTCCAGCTGGCGGATCTGGGCCGTCACGGCGGGCTGGGAGAGGTTCAGGGTCCGGGCGGCGGCGGACACCTGGCCGGCCTGGGCCACCACCCGGAAGGTCTCCAGTCGGCGGGGATCGAGGTCGGGGAGCATCGAATTTCCTATCAAAATTTTTGATACTATATCCAGTAATACGATTATTTTTTTGAATAATACCCTCCTACTTTCGATCCCATGAGCGAATCCGCCACCCTCCCCCGTCCCGCCTCCACCCTGGCCACGCCCCTTTTGATCCTGGGCGCGGTCCTGGCCCTGGCCCCCTTCACCTCCGCGGCCGTGGCCCTGCTGGGGGGCGCCGCCATCGCGCTGATCTTCGGGAATCCCGTGCATGCCCAGACCCACGCCTGGACGCACCGGCTCCTGCCCCTGGCGGTGGTGGGCCTGGGCGCGGAAATGAACCTGGGCACGGTGGCCCGGGTGGGCCTGCACGGCCTGGGCTACACGGCCATCAGCCTGTCCCTGGTCATGGGCCTGGGGCTGCTGCTGGGCCGCTACCTCAAGGTGGACCGCGACGCCGGGCTGCTGATCAGCATCGGCACCGCCATCTGCGGCGGCAGCGCCATCGCCGCGGCGGCCCCCGTCCTGCGCGCCCGGCCCCACCAGGTGTCCGTGGCCCTGGCCACCGTGTTCCTCCTCAATGCCGTGGCCCTGGTGGTCTTTCCGCCCATCGGCCACATGGCCCACCTGGGCCAGGACCCCTTCGGCCTCTGGGCGGCCCTCGCCATCCACGACACCAGCTCCGTGGTGGGCGCCGGCCTGGCCTACGGGCCCCGGGCCCTGGAGGTGGCCACCACGGTGAAGCTGGCGCGAGCCCTCTGGATCGTGCCCATGACCCTGGGGCTCGGCTACCTGGTGGCCAGCCGCCGCCGGAAGGCCGCCCAGGCTGGAGACAAACTTGAAGCCGAGGATGCCCTTCCCGTGAAGAAGCCCTGGTTCATCGGCGGGTTCCTCCTCATGGCCGCCCTGGTGACCTGGATCCCGGCCCTGCATGCCGCGGGCCATGTCGTCGCCGCGGCTGCGCACCACGTGCTGGTCCTCACCCTCTTCCTCATCGGCGCGGGCCTCAGCCGCGAGGCCCTGAAGGCCGTGGGCTTCCGGCCCTTCCTGCAGGGGCTGCTGCTCTGGCTGCTGGTGGGGTCGCTGGGACTGGGCGCCGTGAAGCTGGGACTGCTGTCGGTCGGGTAGACTCCTGGCCTGGAGTGTCCATGATCCGCCCCTTCCAAGGCATGGTTCCCAAACTCGGTTCGCGCGTGTTCGTGCCAGACAGCGCCCTCATCCTGGGCGACGTGACTCTCGGCGACGACGTCAGCATCTGGTTCAACTGCGTCGTCCGGGGCGACGTGAACTGGATCCGCATCGGCGCCCGCACCAACATCCAGGACGGCTGCTGCCTGCACGTCACCAACGGGAAGTGGCCGCTGCTCATCGAGGAAGAGGTGAGCATCGCCCACCACGTGATGCTGCACGGCTGCACCATCCGGAAGGGGGCCCTCATCGGCATGAGCACCACGATCATGGATGGGGCGGAGGTCGGCGAGGGCTGTCTGGTGGCCGCGGGGAGCCTGCTGCGCGAAGGCTTCCAGGCCCCGCCCCACAGCCTGGTGGCGGGCTGGCCCGCCACCGTCAAGGGACCCCTCAGCGACGGCCAGCGCCAGCTGGTGGGCAGCGTCTGGGCCCGGTACGTCCGCTACAAGGAGGCCTACTTCGGGGATGGTTGGCCCCTGGCCGAGGCCCCGGCGATCGACGATCCCCAGCCGGGTTTCGCCGGGGGGCACCCCTATCCCTAGATTGTGCCCAGGGAATCCCCTTCCCCATCCCTCGCGAGCACGGTTAGACTCACCGGATCATGTCCCCCCTGCTGATCCTCCGCGTCCACGCCGATCTGCGCCTTGGGCTGGGCCATGTGGCCCGGGCCCTCGCCATCCAGGAGGCCTGGCGCGCCCATGGCGGCCAAGCCTGCATCGCCATCTCGGGCGATGCCCGGGCGCGGCGGGTGGGCGGCGGTACCCACCCCTTCCTGGACGAACCCCTGCCCTGTGAGGCCCGGTACCTCGGCGAAGACCTCCATGCCGCCCTGCCTGCGGACCTCAAGTCCCGGGCCGCGGCGGTGCTGGTGGATCAGTGGGACACCAGCACCGCCTTCCTCCAGGCCCTGCGTCCCCTGAAGGTGGCGGTGATGGAGGACGATACGGACGCCCACGAGACGGCGGACCTGCTCTTCCAGCCCTTCCTGGAGGGCGTCCGCTGGCCGGACCATCCCGTGAAGGTGGTGAACGGCTGCAAGGTGCGCCCCTTCGAGACGACCTCCGGCAGCTGCCGCGTGCTGCGGGGCTCCAGCTTCATCGTGGTGGACAAGACGGCCCTGGAACTGCGGCCGAAGCGGATGCCCCTGCAGCCCCTGGCGGTCCACAAGCTGCTCGTCACCTTCGGCGGCAGCGACGGGCCGAACCTGGCGCAAAAGGCCTTCGACACCCTCGCCCGCCTCGCGGCGGAAGACCGCTGGCGGGGCGCCTGCACCCTCCTCGCCCCCAACGGGATCCAGGGGGACCCCTTCCCGGGCTGCACCGTGCTGCACAGCCTCCCCCAGCTCACCCGCCGCATCCCGGGGTTCGACGCCATCTGGTGCTCGGCCGGAGTCACCCTGGCGGAATCCCTCTGCATGGGGATCCCCGCCACCGTGTGGGGCCAGAACGAGCGGCAGCACGGGATCTTGTCCGACCTGGCCATGGCCAATGGCTGCTTCGACCTGGGCGTGGGGCCCGAGGCCGACCTCGGCATCGTGCGGGAGGCCCTGGCCCAGTGGCTGGGACCCGAGGGACAGGACAACCGACAGGAGCAGGTGCGCGACGGCATGCTGCTGGTGGACGGCCTGGCCGCCATGCGCATCGCCCAGGAGCTCTGGCGGCTCGCCGAAATCCCGGCTTGACCCTGCGGCCTCTCAACGATAAGCTTTCCCTTCTGTGGATTCGCCACCCCCGAGGTGGTGTGTTTGCAGCGCGACCGTGATTCCGGAGTAGGCCATGAGCACGTACTTTCCGAAAGCCAATGATCTCAAGCGCCAGTGGTTCCTGGTGGATGCCACCGGGATTCCCGTGGGCCGCCTGAGCACCGCCGTGGCGGACGTCCTGTCGGGCAAGAACAAGCCGACCTGGACGCCCTTCCTCGACACGGGCGATCACGTCATCGTCATCAACGCCGAGAAGGCGGTGCTGACGGGCAAGAAGGGCGTGCAGAAGTTCTACCGCCGCACCACCACCCAGCCTGGCTCCATGAAGGAAGTCCGGGCCGAGGTGATGAAGACCACCTTCCCCGAGCGCATCATCGAGAGCGCCGTCAAGGGCATGCTGCCCAAGGGCCCCCTCGGCCGGGCGATGTACCGCAAGCTCAAGGTCTATGCGGGCCCCGAGCACGACCAGTCCGCCCAGCAGCCCCAGATCATGACCATCCAGAAGTAAGAGGCGAGGATCCCATGGCCATTCCCCAGAACTACGGAACCGGTCGCCGCAAGAGCGCGGCCGCCCGCGCCTTCCTGCGCCCCGGCACCGGCAAGATCACCGTCAACGGCCGCAGCCTCGAGAGCTACTTCCCCAATGCCGTGCTCCGCATGATGGTCCACCAGCCCCTGGTGCTGGCCGACCTAGACGGCAAGTTCGACATGATCATCAGCGTCACCGGCGGCGGCCCCGCCGGCCAGGCCTCGGCCATCCGCATGGGCATCTCCCGCGCGCTGCTGAGCTACAACGAGCAGCTCAAGTCCCTCCTGCGCGGCGCCGGCCTCCTGACCCGCGACCCCCGCATGAAGGAACGCAAGAAGCCCGGCCGCGCAGCCGCCCGCCGCCGCTTCCAGTTCAGCAAGCGCTAGTCGTTCTCTGGAAGGGGGAGCCATTCGGTTCCCCCTTCTGCTTTTCCGGTCCGTGTTCCACGGACGATTCGGGCGAAGGGATCCAACCCGACGCCTTCCATCCCACCCGCGGCGCCCCTTCACCCGTACGCGCCGCTTGACCAGGGAGGCCAGCATGGCTGCCATCCAGATGAAGGAACTCCTCGAGGCCGGTGCCCACTTCGGCCACCAGACCAAGCGCTGGAACCCCAAGATGAAGAAGTACATCTTCGGGGCCAGGAACAGCATCTACATCATCGACCTCCAGAAGACCCTGCGCCTCTGGAACACCGCCGCCAACTTCCTCACCAAGGCCGCCAGCGAGGGGAAGAACTTCCTCTTCGTGGCCACCAAGCCCCAGGCCCAGGAGCTCATCGCCGAGCAGGCCGCCCGCTGCGGCGCCTTCTACGTCAACAACCGCTGGCTGGGCGGCATGCTGACCAACTTCGCCACCATCAAGAAGAGCCTCGAGAAGTTCCGCGAGATCGAAGCCACCCTGGCGGATCCCGCCCGCACGGCCCTGCTCTCCAAGAAGGAACTGCTCACCCTGAACCGCACCCGCCTGAAGCTGGAGGCCTCCTTCCACGGCATCCGCGACATGCGCTCGCTGCCCGAGGTCATCTTCGTCATCGATCCCCACCGCGAGGACATCGCCGTCACCGAGGCCAAGAAGATCGGCATCAAGGTCGTGGGCATCGTCGACACCAACTGCGATCCCGACATGGTGGACTACGTGATCCCCGCCAATGACGACGCCATCCGCTCCATCCTGCTCTTCTCCGAGCGCGTGGCCGACTCCATCCTCGAGGGGCGGCATTCCTTCAAGGACAAGAGCGACAGCGACGAGATGAAGAAGATGATGGCCGAGAAGATGGAAGTCGAGGGCTAGACCCTCACCCGTCCATTCGTCAGCCATCGGTGGTGTCCCCGCTGATGGCTGATGGTTTGAATCCCCAACGATCAGGAGACGACCCATGGCATTCACCGCCCAAGACGTGAAGGCGCTGCGCGAGAAGACCGGCCTCGGCATGATGGATTGCAAGAAGGCCCTGGAAGAGAACAACGGCGACATGGACCAGTCCATCGAGTGGCTGCGGAAGAAGGGCATGGCCGCCTCCGCCAAGAAGGCCGATCGCATCGCCGCCGAAGGCATCGTGGAAGCCTACATCCACCCGGGCGGCCGCGTGGGCGTCCTGGTCGAAGTGAACTCCGAGACCGACTTCGTGGCCCGCAACGAAGCCTTCCAGCGCCTGGTGAAGGAGATCGCGATGCACATCGCCGCCGCCGATCCCGCGCCCCGCTTCGTCACCAAGGAAGAGGTCACCCAGGAGTTCCTCGACAGCGAGAAGCGCATCGCCACCGAGCAGGCCCTGGCCACCGGGAAGCCCGCCAACATCATCGACCGGATCGTCGAAGGCAAGATGAACAGCATCTTCAAGGAGGTCTGCCTCCTCGAACAGCCCTTCATCATGAACCCCGACCTCACCATCCAGCAGTACCTCTCCCAGAGGACCGCGGAGATCGGCGAGAAGCTCAGCATCCGCCGCTTCACCAAGTACATCATGGGCGAGGGCCTCGAGAAGCGGAGCGAGAACTTCGCCGCGGAAGTCGCCGCCGCCAAGTAGTAGTCATTTACTTGCTACAAAAAGGGCGGCCGGTCTGGCCGCCCTTTTTGTAGGTAGGATCAGTCACCGGTATGGAGATCCCATGAAGTTCAAGCGCATCCTGCTCAAGCTCTCCGGCGAGGCCCTCATGGGGGACCAGGGCCACGGCATCGATCCGGCCGTGGTGTCCATGATCGCCGATCAGGTGAAGACCATCAGCGAGATGGGCGTGCAGGTGGGCCTGGTCATCGGCGG
>JARLGO010000427.1 GCA_031292655.1 Geothrix sp.
AATTGAGCGTCTACGAGGTCGTGCAGGCGGTGGATCCCGTCAGCCGCATCCTGGAATGCCCACTGAAGCTGCCGGAGCACCGGGAGGAACTGTGCACGCTGCACCGCCGCCTGGACGACGTGATGGAGATGGTGGAGCATTCCTTCCGTTTGACGAGCCTGGCGGACCTGCTGAAAAAGCCCACCTTCCCCAAGGTCCTGGACCCGAAGAAGGCCGCTGGAAGCGAGTCCCCCGCGGGATGATCCCCTTTTGAAAGCGAATCGGGGCGAGGATCGCCGGAACCCGGTCAGACTCAGGACCGTGACGACCTTGTTCGACGCCCACAGCCACCTTTCGGACGCGGGTCCCCCCCATGCCGACCACCCCCGGGTCCTCTGCGGGACCTGCGAAGCGGATTGGGAGGCGGTGCTGGCCCATGCGGCCGCCGACGGACGGGCCATCCCCATGCTGGGCCTGCATCCCTGGTTCGTGGAGACCGCCGCGCCGGGGTGGGCGCAGAGGCTGGAGGCCCTGCTGCGGTCCCACCCCGCCGGCATCGGGGAATGCGGGCTGGATTTCGCCCGGCAGGAGACCAACCGCGGAGCCCAGGAGGCCGCCCTCCGCACCCAGCTCCGGCTGGCCCGGGACCTCCACCGGCCCATCGCCCTCCATGGGGTGCGAGCCTGGGGGCGGCTCGTCGAGCTGCTGCGAGAGGAGGGGGCGCCCCCGACGGCCATGGTGCATGCCTTCTCCGGAAGCCCCGAGACGGCCCGGGTGCTGCAAGCCATGGGGGTCTTCCTCTCCTTCTCCGGCGACCTCCTGGACCCCCATCGGTCCCGGCTCCGGGAGGCGCTGCGGGCCGTGGACGCCCGCCACCTGCTCCTGGAAACCGACGGCTCGGCGGACCTGGCCCATGTGGTGGCCGCCGCCGCCGACATCCGCGGCGTGGGCGCCGACGACCTCGCGGCCCAGACCTGGGAGAATGGCCAGCGTTGCTTCAAGGAGAGGCTGGCATGAGGTGGTATTCCCGCAGCGAGCTGCTGCTCGGCGAGGCGGCGCTGGCACGGCTGGGCGCCGCGCGCGTGACGGTGTTCGGCCTGGGCGGGGTGGGTTCCTTTGCCGTGGAGGCCCTGGCGCGGGCGGGCGTGGGCCACCTGCGCCTGGTGGACCACGACGTGGTGGGCCCCAGCAACCTCAACCGCCAGCTCTTCGCCCTGCGTTCCACGATCGGCCAGCCGAAGGCCGAGGTGGCGGCCGCCCGCGTCCGGGACATCAACCCCGATTGCCAAATCGAGGCTCGGGTCACCTTCATCCACACGGACACGCTCCCGGACCTGCTGACTCCCCGGCCCGATGTGATGATCGACGCCATCGATTCCATGGCCTGCAAAGTGGCCCTCATGCGGACTGCCCACGAACAGGGGATTCCCATCCTCACGGCCATGGGCGCCGGAGGGCGCACGGACAGCAGCCGGCTCCGGGTGGGCGATCTCAGCGAGACCCGGCTCTGCCCCCTCGCTGCGCGCGTCCGCAAAGAGCTGCGGAAGGTCGGCATCACCGAAGGCATCCGTTGTGTCTATTCGCTCGAGCCCGCCGACAACAAGCGCCCCGCCCACCCCGAGGACATCGAGCCCCACCGCGGTCCGGGCCGCCAGCGCCGCCCCGTGGGCACCATCTCCTACATGCCCGCCATCGTGGGGCTGAAGGTGGCCGAGGAGGTGCTGCGGATGCTGCTGCAGGCCGAGGATGTCCGGGCCTAGCTCCGCTCCACCGCCTGCCTGAGCACCGCCATGAACTGGCTGCCCTGGTAGGGCTTGGCGAGGAACCCGGCCAGGCCCTTCCCCATGAACTCCGCCAGGACGTCCTGCTCGCTGTAGCCGCTGGTCAGCACCACGGGAACCGTGGGATCCACCGCGTGCATGCGGAGGAAGGCCTGGCGGCCGTCCATGTGGGGCATGGTGAGGTCCATGAGCACCACGTTGATCTCTTCATGGCGGAGTTCAAACAGCGCGAGGGCCTCCTGTCCGTCCGCCGCCTCGAGCACCTGGAACCCCAGGCCTTCGGCCAGGGCCCTGGCCACGGACCGGGCGGCGGGTTCGTCGTCCACCAGCAGCAGGACACCATGCCCCTGCCATCCCAGAGCAGGTGACCTTGGGGCTTCGCCGCCCGGTTCCCGGAGGACCGAAGGCAGGAAGAGCTTGAAGACCGTGCCACGCCCCACCTCGCTGTAGACCTTGAGGCTGCCGTGATGGCTCCGGAGGATCCCCAGCATGGCGGACAGGCCCAGTCCCCGCCCCGTGAACTTGGTGGTGTAGAAGGGATCGAAGATGCGCTCCCGGACCTCCGGAGTCATGCCGCAGCCGGTATCGCTCACCTCCAGCGTCACGTAGCTTCCGGCAGCCAGGGGAAGGGCGGGCAGGAGGCCGCTGTTGGTGGCCTCGTCGACCATCTGGACGCTGGTTCGCAGGGTGATGAGCCCGCTGACCTCGTCCCCGATGGCCTCCGAGGCGTTGGTGACCAGGTTCATGACCAGCTGCTGCATCTGCGAAGGGTCGGCCGAGATGTGCGGCAGGCTCGGGGAGAGGTCGTACCGCACCACCGCCTTCTTGGAAATGGAAACCGTGAGGAGTTGCGTCATCTCCTCCACCAGGCGGTTCAGGTCGAGCTCGAGCACCTGCAGGCGCCCCTTCCCCGCGTAGGCCAGCAGCTGCCGGGTGAGGTCCGCGGCCCGGAGGGTGGTCTGCTCGATCTGGTTCAGGTAGGGGAGGGCCGGGCTTTCGCGGGGGAGGCACATGGCCCCCAGGTTCGCGTTGCCCAGGATGATCGTGAGCAGGTTGTTGAAGTCGTGGGCGATTCCCCCGGAGAGCACCCCGAGGCTCTCCAGCTTCTGGGACTGGCGCAGGGCGTCTTCCGCCTCCTTCCGCTGCGTGATGTCCGCCCGGATGGCCACGAACTGGACCGGCCTCCCGTCCTCCCCCAGGAAGGGGACGATGGTGGTGTCCACCCAGTAGAAGCTTCCGTCCTTGGCCCGGTTCTTGATCTCGCCCTTCCACACCCGGCCCGCCAGGATCGTCCCCCAGAGGTTCTCCATGAAGGCCTTGGGATGGTGCCCGGAGTTGATGATCCGGTGATCCCGGCCCAGGAGCTCCTCGCGGGAGTACTTCGAAATGGCGCAGAATTTCTCGTTCACATAGGTGATCCGGCCCCGGGCATCGGTGGCCGCCACGATGGCGTGCTCATCCAGCGCCCGCTTGAAGTCCTGCAGCTCGCGGAGCACCTGGGCCATGCGCGTCCGCGCTTTCCCGGGCTCGCGGATCCGGGCCATCTCCCCCGGGGCGTCGTTCCCCGTGCCCTGCCGAAACGTCATGAATGGCTCACTTTCTGGGCCGGAATCCACAAGATGGAGTCTCAGTATACGCCTTTACCGGCCCCGGACAAGCCAGGGAAGGCCCCCTTCGAACCCTTCCCGGCTCCCCATTCCGCCTGGGGATTTCAGGGGTCGATCACCGCCCCAGGGGCGCGCCGTATTCCGCGTAGGTCCCCTGGAAGTCCTCGATGCCTTCATCGGTGAGGTGCCAGATGCGGGTGGCCACCTCGTCGATGATGTCCTCGTCGTGGGTCACGAAGAGGATGGTGCCCTCGTAGCGCTGCAGCGCATCGTTGAGGGCAATCACGGCTTCCAGGTCCAGGTGGTTGGTGGGCTCGTCCAGCACCAGGATGTTGGGCTTCTGCAGCATGAGCTTGCAGAAGAGCAGGCGGCAGGACTCGCCGCCGCTGAGCACGTCCGTCATCTTGTTGCCTTCCTCCCCGCGGAAGAGCATCTGGCCCATGACGCCGCGGATCTGCTCCTTGGTGGCCTCGGGATCGAACTGGTGCAGCCAGGTGACCAGCTCGTAGCCCTTGGGGATGCTCTCGGCGAAATCCTGCGAGAAGTAGCCCACGTTGGCCTCGTGGCCCCACTTGACCTCGCCGCCGTCCAGCTTCAGCCCCAGCTCGGTGACCTGCGGCGCGTTGGCCAGCAGGGCGTTGAGCAGCGTGGTCTTGCCGATGCCGTTGCGGCCCATGAGGGCGATCTTCTCGCCCCGCTGCACCATGGCCGAGAAGCCCTTGATGACCTCGTGGCGTCCCCCCGTGCCGTCCTTGTCCGTGTCGTAGCCCTTCCTCACCCCCTCGAACTCCAGGGCGTAGCGGCCGCCGGGCTTGCCGATGTTGAACTTGATGAAGGGGCGCTGGATGTTGCTGCGGGCCAGGTCGCTGGGCTGGAGGCGCTCCACCTCCTTGCGGCGGCTGTTCACCTGGCTGCTGCGGGTGCCCGCCGCGAAGCGCTGGATGAACTCGTTCAGCTGGGCGATCTTCTTCTCGCGCTGGGCGTTGTCCGATTCGATGCGCGACCGCACCTGGATCTTGGCCATGACCATGTCGTCGTAGCCGCCGGTGTACTGGATGATGGTCTGGTAGTCGATGTCGGCTATGTGGGTGCAGACGTTGTTCAGGAAGTGGCGGTCGTGGGAGATCACCACCACCGTGCCCTTGAAGCGGTCCAGGAACTCCTCCAGCCAGTGGATGGAATCCAGGTCCAGGTGGTTCGTGGGCTCGTCCAGCAGCAGGGCCTCGGGGTTGCCGAAGAGGGCCTGGGAGAGCAGCACGCGCACCTTCTGGCCCCCCTGCAGCTCGCCCATCCTGCGGCCGTGCAGGGACTCCGGAATGCCCAGGCCGTCCAGCAGCACCGCCGCATCGGCTTCGGCCGTGTAGCCGTCCTCGTCGGCCACGATGCCTTCCAGCTCCGCCACGCGCATGCCGTCCTCGTCGGTCATCTCGGCCTTCTCGTAGATGGCGTCCCGCTCCTGCAGGGCCTTCCAGAGCCCCGCGTTGCCCATGATCACCGTGTCGATGACGCGGAACGCATCGAAGGCGAACTGGTCCTGGCGCAGGATGCCCATCTTGCGGGGGCGGATCACGTTGCCCGTCTGCTGCTCCAGCTCGCCCGCGAGGATCTTCATGAACGTGGACTTCCCCGATCCGTTCGGCCCCGTGAGGCCGTAGCGCCTCCCCGGGTTGAAGGTCGTGGTCACATCCTCGAACAGGATCTTCGCGCCGTAGCGCATGGTGACGTTCTGCACTGCAAGCATGGAGACTCCCGAACCGATTATTCTACCGCATTGGGTCGGGATTTCAGAGGAGCGTTCTCCGCCGTGCCTGCTCCAGGCCGCGCCCTGGGAGCACGGTCTGGCGCTGGGCGGCTTCGCCGCCAACACAGATCTTTTCCCTACTTCAAAATGGCGCCCGAACGGGCGCCATTTTGAAGCAGTGCCGATCCCATCGGCGGAACATCACCCTAGAACGGAATGTCGTCGTCCGGGAAGCTGCCGCTGGCGCCCATGGGGCTGGGCGCGCCGTGGTCCTCGAAGTCCTGGGAGCCGCCGCCGGTCGCCCTGCCGCCATAGCCGCCGCTGTCGCGGTTGCCGCCGCCGTCTTCCATGCGACCCAGCATGACGAAGTTGTCGCAGCGGATGTCGCAGGCGGTCTTCTTCACGCCGTCCTGGCCGGTGTACTCGCGGTACTGGATGCGGCCCTCGATCATCACCTGCTTGCCCTTGCGCAGGTACTTCTCGGCGATCTCGGCCTGCTTGCCCCAAACCACGATGTTGTGCCATTCCGTCTTGCTCTGCTTCTCTCCGGACTGGTTCTTCCACGTCTCCGTGGTGGCCACGGAAAAGCGGGCGACACTCTGGCCCGAAGGGGTGGCCTTCAGCTCGGGGTCGCGGCCGAGGTTGCCGATGAGCAGCACTTTGTTCAAGGATCCGGACATGACGTCCTCCTGTTCTGTGATGGCGGAGCTCTCCGCCTTACCGTCGTCTCAGACAATCTGAGGGTATGGTAGGATGATGAGGATCACCCCG
>JARLGO010000428.1 GCA_031292655.1 Geothrix sp.
CCACCCAGAGCGTGATGAACCGCCTGGATACCCTGATGGCCGCCTCCGACGATGCCACCCGGGCCGTCCAGGCCTGCCAGGACGGGGCCCTGCGGCAGAACGAGCTCCAGGTCGCCCTCCACGCCGCCATTGCGGGATTTCTCGATCGGGCCGCGGCCGGAGAGAACCAGAACGCCCTGGCCCAGGAGGTGCTCGAGTACCTCTTCGAGCGCCAGATGGCCCCCGCCATCGAGCTCGACCTGAGTCCCGCGAAGGACCACATCCGGAAGGTCAGCGACGAGGCCTTCGAGATCCTGAACGTCCTCCAGTTCCAGGACATCACCCGCCAGAAGATCGAAAAGGTGGTCACCCTCCTGAAGCAGTTCCAGAGCGGCCTGACCCGGCTCCTCGTGATCTTCAACATCCACACCGAGGCCATCGGCGGAGAGGCCTTCCTGGATCGCAAGGTCGCCACCCAGGACCACATCTTCGACACCAGCCTCGAGGCCGACAGCCGGAAGGACAGCGTCGACGACATCATCGCCCAGTTCAAGAAGACCGGCGGGAACTGAGCCTTCAGCCGCCGGCTTTCCGCGGGCCGCTCAGACCAGCCGGATCTCCAGTTCGCCCAGGCCGTCGATGCCGCAGCGGACCCGATCGCCCGCGACGATGGGCCCCACGCCGGCCGGCGTTCCCGTGAAGAGGAGGTCGCCGGGGGCCAAGGCCACGAGGCCCGAGATGTGCGCGATCACCTCGGGCACGCTCCAGATCATCTGGGAGAGGCTGCCCCGCTGATGCTCCGCGCCGTTCACGGACAGCCAGATCGCGCCCGTGGCGGGGTGACCGCACACCGAGACGGGCGTGATGGGGGAGATGGGCGCGGACTGGTCGAAGCCCTTGGCCGTGTCCCAGGGCTGCCCCTTCTCCTTGGATCGCGCCTGGAGGTCGCGCCGGGTCAGGTCGAGGCCCACCGCGTAGCCGTAGACGCAGGCCAGGGCCTCCGACACGGGGATGTCCCGTCCCCCCTTGGCGAGGGCCACCACCAGCTCCACCTCGTAGTGGAGGTTCGAGGTGGCCGGCGGATACGCGACCTCGCCCCCCCGCGGCACCACCGCGTCATGGGGTTTCCCGAAGAAGAAGGGGGGCTCGCGGTTGGGATCCGCGCCCATCTCCCGGGCGTGATCCGCGTAGTTCCGTCCGATGCAGTAGATCCGCCGGACCGGGAAGACGGCGGCGGTCCCATGGACGGGAACGGAAGGAAGGGCGGGAATGGGCACCACTGATTCCATGGACAGGCTCCGTTGATTCATGACTTGGCCCTGGGATGGGCCTTCTCGTAGGTCCGGGCCAGCTCCTCCAGCCCCAGATGAGTGTAGCGCTGGGTCGTGCTGAGGCTGGCATGGCCCAGCAGCTCCTGGATGGCCCTCAGGTCCATGCCGCGGTTGAGCAGGTGGGTGGCAAAACTGTGCCGCAGCGCGTGGGGGCTCACCCGCGATCGCACCGCCGCCGCCTCCAGGGCGGAGCGCAGCAGGGCCCGCACGCTGGTGGGCGTGAGCCGCCCCCCGCGCTGGTTCAGGAAGAGCGCCGGGCTGGTGGGCAAGGACTTGGCCCCCAGGAAGGCCGAACGGAACCGCAGGTAGGCCTCCAGGACGGTGGCCGCCTGGACGTGATAGGGAACCAGCCGCTCCTTCCGCCCCTTGCCCATCACGCGGAGGGTCCGCTGATCGGCGAGCAGGTCCTGCAGGTCCAGTCCCACCAGTTCAGAGACGCGCAGTCCCGAAGCGTAGAGGAGCTCCAGCAGGCAGGCGAGCCGGGCCGAGGGGAAATCCACGGCGGGGGGGAGGTCCAGCAGGGCCTGGCTCTCCCCTTCGGTGAGGAAGGCCGGAAGGCGCTTCGGCTGCTTGGGATTCCTCAGGCCGGAGGCGGGATCCTTGGCGATCCGCCGCGTCTCCCACATCCACTTGAAGAACCCGCGGACGGTGGAGAGGACGCGGGCCTGACTCGCGGGGTCCAGGCCCCGATCCCCGAGTTCCAGGGCGAAGCCGCGAAGGGTCCTCGGGCTCACCTCCCAGGTCTTCCAGTGGGCCCGCAGGGCATGGTCGAGAAGTTTCTGGAGGTCGCCCACTTGGGCCCTTGCCGTGTGGGGGGATACGCCCCGGGCCCGTTGCTCCAGGTGGAAGGCCTGAACCCCCTCACTCATTGGAACCGCGTCCTCCCCTGTTAACATGCCGTCACATCCCCGAATGTCCGGAGTCATTGTGGCGCAGCCCATCGAAACCATTGCCCAGCTTTTCTATGAGGCGGCCCAGCGGAACCTTCCGGATGCCCTGGCCGCCCGGCGGAATGGCAGCTATCAGCCCCTCTCCCACGCGGAGGTCGTGGCCCAGGTGGAGCGGCTGGCCCTGGCCATGGCGGCCCGGGGACTCCAGGCCGGGGATCATGTGGCGATCATGTCCGAGAACCGGCCGGAATGGGCCATCGCCGATTTCGCCTGCGCCATCCAGGGCCTGCCGGACGTGACCATCTACGCGACCCTGAATGCCCCCCAGGCGGCCTTCATCCTCCGGGACAGCCAGTCCCGCTGGGTGCTCTGCTCGAATCGGGGGCAGCTGGACAAGGTGCTCGCCCACTGGGACCAGCTGCCCACTTTGGAGGTGGCGGTGCTCCTGGACGGGGACCTGCCCGAAGGCACCGGCCACCGCCTCATCCACTGGGCGACCCTCCAGGAAGAAGGCCAGACCATGGAGGCGCGCCGTCCCGAGGTCCGCACCTGGGGCGACCGGCGACAGGCCTCGGACATCCTCACCCTCATCTACACCTCCGGCACCACCGGAGATCCCAAGGGCGCCATGCTCACCCACGGCAACCTCGTGTCCAACGTGCTCGCCGCCGAGACGATCGTGGATCTGACGGGGAGGGAGAGGGCCCTCAGCTTCCTTCCCGTCACCCACATCTTCGAGCGCATGGCCGGCCATTTCCTCATGTTTCACGTGGGCGCGGCCATCTACTACGCGGAGAGCGTCAACACGGTCGCCGCGGATCTCCTCGAGGTCCGGCCCACCGTCCTGGCCTCGGTCCCCCGCATCTACGAGAAGATCTACGCCAAGATCTACGACACGGTATCCGCCGGCGGTCTCATCAAGCGCCTGATCTTCCACTGGGCCCTGCTGGCAGGCCGCCAGGCCCTGCCCTACCTGCTGAAGGGACAGGAACCCCCAGCTTGGAGGGGGATGTGGTTCCGGACGGCAAAGGCTTTGGTCTTCGAGAAGATCCGCCAGCGGACCGGAGGCCGGATCAAGTTCGCCATCAGCGGCGGCGCCCCCCTCGGCGGCAAGATCATGGAGTTCTTCTGGATCATCGGCCTCCCGATCCTGGAGGGCTACGGCCTCACCGAAACCAGTCCCGTCATCACCGTGAACCATCCCGGAGAGGTGCTGCCCGGCTGCGTGGGCCGCCCCATCTACAAGGAATGGGGCGGGCGGCCCTTCGTGAAGATCGCCGAGGACGGCGAGATCCTCTGCCAAGGGCCCAACATCATGGTCGGCTACTGGAATAATGACGAAGCCACCCGGGAGGCCATCGATCCGGACGGCTACTTCCATACCGGCGACATCGGCCACCAGGACGAGCAGGGGCGGTTGTACATCACGGACCGGAAGAAGGAGCTCATCGTCACCAGCGGCGGAAAGAAGATCGCCCCGCAGCCCATCGAGAACCTCCTCAAGGCGGACAAGTACGTCTCGCAGGCCGTCCTCATCGGCGACCAGCGGAACTACATCACCGCCCTCATCGTGCCGAACTTCGACGGGCTGGTGCGCTGGGCGGGCTACAAGAAGCTTTCCTTCGCTTCCCACGCGGAACTCATCCAGAATCCCCTCGCCATCGCCAAGATGAGGAGCCGGGTGGAGCGCGTGAACGTGCAATTGTCGAACTACGAGCGCATCAAGAAGATCGCCCTGCTCGACCATGAGATGACGCTCGAGGGCGGGGAGCTGACCCCCTCCCTCAAGGTGAAGCGCCGGGTCGTGAACCAGATGTACGCCGCCCAGATCGAAGCGATGTACAGCGAACCCAAGGACTGATCCGGCCCCGTCACCCCCTGGGGGTCAGATCTGGGTCTTGCCCGTGAGGTACTTCCGCACGGCGTTTTCCGTGTCCGGAAGTTGCAGACCCGCGTCCTTGGCCATTCTCATGGCCTTCTCGAGGGGCATGCCCTTGTCCAGGACCAGCCATGGGCAGATCATCGCGGCCGCCCGGTTGCCGTCGCTGCAGTGGAGCAGCACCTTGGATCCACTCGGCAGGTCCCGGAGGAACTCGCGCAGGAACTCGAAATCCCCGGCCGGCGGCGCCTTGGTGACGGCGTAGCGGAGGTACTGGACGCCCATGTCCTGCAGGCGGGAGGCCTCGGATTCACAGTTCAAGCTGGGCTCGCCGTCCCTGCGGAAATCGACCACATGCGTGATGTGCTGTTTCTTGATGGCCGCGCAGGTCTCCTCATCGGGAACCCCTCGCAGGACAAAGATGCCGGAGGCCACTTCCACGGCCCGCGGGATGGCTGCAGCCGGGGCCGGAAGCACCAGGGCGGGAAGCAGGAGGAACAGGACTCTGGACATGGAAACCTCCGCGAAATCGCCTGGATCGCCAGGCTGGTTCGCGGAGACCACCAATGGGGCCGAAAGGCAAGGAGCCCGGACCCCAGCGGGCGGGTCTCCACACCATTCAATGTAGGCAACTAGGTCAGCTATGCAATCAGGAATCAAACCGTCCTGGAGAAAGGCGTCTTGGCGCTGAGCTTGGCCAGGTAGGCATCGAAGGGCTGCACCAGGTTGCGCACGAAGCGCCGGCCCAGCTGGGTGATGAAGACGCCTTCGGGGCGCACCTCGACGGTGCCCAGGGGGACCTCCGCCTGCAGCTGCGTGACCGCATCGGCAAAAAGGACGGGACCGTCCACGCCGAAGCGCTGCTTCAGCTCGTCCCAGCGCAGCTCGAAGTGGCCCATGAGGTGGTGGATGACCCAGCGGCGCAGCTCGTCGTCCTCGGAAAGGCGATGGCCCTTGTGGATGGCCAGGTGGCCATCCCGAATGCTGTGCTCCCACTTGGAGAGGATCTTCTCGTTTTGGGCGTACACCCCCGCCACGTTGGAGATGGCGCTGGGGCCGAAGCCCAGCAGGTCCGTCCCTGCGGACACGGCGTAGCCCATGAAGTTGCGGATGAGGCGGCCCTCCTGCACGGCCTTGGCCATGGGGTCGTTCGGGTGGGCGAAGTGGTCCATGCCGATGGGCACGTAGCCGGACTTCTCCAGGATGTCCGAGGCCAGGAGCAGCAGGTCCAGGCGCAGGTCCGGCGTGGGCAGGGTCTCGGCGGGGATGCTGCGCTGGAAGGGCATGATGCTCGGCAGGTAGGCGAAGCCGTAGATGGCCATGCGGTCCGGCGACAGCTCCAGCGTGGATTCCAGGGTTCGGCGGAAGGTGTCCATGGTCTGGCCCGGCAGGCCGTAGACCAGATCCAGGTTCACGCCTTCGAAACCCAGCTCCCGGCACTGGCGCATGGCCGTGAGGGTGTGGTCCCAGGTCTGACCCCGGGTGATGAGGGCCTGCACGTTCTCATCCAGGTCCTGCACGCCGAAGGAGACGCGGTTGAAGCCCAGCTCGCGCAGGGTCGGCAGCTGGTCCGGCTCCAGGAAGGTGGGATCCACCTCGATGGCGATCTCGGCGCCCGGCAGGAACTCGAAGCGGTCCTTGAAGAGCTGGAAGGTGCGCCGGAGGTCCGCGGCGTTCAGATAGGTGGGCGTGCCGCCCCCCCAGTGCAGCTGGAGGGCCTTGCGCCGGTCCTTCAGGTGCGCGCAGACCAGG
>JARLGO010000429.1 GCA_031292655.1 Geothrix sp.
CAGGGCGCCGATGGCGGCGTTCTCCCGGAAGGTGCCCCGCCGGATGGCGGCGTCGATGCGGGTGAGCTCCTGCCACACCACCCGCCCCGCGCCCAGGTTCATGTGGCCCACTTCGGAATTCCCGAACTGGCCCTCCGGCAGCCCCACGGCCTCGCCGCTGGTGACCAGCTGGGTCGTGGCGTAGGCTTTCCGCAGCGCGTTGAAGCGCGGCATGGCGGCCACGAAGGTGGCGTCAAAGGCGTTCCGGGGGCCGTCGCCGAAGCCATCGAGGATGAGGAGGGTGATGGGGCCTGGAATCATGGATTGGGTCATCCCTTTTTTTCGGAGCGCTGTTTGGCCTTCAAGCCCCGGGGCAGATCTTCCGGGACGAATCCGATGGGGTGCTCGGCCCGAACCGCCCCTTCCTCATCCGCCTGCAGGGCCTTCAGGATGACCTCGAGCTTCTCTTCCAGGGCGGCCAGCCGGGCCGACAGCTCCGCCTGGGAGGTCAGCACATGGCGGGCCTCGGCAAAGGCTGGAAGCAGGGCCAGGAGGGCCGGTTCCTTGCCTGGAAGCAGGCCCGTCAGCAGGGCAGCGCCGGCCTCGGTGAAGGCCAGGACCGGGGCGTCGGGGATCTTCTGACGCTCCTCGGCCGTGAGGGGGAAGACCAGGGATTCATGGAACCGGCCGGGATGGGCCTCGACCAGGGCCGCCAGATCCTCGGGCGTCACGCCGAGCTGATCGGCCACCGCGCGGTCCGGCAGGGCCGCGGTGTCGCGGAGCCAGAGCAGGCGGGAGAGGACTTCGACGGGGGCGCTCACGTCTATCGCCTGGGGCGGAAGGTGCTGGGCTTCTCGGCGGGAGGGACCATCAAGGCACCTGCTCTCCGTGGGGATTCGACAGGAGGTAGAGGACGGCCATGCGGACCGGGACGCCGTTGGTGACCTGGTCGAGGATCAGGTTGTGGGGGCCGTCCGCCACGTCGCTGGTGATTTCCAGGCCCCGGTTGATGGGGCCGGGGTGCAGCACCACCACGTCCTTCTGCGCCCGCTTCATGCGGGCCGGATTGAGCTGGAAGAAGCGGCTGTACTCGCCCTGGCCCGGGATGTAGGCCCCGGTGCCCCGCTCGAACTGGGCGCGCAGCATCATGATGGCGTCCTGGCTGGGGATGATGGCATCGAAGTCATGGCATATCTCGACTTCCGGCCAAGTGGCCTTCAGCTCCTGGGGAACAAGGGTGGGCGGCCCCACGAGGGTGACCTTGGCGCCCATGCGGGTGAGGAGCCAGAGGTTGGAGCGCACCACGCGGCTGTTGCGGATGTCGCCCACGATGGCCACCCGCAGCCCCTCCAGCTTCCCGAAGTGCTTCCTCAGGGTGTAGGCGTCCAGGAGGGCCTGGGTGGGATGCTCGTGGGCGCCGTCCCCGGCGTTCACGATGCTGGCCTTCATGTGCCGGGCCAGGAGGGCGTGGGCCCCCGGGGCGCTGTGCCGCATGACGATGAGGTCCGGGTGCATGGCCTGCAGGTTCATGGCCGTGTCGATGAGCGTCTCGCCCTTGTTCAGGCTGCTGGTGTCGGCGTCGAAGTTGATGATCTCGGCGGAAAGCCGCTTCTCGGCGATCTCGAAGCTGTTCCGGGTGCGGGTGCTGTTCTCGAAGAAGAGGTTCACCACCAGCTTCTTGCGCAGGGCCGGGACGATCTTGATGCTGGGCCGCTCGCAGACCTCCTCGAAGGCCTGGGCCTGGTCCAGGAGGGCCGTGATGTCCCGGGGGCTGAGGGGCTGGATGCCGAGCAGGTGCCGGTGGGGGAAGACGTAGCGTTCGGAGGTCATCAGCAGGCCTCCACGGTGACGCCATCTTCGCCGTCGATCTCCTTCACCCGGACGGCCACGCGATGGCCCGGGGGCACCTCCACCCGGAGTCCCGCCAGGTCCGCCTGGATGGGCAGTTCCCGGCCGCTCCGGTCCGCCAGGACCAGGAGCATCACCCGGTGGGGCCGGCCGTGATCCAGCAGGGCGTCCATGGCCGAGCGGACCGTCCGGCCGGTGTAGAGGACATCATCCACCAGGACCACCGTGCGGTCCTTCAGGGTGAAGGGGATCTCCGTGGGCCTCACGATGGGGCTGCCCACCATCTCGGTGAGGTCGTCCCGGTAGAGGGTGATGTCCAGGGAGCCCACGGGCACGGGGGCGCCGGTGGCGGCCCTCAGCAGGGTGGCCAGGCGTTCCGCCAGGGGAAGGCCCCGGGACCGGATGCCCAGCAGGACGACCTCCTCCTCGGGCTTCACCCGGGCCAGGAGCTCGGTGGCCAGGCGCTGGAGGGTTGCCTCCACCTGGCCGGAGTCCATGGGGCAGGGACCTTGGGCAGCGGGCATGAAACCTCCGGGGTGCGCCCCCTCGGGGCGCGCGCACAGGTTAAAGTCTAGCCGAGCCCGGCCGCGTCCCGGGAATTAGGGCAGGTTTTGCAGGATTCAAGTCCCGCCGCCCCCCCTCCGATGCCCCATGTGAGGATTGCTATGAGCCAGGAACGGCGACAATACCAACGGATCCCCCTGGAGGCCTCGCTGAGCTTCCAGGAATTGAGCTTCCACAAGGGGGATGCACCGGCCACCAGCAATTACAAGGACGTGTCCGCCGGGGGGCTCCTGGTGGATTCCCCCCGGGCCTACCCTCTGGGAACCCTGCTCAAGCTGGAGCTGCGGGTCCCCGGCTGGGGGCGCTACCAGAACCATTTCGGCCCAGTCCAGGACGCCGAAGTCCGGCCGCTGGTGGCCCTGGGCAAGGTCGTCCGCATCGAACAGCTGGACACGGGAGGATACGAGCTGGGCGTAAAGTTCCAGAATGTCTACCCTGATGACCTCGAAGCCCTCGTGAAGTTCCTGGAAGCCACCGCGCCTCCTTCCTCTCTCTGACCCTGACCCATCCCCTTTCCAGGAGGCCCCCGTGAAGATCCTCATCGTGGATGATTCCTCGACGATGCGGCGCATCATCATCAACACCCTGTCCCGCATCGGCTACACCGATGTGGTGGAGGGTGAGAACGGCAAGAGCGGGCTCGAGAAGCTCGGCCAGGGCGGGGTGGAAATGATCATCACCGACTGGAACATGCCGGAGATGGATGGCCTCGAATTCGTGAAGACCGTGCGCGGCCAGAATCCGGTCATTCCGATCCTCATGGTGACGACCAACGCCGCCAAGGAGGACATCGTGGAGGCCCTCCAGGCCGGTGTGAACAACTACGTGGTGAAGCCGTTCACCCCGGACACGCTCAAAGAAAAGATCGAGTCCCTCCTTGGGTAGGGAGTAGGCCATGGACCAGTCCGAAATCGACGCCCTCCTCACCGGAGGCGGGAAAGCCCCCAAGAAGCTCAAGGCCGCCGCCAAGGCCCCGGCGGGGGCGGCGGTTCCCGCGGCGCCTTCCGTGACGGCACCCCCGAGCCCGGCGGCCGAGCCCCGCAAGGACGGCAATGGCCATGTGATTTCCGAGCTGGACACCGTCACCTCCGTGACTGAGCGAGAGTCCAACAAGATCATGGACCAGCTGGACCAGATCAGCCGCCTGGTGTCGCACCAGCAGCAGCTCATCACGGACATGATGCGCCACGAGGGGGCCCAGAGCGCGGGCGTCCAGAGCGCCATCCACGGGGTCATGACCGCCAGCAAGGAGATCCAGGACAACGTCTTCGAAGTGATGGACCTCATGCAGTTCCAGGACATCACCCGCCAGAAGCTCGAACGCATCGTGCACCACCTGCGGCAGATCCACGATTACATCGCCGAGCTGCTGGGCACGGGCCTGAAGAGCGACGCCGAACGGCCCTCCATCAGCCACACCATCGCCCAGACGGGAACCACGCCCGACGAGAACAAGGCCCATGCGGACGCGGTGATCGAGGCCTTCAAATCCCAGAAAAAGGAATAGACCATGGCCGCCGAGTCCACCCAGGCCCTCCTCGCCACAGAGCTGGTGCCCTCGGGCCAGCTGGTGACCTTCACCCTGGACAACGTGGAGTTCGGCCTGGACATCGACCGGGTGCAGGAGATCACCCACCGCACCGACGTGACGCCGGTGCCGGGCAGCCCGAGCTTCATCCTCGGTGTCATCAACCTGCGGGGCCTCATCATCCCGGTCATCGACAGCCGCATCCGGTTCCACCTCGCGCCCCTGGAATCCACGGCCAAGACCCGCATCATCGTCATGCGGCTGGGGAGTGGGCCCACGGGGCTCCAGGTGGACTCCGTCGCCGAGGTGGTACGCCTGGAGGACCACACCATCCGTGAAACGCCGCCCCTGGTGGCGGGCATCCGCGCCGAGTACCTGGCGGGCATGGTCACGGTGGGCACGCGGCTGATCACCTTGATCCACCTCGAGAAGCTGCTGGACAGCACGGAGCTGACCCGTCGTGCCGAACTCGAGGAGCTCGGCCTGGCGGGCGCCTTCGGTGGCGCGGGCGATGACGCGGGCGAGGAGATCGAGGAGGACGGCCGCCCCTTCGTCACCTTCCGGCTGGGGGCCGAGTCCTTCGGCATCGCGCTGCATGAGGTCGAGGAGATCGTCGAACTGCCCACCGTGACCAAGGTGCCCGACGCGCCGGACTATGTGCTGGGGGTCATCTGCCTGCGGGACCAGGTGATGCCCCTGGTGGACCTCTCCGAGATCATGTCCATCCAGCAGGGCAACAGCGAACGCAAGCGGGACATGGTGATCCTCCTCTCCTTTGGAAGCGCCAAGATCGGCGTGGTCGTGGATGAGATCGAGGAGATCCTCCGGGTGCAGGACGGCCAGACCCTGCCGCCGCCCCAGACCCTGTCCGAGGAGGAACGGGAGCACCTGGAGGGCATCCTCCTCCTTCCGGGCCGCATGGTGAGCCTCATCAACGTCCTGAAGATCATCACCGGCGACGACCAGGCGAAGATCGCCGCCATGGGCCAGGGCCTCGGGCTCACGGACACCCGGACCCAGGAGACCGTGCCCAGCCTGGAGCTGGTGGTCTTCCACCTGGGCCCCGAGAGCTACGGACTCCGCCTCCACGAGGTCCGCGAGATCATCATGGTGGGCCAGATCACGCCCGTGCCCCGGGCGCCCCACTTCGTGGACGGCGTGCTGAACCTCCGCGGCGAGGTGATGCCGGTGGTGGATCTCCGCACCCGCTTCGGCCTGGAGCGGGTCGAGGCGACCTCCATCTCCCGGATCCTCATCACCAGCATCGGCGGCGTGTTCACGGGCCTCGTGGTGGATGCGGTGGACGAGGTGCGGCCTGTGGACCTGCACCGCTTCGGGCCTCCGCCCGCCGTCACCGCCGTGGGAGCCAACCGGTACATCGAAAAGGTGGCCCGCCTGGACAACGGCATGATCTTCCTGCTTGAGCTCAAGCAGCTGCTGACCGATGCGGAGACCGAGCAGCTCCAGGGCCTCCAGGGGCGCCGGGGCGCGGCGAACAGGACCGGTGAACCATGAGCGATTTCGCCCTCGACGATCCCAGCTTCTACGAGGACTTCCTCGTCGAGGCGCAGGAGCATTTCGAGCAGATCGAGACCAACTTCCTGGCCCTCGAGGAGTCGCCCGGTGACCTGGACCTGCTGAATGCCATCTTCCGAAGCGTCCACACCATCAAGGGCGCCGCCGGCTTCCTCGGGCTCCAGAAGGTCCAGGCCCTGTCCCACATGGGCGAAAACGTGCTGGACGACCTCCGCAAGTCCCGCATGGAACTCAGCGACCGGGTCATGGAACTGCTCTTCGAGACCGTGGACATGCTCAAGGTCCTGGTCGAGGACGTGCGCGTCCAGGTGAAGAAGCAGGGCGAGGCCGAGGACCCCGATCCCAGCGAACTGATCCGCAACCTCGAATCATTGAAGAAGGGCGGCGCCGGCCCGGCGGCAGTCCAGGCCGCAGCCGCCACGGGCGAACTGCATCTTCCCGCCGCCCTGTCCGGCGTGGACGAGGCGGGCCGAAAGCTGGCCGTCGCGGCCCTGTCCGAGGGCAAGGCGGTGGTGGGGATCCACGCCGAGCTGGCGGGCGCCATCTATGGAACGGCGTTCAACCCCTTTTCCATGTTCCAGATGGTGGAACTGGTAGGGCGCCTGCTGTACGGGCAGCTGGTTCCGCGGGAGCCTCTGGTGGATCTGGACAGCTTCGAGCCCCGGACCTTCCACCTGGACCTGGTGATGATCATCGAGGCCACGGAACCCATCGAGGAGATCCGCAAGGTCTTCGGGGCCCTGTCGAACGTCACGCTCACCTGCCACCCCCTGAGCTTCGGGCCCGCGCAGAAGGCGGACGCCGACGCCCCCGCCGAGGACCGCCGCAAGAGCGGCCGGCGCAACTCGGACGAGAAGGGCGCCTCCGACACGATCCGGGTGAGCCAGGCCAAGCTCGAGCAGTTCATGAACATCGTGGCCGAGCTGATCATCAGCAAGACCATGATCAGCCACCTGGTCGAGCGGCTCGTGCCCCAGGTCAACGGCCACCCCGCCGCGGGCGTGGCCAAGGAACTGACCCACGCCTCCGTCTACCTGGACCACGTGAGCAAGGAGATCCAGGCTTCGGTGCTGGGCATTCGCATGGTGCCCGTGAAGACCATCTTCTCCAAGTTCCCGCGCATGCTGCGCGATCTGGCCAAGGCCAGCGGCAAGAAGATCGACCTCCAGCTCGTGGGGGAGGAGACCGAGATCGACAAGAGCATCATCGAGGAGCTGGGCGACCCGATGATCCACCTCATTCGAAACAGCGCGGACCACGGCATCGAGCTGCCGGGGGACCGGGTGAAATCGGGCAAGCCCGAAGTCGGCACCGTGATCCTGCGGGCCCGCCACGAGGGCGACAGCGTCGTGGTGGAGATCGAGGACGACGGCAAGGGCATCGATCCGGCTGTCATCCGCGCCAAGGCCGTGGAAAAGGGCCTGCTGTCCGCGGAGCGCGTCGACGCCATGGCGGATGACGAGGTGATCGAACTGATCTTCGCGCCCGGCTTCAGCACCGCCGCCAAGGTGACGGACATCTCGGGCCGGGGTGTGGGCATGGACGTGGTCCGCTCCAACGTGCGCAAGCTCAACGGCCGGGTGGGCGTCCGGTCCACCGTGGGGAAGGGCTCGATCTTCACCATCAAGCTGCCCCTGACGCTGGCCATCATCGACGCCCTGCTGGTGAAGAGCGGCAACCAGGTCTTCGCGCTCCCCGGCACCTCCGTCGAGGAGACCCTCATCATCCCGCCGGAAAACATCTCCCACCTCACGAGCCGCCAGGCCATCAACCTCCGCGGTGAAGTGCTGGGGGTGTGCCGCCTGAAGCACCTGCTGAAGTCGGCCTCCCCGGACGGGGCCGCCGACGAGGCCGATGGCCTTTGCGTCGTGGTGGTGTCCGCCGCGGGCCGGCGCATGGGCATCATCGTGGATGCCTTCGTCCGCCGCCAGGAAGTGGTCATCAAGCCCCTGGCGCCCTACCTCGCCAGCCTGCCCGGCATCAGCGGCGCGTCCATCATGGGCGATGGCGGCGTGGTGCTGATCCTGGATCCCGCCGAGCTCCTGCAGCTCGCCGTCCAGGAGGCCGTGTGAACCCAGGCGCAGCACCCTCGCCCTCTGTCGAGGCCCGGGTCCGCGCCAAGGGCCAGGGGTCGGCCCAGCACCGGTTCATGACCTTCTTCCTGAACGACCGGGCCTACGGGATCCGGTTGCGGCATGTGGCCGAGATCACGCCCTTCCAGAGCCTGAACAAGCTGCCGCACATGCCCCCGTCCGTGGAGGGCATCCTGGACCTGCGCGGCCGCGTGATCCCCGTGGTGAACCTGCGGGTGCGGATGTCCATGCCCCCGCTGGATCCCTCGAAGACCGGCACCATCCTGGTGCTGGACCTGGCTGGGACGGCCACGGGTCTGCTGGTGGACGCCGTCGATGCCGTCGTGAGCATCCCCGAGGAGGACATCGTCCCGGCGAGCCCGCTGCTGGCGGGACTGGAAGGCGCCTGGGTGGAGGGCTTCATCGTCCAGGGCGAGCGGGTGATCACCCTGCTCGACGCGGCCCTCGTCGCCAACCGCGGCAGCCGGCGCACCCAAGGGAAGGCGGTCCTGGCCACCCTCAGCCTAGAGGAGCGCCTCGACGACAGCCTGAGGCAGCTCATCGAGGTGGCCCCCACCAAGGCCGAGGGCGAGCAGCGGGTCCTGCCCCAGATCGAGACGTCCATCTCCTACACGGAGCAGGAGATGTCCAAGGTGCTGGAGCGGGTGGAAGCCATGCTGTCCAGCACGGACAAGGCCTTCAGCAGCCTCGGCTACCTGAAGCAGGAGGCGGGTCTCGGCAAGCTGAAGGGCCATGAGCGCGCCATCGCCGACCTGGAACGCACCAACCAGGAGATGCAAAACACGGTTTTCGCCCTCATCCAGCAGATGCAGTTCCAGGACATCGCCAGGCAGAAGCTCGAGCGGGTCATGGTCCATCTCAAGGGCATGCAGGGAGCGATCTCCGGCAAGCTCCGCGTGGCCAAATAGGGCTGTGGGCCCGCGGCCCAACCCGCGCTGGAGCCGGCACGGTTCCCCGGGCACAATAGAGGTTTAGGCCCAGGAGCCCCCGTGACCAGCCAGCCCTTCACCGAAGTCCGATTCCTCGCCGGCCAGGTCGGCGAGACCGTCCGGCTGCGGGGCTGGGTCCGCAATGCCCGCACCAGCAAGACCCGCTTCATCGAGCTGCGGGACGGCTCGGGCTTCGTGCAGTGCGTGGTGGGCGCCGCCGAGGCCGATCCCGCGAGCTACGAGCTGGCGGGGAAGCTCACGCAGGAAGCCGCCATTTCGGTGGCGGGGGTCGTCCAGCAGCATCCCAAGACCGGCCAGCCGGAGCTGCTGGTGAAGTCCCTCGAACTGATCGGCGGCAGCACCGACTTCCCCATCACGCCCAAGGAGCACGGCACCGAGTTCCTCATGGAGAACCGCCACCTCTGGCTGCGCAGCAAGCGCCAGTGGGCCATCCTGCGCATCCGCCACACCCTGGTGAAGGGCATCCGCGACTTCTTCGACGGCGACGGCTTCACGCTGCTGGATGCCCCCATCCTCACCCCCAGCGCCTGCGAAGGCACCAGCACGCTGTTCGGCACCGAGTACTTCCACGAGGGCATGGCCTTCCTCAGCCAGTCCGGCCAACTCTACCAGGAGCCGGGCATCGCCGCCTTCGGCAAGACCTACTGCTTCGGGCCCACCTTCCGCGCCGAAAAGAGCAAGACCCGCCGCCACCTCACGGAATTCTGGATGGTCGAGCCGGAAGTGGCCTTCGCCCACCTGGACGACGTCATGGCGCTGGGCGAGCGCATGACCAAGTTCCTCATCCAGCGCGTGCTGGAGGCCCGCCAGGAGGAGCTGAAGATCCTGGAGCGCGACCTCGCGCCCCTGGAAACGGCCCTGAACAACACCTTCGACCGCATGACCTACACCGAGGCCGTGGACAAGCTGAAGACCCTGGGCAGCGACATCCAGTGGGGCGAGGACTTCGGCAACGATGACGAGACCATCCTCATGAACGCCACGGACCGGCCCCTGTGGGTGCACCGTTTCCCCAAGGTGTTCAAGGCCTTCTACATGGAACCGGATCCCCTGGATCCCCGCCTGGCCCTGGGCGCGGACCTGCTGGCCCCCGAGGGCTACGGCGAGGTCATCGGCGGCGGCGAGCGCGCCAGCGACCTGCAGTTCCTCCTGGACCAGATCGAGCACCACCAGCTCAACCGCGCCGATTACGAGTGGTACCTGGACGTCCGCAAGTACGGCAGCGTCCCCCACGCCGGCTTCGGCATGGGCCTCGAGCGCGCCGTGGCGTGGATCTGCCGGCTGCCCCATGTCCGCGAAACGATCCCTTACCCCAGGATGATGGGCACC
>JARLGO010000430.1 GCA_031292655.1 Geothrix sp.
ATGGCCTCCCGGCGTTCGCCGTAGGTGACGTGGTCGAGGATCTCCCCCCGGAGGACCGGCTTCATGCTTCCTCCCGCTTCGGCGGCACGGGCGTGGGGAAGCCGTCCTTGCGGTAGGCCCGGGCCAGGATGGTCATGGGATGCAGGGCCTTGCGGCCCGCGTGCTGCTCGAACTGGAGACCCGCCAGGGGGCATTCCGTGGCCCAGATCTGGGCGGAGGGCTGGGCCTGCATGCCCTGGAAGGCCTTGGCGCCGATGCGGGCGCTGGCCTCGAAGGATTCGGACTTCATGGCGTAGGTGCCGTCGTGGCCGCAGCACTCCATCACCGTCTCGAGGGTCACCCCGGGAATCCTGCGCAGCAGGTCGCGGCCCTTGAAGCCGATGGCCTGGGCCCGCAGGTGGCAGGGGGCGTGGTAGGCCACGGGCCCCGGCGTGGACTGGAAGCTCCAGTCGGCCCGGGGTTCGTTGCGGATCCCCCACAGGAACTCGCCGGTGTCCCGCACGGCCCCCGCCAGCCGCTTCGCCCGCTCCCGGTCCTCGCCCTCCAGCAGCTCGGGGTACTCCCGGCGCAGCATCATGGCGCAGGTGGGGTTGATGACCAGCACCTTGGAACCGGCCTCCACATGGGGCATGAGGACATCCAGGTTCTGCTTCGCCTGCTTGCGCAGCGCGTCCAGGTCGCCGTGCTCCCAGGCCGGCATGCCGCAGCAGACCAGCCCGCCCAGGCACTTGGCCCGGCAGCCGTTCTTCTCCAGCACCTCCAGCGTGTCCTTGCCGATCTGGGGCTCGTTGTGCTGCACGTAGCAGGTCTGGAAGAGCACGGCCTCATGGCCCGTATCCTGCGCGAGGCGCCCGCTCTTCCCGGCCCAGGCCTCGAAGGTGGCAGAGGCGAAGTCCGGCAGGTGGGCCTGGGGGTGGACGCCCAGCACCTTGTCCATGAACCAGCGGTGGATGGCCACGCGGT
Source organism: Geothrix sp. (assembly GCA_031292655.1). Taxonomy (GTDB): domain Bacteria; phylum Acidobacteriota; class Holophagae; order Holophagales; family Holophagaceae; genus Geothrix. The sequence goes on from JARLGO010000430.1 coordinate 964, forward strand.
TCATGGTGTTGGCCAGCCCGAAGCTGGCCCGGGCCAGGGTCCCGGCCAGATCCGGATTGCCCAGCACCCGGTCCCGCAGGCTGAAGCCTTCCCGCCTGGCGCGCACCGCCTGGTAGCGGTGCACGAGCCGCGGAAAGTCCAGGGCGAAGTCGTGGCCCTCCCGGGGGGTATAGGGACACTGGACCTCGCAGAGCTTGCACTGGAAGCAGTCGTCCATCACCCGGTCCCGCTCTTCGGGGGTCAGGGCGCGCACGTCGCCCTGGTGCCGGTCATCCACCAGGCTGAAGAGCCCGGGGAAGCTGTCGCAGTATTTGAAACACATGCGGCAGCCGTGGCAGATCTCGAAGGCCCGCTCCACCTCGACCTTCAGCAGACCCTCGTCCCAGTAGCCGGGCTCCCGGGGATCGTAGATCGTCCCCGCACCGGCGTGGTAGCTGATGCGCTCCCCCGGTGTGGTGTCCGGGCGGGCCTGGCCGCCGACCTCGACGTGCTCTGCCATGGCTGCCTCCTTGAAGACCGCGGGTTCAGGAGACGCTGTCCAGCATCTTCTGGAAGCGCCCGGCGTGGCTCTTCTCGGCCTTGGCCAGGGTCTCGAACCAGTCCGCGATCTCCTTGAAACCCTCCTCCCGGGCGGCCTTGGCCATGCCGGGGTACATGTCCGTGTACTCGTGCGTCTCCCCGGCGATGGCCGCCTTCAGGTTCAGCACCGTGTCCCCGATGGGCAGGTCCGTGGCCGGATCGCCGACGGCCTTCAGGTAATCCAGGTGGCCGTGGGCGTGGCCGGTCTCGCCGTCGGCGGTCTCCTTGAAGTTGCCCGCTACCTCGGGATAGCCCTCGATGTCGGCCACTTTGGCGAAGTAGAGGTAGCGGCGGTTGGCCTGGGATTCGCCGGCAAAGGCGTCCTTCAGGTTCTGATGGGTGCGGGTTCCCTTCAGGTTGGGCATGGGATCTCCTTTTGAACGGACGGAGGGGTGTCCTCCGGGAAAAGATAGGCCGTTCGGGCAGGAGACATGCCGATCGTTTAATTTCATTCATATTTTCATTTGAAACCGAGCCCTTCCATCGATGGACCGAATATTCGGTGGGTTGAAACCGATTTATCGGTCTCCACCGAAATATCAAAGACCCACCCGCTCCCGTCCCAATCCGCCCCGCCGATGGATTTCGAAAATGGCGTCGAATCTGCGTCTGGACACAGGCACATCAATCACGATATATCGGTGTCGCCATGGCTGAATCCCACCCGGATCTCGCTTCCGCCCTGCAGACCCTCGCCCAGGTGGCCGGGCGGCTGCCTCAGGGGCCGGACTTCCTGCCCGCCGCCCTGGATGCCCTGGCCGCCGTGGTGCCCTATGACCTGGCGGCCGTCCTCCGCCTGGACCGGGGCCGCCTCCGAGTGGTCTGCGCCCGGGGCCCCTTGGCCGACGAGCGAGTGCGGACCCACAGCATCGCCCTGGCCCGCTTCCCCAGCGTGCGGGAGGCCCTCGACAGCGGCCTCACGCGGGTGATGCTCGAGGCCGATCACCGGGACGGCGACGGGGATCCCTACGATGGCGTGCTGGACCTGCCCCACGGCCACAGCTGCATGGTGGTGCCCCTCCAGGGCGGCGGCCGCCCCCTGGGGGCCCTCACCTTCGACCGCGCCACCTGCGGCACCTTCGAGCCCCTCACCATCACGCTGGCCACCCTCTACGGGCAGCTCATCGCCCTGGCCTGGATGGCCTCGGAGCACCAGGCCCGGCTGGAGCGCCAGCGGGACCAGCTGGAGGCGGAAAACCGCTTCCTGCGCACGGAGGTGGTGGGCGCCGAAGACGCGGGCAGCCTCATCGAGCGCACCCACAGTCCGGCCATGCAGCGGGCGGCCCGGCTGGCGCGGCAGGTGGCGCCCACGGATTCGGCGGTGCTCATCACGGGCGAGACTGGCACCGGGAAGGAGGTCCTGGCCCGCGCCATCCACGAGTGGAGCCGCCGGGCCGACAAGCCGTTCCTCAAGCTCAACTGCGCGGCCCTGCCCGAGCACCTGCTGGAGAGCGAGCTGTTCGGCCATACGAAGGGGGCGTTTTCCGGGGCGGTCCAGCCCCGCCCCGGCCGCTTCCAGATGGCCCACGGGGGCACCCTCCTGCTGGACGAGATCGGCGACCTGCCCCTGGCCGCCCAGGCCAAGCTGCTGCGGGTGCTGCAGGAGGGCACCTTCGAGCCCGTGGGATCGGATCGCAGCGTGGCCGTGGATGTCCGCATCCTGGCCGCCACCAACCTGAACCTGGAGCAGGCGGTCAGCGAGGGCCGGTTCCGCACCGACCTCTACTACCGGCTGAACGTCTTCCCCCTGCACCTGCCGGCCCTCCGCGATCGCCGGGAGGACCTGCGCCTCCTGGCCGAGGACTTCCTCTACCGCCGGGCCCAGCGGACGGGCCTGGGCCCCTGGCGCCTGTCGGAGCGCGGCGCCGGGCGGCTCCAGGCCCACCCCTGGACCGGCAATGTGCGCGAGCTGATCAACGTGCTGGAGCGGGCCACCATCCTCGCCCCCGAGGGGGAACTGGACCTCGACGACGTGCTTTCGGAAGCCCGGGCCCAGGCCGGACCGGGCCGTCCGGAGCCCGGATCCGCCCTTCACGGCGGCCTCCGGGCCATCGAGCGGCAGGCCATTCTCCAGGCCCTGGAGGCCAGCCGCGGCAAGCTCTACGGCACCGGGGGCGCCGCGGAGCGGCTGGGCCTGAAGCCCACCACCCTGCAGAGCCGCATGAAGAAGCTGGGCATCACCCGGATGCAGGGCTATCGCTGACTATTTCAGGTTGAACGCCACCACGGGCCCCTTGGCCTGGCCGGTCTGCACCTGGAAGACCCGCTCCGGATCGGCCTTGGCGGTGTCCAGGAGCCAGGCGAGGGTGCCCTTGGCCCGGGCATCGGCGAGCTGGGCGAGGTCGGCGGGATCGACCTTCAGGCTGCCCAGCAGGCGCTGCTCCATTTCCGCCGGGGGGGGCGGGGGCACGGGCTTCTCGGTATCCGCTGCGCGGATACGCGAGACAGAAAGAATCGTGGCGCCCTTGGCTTCCTTGGGGGCCGGGAAGGCGGCCCCGTAGGCGGCCTGGATCCAGCGCTCCCGCTCCGCGGCGGGGACCGGGGTCGCCTCGGCCGAATTCAGGATCCGGGCGCGGGTCCGCCCCAGGAGGGCCTCCAGTCCGGCCCTGCGCAGGGCCCCGCCATCCTGGTCCGCATCCACCGAACCCTCGGCCTCGAGCCGCAGCTCGGGCCGCTCCTGGAGGGCCTTGGCCAGGGCCTGGAGCTTGGCCGTGGCCGGGCCGTCCAGGGCGCTGGAGCCCGGCGCGAAGGCCAGGCTGCTGAGGTCGCCCGCGTCGCCCCCGAAGAGCTTGCCGATCAGGGTGAAGGGCGAGGCGGCGATCTTCCCCAGCAATCCGAAGATGGCCTTCCACACGAGCTGGCCGTACTTCACATCGGGATCATCGAGGCTGCCCTCGATGGGCAGGTCGAAGGCGATGACGCCCCTGCGGTCCCGGAGGATGGCCAGACCCAGCTTCACGGGCAGGCCCGTGGCCTCGGGGCTCGGCACCTTCTCGCCCAGGTAGAACTGGTCGAGCTTCACGGCGTTCTCGGCCTTCAAGTTGCGGTGATCGATGCGCAGGTGCGCGTCCACGTCCAGCTTGCCCTTCTTCACGGTGTAGCCCAGGTACTTGCCGGTGTAGGGCGTGAAGTCGGTGAGGTCCGCGTCCTGGATCTTCAGAATCACGTCGGTGTCGAGGTCGTTGCGCAGGGGCATGGCGTGGCCCTGGATGGTGATGGGCGCGAGGCCCCCGGCCCGGCCCCGGAAGTCCACCTTGGAGCTGGCCTCGGGATGGCTGGAGAGGCCCAGGTAGGAGCCCTCGAGGTCGCTCAGCGCCAGGGCGGCGTTGGGCTGCACGCTGCGGTCGATGAAGCTGAGCCGACCGCCGGAAATGGCCAGCCGGGCGATGGCGATGTCCGGCGTGGAGGCCGGGGTCGCCGGGAGGGCCGAGGCGGCCACCGGGGCCTTGGCCCCCTGCTCCAGCCGGAGGGCCCGGGCCACATTGGTGCTGCCGTCGGGCTGCACGACTAGGCGCCCCTCGGGCTCGGTCCACGCTACGGCCTGGATGGCCACGGAGAGGGGGGCCGTGCGCAGGTCCGCGCCCGATATCCGCAGCTGCCTCCAGCGGAGGAAGGGCTCGTTTTGAGCCGCGTCCCGCGCCTCCAGCCCCTGCACGGAAGCCCCGCCCAGGAAGGAGAGGCCGTCGGACTTGCGCCCCTCGAAGGCGAAGCGCAGGCGGCCGTCCACCCCCAGCTTCCCGGAGGCGACGCGCAGGTCCAGGTCCGAGTCCAGGTAGGGATCCCAGGGACCCAGCTCCAGGGCCTCCGCCTTCACGGTCAGCTCCCCGCTGGCCTTGAGCGGGGCCAGGCTCCCGTCCACCTGGAGGGAACCGCCCCCCAGCTTGAACGCCAGCGAGGCCCTGCTGGTCGCCGCCGGATCCAGCGACAGCTCCTGCCAGCGCAGGTCGAGGTCCGTGGCCTCCACCTTCACGGGACGGGCCAGGCCCAGATCCTCCCAGCCCAGGCGGAAGCCGTGCAGGGTCAGGTCGTGGATGAGCAGCCGGAAGGGCTTCTCATCCTCCTTCTTGGCCTGGGGCCTGGTGGGCCGGAAGAGGCGCGCCAGGTTGAGCCCGTTCTCCTTGCCCCGCTGGATCCGCACCACGCCCTGCTCCGCGTGAATGGAGCCCAGCTCCAGGGAGGGGGCCAGCAGGTCCATCCGGCCCCCGCGGACCTCCAGCAGCGGCAATTCCAGGGCGGGCTCGGCCGCGCCCCGCTCGGCCAGCGCCACATCCTTGAGGGTGAGCTCCAGGTCGGAGAGCTCCGCCCCATGGCGGCCCTTGCCCCACTCGACGCGGTACTGGGAACGGACCGCGGCGGTGCCGCTGCGGATCTCCGTACTGACCTGCTCCTGCTCGTAGGGCCGGTACTTGGGCAGGGAGAGGTTCTCCAGCAGCAGGCTGCCCCTGGAGGCGAAGGGCTGGAAGCCCAGGTCCCCCTTCCAGACCAGGTGTTCCCTGGCCTCGGTCCAGGCCTCCAGCGACACGCCGCTGCGGTGGCCCACTTCCGTGCGCAGGCCCTCCAGGCTGAAGGCGATGGGTCCCACCACGGTCTGGAACGGGGACATCTCGGACCGATCCCGGAATTCGACGCGGCCCTCGCGCAGGGCGAAATGGCGCACGTCCAGGACCCAGCTCGAGCCCTTGGAAGCAGGTGCCTCCGCCGGCCGGTCCTCCTCCTCGATCAGGTCCTGGAAGTTGAGCTGCCCCTTGGCATCCAGCGAGGCGCGAAAGGTGAGGCCCTCCACTTGAATGGTGGAAAAGGCCACCGTGTGCCGCAGCAGGCGCCAGATGTCGTAGTTCACGTAGAGGCGCCGGAGGGTGATCCAGTCGCCGCCCCCGCGTTCCCCCACGCGCAGGCCCTCGACCGTGACCCCGAAGGTGAAGGGGTTGAACCGCAGCTTCGCCACGGCGACGGGGCGCTTCAGGGCCCGGGCCGCTTCCCG
>JARLGO010000431.1 GCA_031292655.1 Geothrix sp.
GAGGTCCGGGTCGAGCGGATGGAGGCGGAGACCCTGTTCTCCTTCCGCTGGCATCCCTATGCCGTCGATCCGAAGGTGGACTACTCCAGCGAGCCCACCACCCTCGTCGAGTTCCGCCTCGAGGCCGCGGACGGCGGCACCCTGCTCAGGCTGGTCGAATCCGGCTTCGACCGGCTTCCGGCGAGCCGCCGCGACGAGGCCTTCCGGATGAACGACGGGGGCTGGAAGCAGCAGCTGACCAACATCGAACGCCATGTCGCGGGCTGAGGCCCTCTCGCCGGCCCGGGTGAAGGACGCGGCCCCGCTCTTCGCGGCCCTCGGCGACGCGACGCGGCTGGGCCTGCTCGTCTGCCTCTGCTCCGGCGGACCGCTCTCGGTCACGCGCCTGAGCAGCCACTTTGCCGTGTCCCGGCAGGCGCTCGCCAAGCATCTTGAGGTGCTTTCCGAAGCCGGGCTGGTCCGGAGCCGCCGCCAGGGGAGGGAGCGCATCTGGGAACTCGAGCCCAGGCGCCTCGACGACGCGCAGCACTACCTCGACCGCCTCTCCCGGCAGTGGGACGACGCCCTCGAGCGGCTCAAGGCGTTCGTGGAGCGGCCCTAGTCGCGCAGTTCCCACATCCTCACGATCTTCCCGTTCTTCACCTGGTAGACCACCACCACATCCAGCGGCCCGGCCTGTCCGACCCGGCCCCGGATGCGCTCCGTTTCGATGACGAAGGTCCCGGACACCAGCTGGGCCTCCGTGGAAGCCCGGAGGTCGGGGTTGGTCCTGAAGCGCTCCGCATAGACGTCCCGCAGCCAGGCCTTGTTTCGGGTGCCCCATTCCGAGGCGGGCAGGTCGGCCACCTCCAGGTCCTCGGCAAAGAGGGCCAGGTACCCCTCCAGGTCATGGGCGTTGAAGCGCTCGATCTGCCTTTGCACCGTGGCCGCGGGGCTGAGGACCTTGGGCGTGGCCGCGGCCAGGAGGGCGGGCACCAGCAGCAGTGAAGCGATACGATTCATGGGCGCTCCCCGGGAACGAGAGCCCCACTGTAGCGGCCCCTTCGAAATCCGTCCGTGCCCTTTCGATCTACGCCCGATAGACTGAAAGGCTTGGAACGCATATGAAACTGCCCCTCGTCGCCCTCTGTGGACGCCCCAACGTGGGCAAGTCCACCCTCTTCAATCGGCTCACCCGCAGCCGGGCGGCCCTGGTCCACGACCTGCCGGGCATGACCCGGGACCGGAGCTATGGCCGCGTCACCTGCCTGAGCGAGGAGGGCGAGGCCGAGGAGCTCTTCGAGCTGGTGGACACGGGCGGCCTCGACTTCGAGGGCGACGACGTCATCACGCAGGGCATCACCCGCATGGCCGAAGCCGCCCTGGGCGAGGCCCACGTGGCCATCCTGCTGGTGGACGGCCACGACGGCCTCACCGCCGGGGACGAGGAGATCGCCTCGCGCCTGCGCCGCCAGGGCAAGCCCCTCCTGCTGGTCATCAACAAGCTCGACGGCATGAAGGGGGGCGCCCCGGACGCCGGCTTCTACGCCCTGGGCTTCGACCAAGTGCTGTCCATCTCCGCCGCCCACGGCGCCGGCGTGCCGGAGCTGATCGCCGCCATCCGAGCCCGCCTGCCCTTCCACCGCACGCCGGAGGAGGCCGAGCTCCATTCGCTTTCGGACGAGCTGCGCTTCGCCCTCATCGGCCGGCCCAACGTGGGCAAGTCCTCCCTCACGAACCGCCTCCTGGGCTACGAGCGCAGCCTGGTCAGCGAGGTCGCCGGCACCACCCGGGACACCGTGGACACGGTGTTCCACGTGAAGGACAAGATCTACCGGATGATCGACACCGCCGGCATCCGCAAGAAGGGCAAGACCCACGAGGGCGCCGAGAAGCTCAGCATCCTGAAGGCCAAGCAGGCCATGGCCCGGGCCGACGTCAGCCTCCTGCTGCTGGACGCCGTCGAGGGCGCCACCCACCAGGACGCCGTCATCGCCGGCTACGCCCAGGAGGCGGGCGCCGCGGTCATCCTGGTGGTGAACAAGTGGGACCTGGTGGAGAAGGACACCCACACCATCTACGGGGCCGAGGAGGACCTGCGCCGCAGCCTGGGCTTCCTGCACCACGCGCCCATGATCTTCGTCTCGGCCCTGACCGGGCAGCGGGTCTCCAAGCTCTTCGCCATGATCGACGAGCTGGCCGATGCCCACGGCCGGCGCGTCCCCACGGGCGAGCTGAACCGCTTCCTGCGGGAATCCGTCGCCGCCATGAGCCCCCACGCCATCGACGGCAAGCTGCCCAAGCTCTACTTCATGACCCAGGTGGGCGTGCGCCCCCCCAGCTTCGTGGTGAAGGCCAACACGGACCGGGGCCTGCACTTCAGCTACGTGCGCTACCTGGAGAACCGGCTCCGGGAGCAGTTCGGCCTGGCGGGCGTGCCCCTGCGCCTCAGCATCCAAAAGAAGCAGAAGGGCGAGGGCGAGGACGCCGAGGTCGCGGCCGTCCGCCGTATCCTGGATCCGGGCGAGGGCCTCAAGCCCTCCCGCAGCAACGAATCGCTCCAGGCCCAGCGGGTGGACAAGGTGAAGGCCAAGCCCCGCCCCAAGCCGAAGGAGGGCCCCAAGCCCGCCTCCAGGCAGGCCCCCCCCAAGGGCAAGCATGCTCCGCCCAAGCGGGTCCGCCAGAAGTCCACCAAGAAGATCTAGCCCTCCAGCAGCACCCTGGCGTGCTCCAGGGCCTCGGCGCGGTCCGGATGCCCGGACAGCAACCGGGCCAGTTCGCGGTTCCGGGCCTCGCCTTCCACCCAGCGGAGGGCGCTGCGGGTGCGGCCCCCTTCGGTCTCCTTCAGGAGCGTCCCGTGCCGGTCCGCCCGGGCGGCCACCTGGGCCAGGTGGGTGACGGCCAGCACCTGGTGGGCGTTCCCCAGTTCGGCCACGGCCTGGCCCACGGCCAGGGCCGTCTCCCCGCCCAGGCCCGAGTCCACCTCGTCCAGCACCAGGGTCAGCCCATCGCGCACCCCGGCCCCCAGGACCAGGCCGGCGCCCACCAGGGCCAGCATGAGGCGACTCAGCTCGCCGCCGGAGGCGATCTTGGCCAGGGGGCGGAAACCCTCCCCGGGATTGGGCTGGATCCAGATGGCCAGGGCCGAGAAGCCCGGGGCGGCGACCCGCACCGGACGGCCGCTCTGCTGGACCGGGCTCCCGGCCTCCTCGGCCAGAGCCAGCCGCAGCTGGAGGCGGGCCCCCTTCATGCCCAGCCGGCCCAGGCGCTTCTGCACCTCGGATTCCAGCCCCGGGATGGCCGCGGCCCGCTGCCCATGGAGGACTTCCGCGGCGGATCGGTAGCGTTCCGCCGCCTTCGCCAGGGCCGCCTCCAGGTCCTTGATGGGCGTCTCCCCCGCCAGCAGGGAGCGCTGCTCCCCCTTCAGGGCCTGCATGCGCCCCGGCAGTTCCTCGGGCTCGCAGCGGTGGCGCCGCGCCAGCCGCTCGTAAAGGGCCAGGCGGGCCTCCATGGCCTCGATGCGGTCGGCGCCGGCGGCCCCCCAGCGGAGGGCCTGGTCCTGGGCCAGGGCCAGCAGGTCCTCCAGTTCCAGGGCCGCGGAGCGCAGGCGGTCCTGCTCGGCGGCGGCGTCCGGCCAGTGGGCCACGGCCCGCATCACGGCCCGGTGGGCCAGCTCGACCTTGGGGAGGCCCTCGTTCAGGGCCTCGGCCGCCTCGCGAAAGGCCTGCTCCAGGTGCACGGCGTGGCGGAGGGGCTCCCGGTCGGCCTTGAGCTGGGCCCACTCGCCGGGCCGCGGCGCCAGCTTGTCCAGGTCCGCCAGGGCCTCCGCCAGCTGCTCCAGGCGCTGCCCGCGCTCGGCCTCGCTGCGGCGCCGGGCCTTCAGGGCGGCCTCGGCCTCCTTCACGCCGGCGGCTTCGGACTCCAGGCAGGGCTCCAGGCCCAGGACCTCGTCGATGAGGGCCAGATGCCGCTCCTCCCCCAGGAGCGACTGGTGGTCGTGCTGGCTGGTGAGGCGCATCCAGAAGCGGCCCGCCTCCCGCAGATCCGCCAGGGCGCAGCTGGCCCCGTTGATCCAGGCCCGGCTGCGGCCCGGGCCCACCTCGCGGCGGAGGACCACGGGCTGCTCGTCGGGCAGGCCCCGCTCCAGCAGGAAGGCCCGCCAGGCCTCGAAGCGGCCCTCGACCACGGCCTCGACCGTGGCCCGCTCGGCGCCGTGGCGCACCAGCTCGGAATCCCCCCGGGCGCCCACCAGCAGCGAAAGCGCGTCCACCAGCAGGGACTTGCCGGCTCCGGTCTCGCCCGTGAGCACCGTGAAGCCCGGCCCCCAGTCCAGGGACAGGTCCTCCACCAGGGCGAGATTTTGAATCCTCAACGAAGAGAGCATGCGATCAGTCTAGCGGGGCTGCGGGCTCGGGACGGCAGCCCTTGGGGGCGGCTGGGTCGGTTCCTTGGAAGGGCGGGTGGATCGGGCTTGGGGTCCCCCTGCCTGCAGATGTCGTTTCAAGGCAAAAAGGGACCCCGATTCTTTGGTCCCAGGTTGTCCTCAGACCGCCCCTAGAATGAAATGCCCCATCCAACCGGAGGTTTCCCCATGCTGCCCCCTCTTGGAAGGATCCTCGCCACCATCCTGA
>JARLGO010000083.1 GCA_031292655.1 Geothrix sp.
AGGGGGATTCCGAAGGTCTGCCCGGCGCAGCGCACCTTCAGGCAGCTCAGCACCGCCCGGCTCAAGGGGACGCTCAGCCGGATGAGGCTGCCCCGCCGCGCCTCGCTCGACAGGTGGATCTCCCCCCCCAGCGTCTCGATTTCCGTGCGGACCACATCCATGCCCACGCCCCGGCCCGAAATCTGGGAAACGCGCTCCTGGGTCGAGAAGCCGGGTTCCAAGGTGATCCGATGGAGCCGTTCCGGCGTGTGGACCTGCCCGGCCTTCAGGATCCCGAGCTGGATCCCCCGGGCCTCGATGCGCTCCAGATCGAAGCCCCTCCCGTCATCCCGGATGTCAAAGCGGAGGTTCCGCCCCCGCTGGGAGGCCGAGATGCGCAGGGACCCGCTTTCGCTCTTCCCCTGGGCCACCCGCTCGGAAGGCGTCTCGAGCCCATGGTCCAGGGCATTCCTCACCAGGTGGAGGAAGGGTTCGGTCAGGCGCCCGAGGAGGTTCCGCTCCAGTTCCAGATCCCCCCCGATGAAGGTCAGCTTCACGGGTTTCCCCGTGTCCCGGCTGAGGCTCTTCACCATGGGCTCGATGCGCGCGAACAGGGTCTCCACCTTGATCATCCGCATCTGGAGGAGGGACTTCTGGACTTCGAGCAGACCGCTTTCGATCTGCGTCATCAGGGCCGTCGGGCGATCATCTCCGGCCCCGGGGGCCTGCCGCAGGAGCAGGCTCGCCGCGTCCCGCAGCTGCCCCACTTCCATGAGCCTCGCCTCCAGGGCCTCCACGCGATGGGCGGGAAGCCGGAGGATCTCCACCTCCTGGGCCGGGAGCGCGGGCGTGGGAGGAAGCCCGGCGGCCGGTGGCGCGGCTTCCGGGGCGGGATCCTCCGGGGGTTGGGCGGGCGCTTCATCCCTCAAGGCCGCCGGGACCCGCGAAGGATCCGCCAGGAGGGCCGTGCCGATCAGTTCCCCCTCCTGGGCCCGAAGGTCATCGGAGTTCAGGAGGGGACAGGCGGCGATCAGGAGGAAGGCCAGCCCCTCCCGGCCTTCCGGCGCGTCCAGGGGCAGCGTGGAGATCAGTTCGCCCTGCCGGCCCAGGGCGTCGCTGAAGGCCCGCAGGCGTTCATCGAAGGTGGCGTAGTCCAGGCAGACCGTCACCCCATGGATCGGCATGCCGCTCATCAGGAGGACCGTCACCCGGGTCCGCTCGTACTCGGAGAGGCTCTTCAGCAGCTCCGGCGGCAGGTCCAGCATGGCGGCCAGGTCCTGGGTCCCGCCTTCCGCGGGACGGGCCAGGGCCTCCAGTTCGCCCAGCGGACGGCGGAGGGCATGCAGGTAGTCCTCCGGCTCGGGCCGTCCCATCCGCATGTTGGCCAGGCCGGATTCCAGGGCCATCATGCCCGCCTCCAGCGTCTCGACCAGGGAGTCCGTGGAACGCAGGCGCCCCTTGCGCATGAGGTCGAAGATGTCCTCCAGGCGATGGGCCGCCCGGCTGAAATTGGGGAAGCCCAGCATCCCCGCCATGCCCTTGAGCGTGTGGGTGGTCCTGAAGAGGCCGTTCACGGAAGCCTGGACCTGGTGGGCCGGCTGGGGCTCCTTCATCGTGGCGAGCGTCTGCCGGGCCTGCGCGAACAGGTCCTCGCATTCCGCCCAGACGTCGTTGAAGGATGGATCCAAAGAAGGCCCCCCGGTTCCTGAGGCATCGGCAGGGGAGTCTGGAGTCTGGAGTCTGGAGCCCCCATCCTGGCCCTACACTGATCCCATGCGCACCCTCGCCGTCCTCCCCTCCCGTTTCCAGGCCTCCCGGTTTCCCGGCAAGCCCCTCGCCTCCATCGCCGGGAAGCCCATGATCCAGTGGGTCTTCGAGGCAGCCCGCCGGGCCGCCGGGGTGGACCGGGTGGTGGTCGCTACGGACGACGACCGCATCGCCTCGGCCGTCCGGGGCTTCGGCGGAGAGGCCGTGATGACGGACCCCGCCCTGCCCTCGGGCACGGACCGCACGGCCGCGGCCATGGACGCCCTGGGCGAATCCTTCGACTGCATCTTGAACATCCAGGGCGACGAGCCGGCCATGCACCCGGACACGGTGGCGGCCGTGGTGGCCCTCATGCGCGACCAGCCGGACCTGCCCATGGGCACGGCCGCCTGTCCCTTCGCGAACCGGGATGAGCTCTTCAACCCGAACGCCGTGAAGGTGGTGGTGGACGACCGCCAGCGGGCCCTCTATTTCAGCCGCAGCCCCATTCCCTACCTGCGGAACTCGGCGGTCTTCGACCCGGACTTCCGGCCCTGGATGAGGCCCGAGCAGCTGGCCCACTTCAAGCGCCACCTGGGCCTCTACGCCTACCGGCCCGCCACCCTGCGCGCCTTCACGCAACTGCCGCCGCACCCCCTGGAGCTGCTTGAGATGCTCGAGCAGCTCCGGGCCCTGGCCGCGGGCATTTCCATCGGCGTGGCGGAGACGCCCTACCTGAGCCTGGGCGTGGATGTTCCCAGTGATGTGGCCGCTGCGGAGGCGCTGCTGCGGGAACGAGGGTTGGCGCGGTAGACTCGGGGCGCGGCCCCGGCCGCACCTGCCTGGAGAAATCAGTGAGCCACCACAAAGTCGTCGTGATTGGTACCGGTCCCGCGGGCTACACCGCCGCCCTCTATGCCTCCCGGGCGAACCTCGCCCCGCTGGTGTTCGAAGGCGTCCAGCCCGGCGGCCAGCTCACGATCACCACGGAGGTCGAGAACTTCCCCGGCTTCCGCCAGGGTATCGCCGGCCCGGCCCTGATGGAGGAGATGCGCGAACAGGTCCTCCGGTTCGGCACCATCGTCAAGGCCGAGACCGTGCTCAAGGCCGACCTCCAGAGCCGCCCCTTCCGGCTCAGCACCGACCAAGGCGAGTACACGGCGGATGCCGTGATCATCGCCACCGGAGCCTCCGCGAAATGGCTGGGCATCGGCAAGGACGAACAGCTCTCGCGCTCCGGTGGGGGCGTCAGCGCCTGCGCGACCTGCGACGGATTCTTCTTCCGGGGCAAGGAGATCGCCGTGGTGGGCGGCGGCGACACGGCCGTGGAGGAGGCGACCTTCCTCACGAAATTCGCCACCAAGGTCCACCTCATCCACCGCCGGGACAGGCTCCGCGCGTCCAAGACCATGCAGGACCGCGCGCTCAAGAACGAGAAGATCCATCCCGTCTGGAACAAGACCGTCCTGGATGTGCTCACGACCACCGTGGAAACGCCCATGGGCGAAAAGGTGGAGAAGATCCGGGCCCTCAAGCTGAAGGACACGGTGGACGGCTCCGAATCCGAGCTGCCCGTGGAAGGCCTCTTCGTGGCCATCGGCCACCAGCCGAACACCGACCTTTTCGCGGGTCAGCTTCCCATGGATGAGACAGGCTACCTCCAGGTGGAGAAGGGCTCCAGCCGCACGGCCATCGAGGGCGTCTTCGCCTGCGGGGATGTGCAGGATCACGTCTACCGCCAGGCCATCACCGCCGCCGGCAGCGGCTGCATGGCCGCCATCGATGCGGAACGCTGGCTGGCCGAAAAGGGCCTCGCCGAGTAAAGGAACCCCAACTGGGGCCGTGAGCGGGTTGGATCTGCATTACCATGGGACGCTTAACCCAGGCTCCCCATGAACCTGCTGGTCATTTCCCGCCATGACGACCTCATCGAGCGCCTGAGGATGGCGTTTGAAGGGGCGGGGCACCTCATCTTGCAGGCCGGCGATCCCCTGGAGGCCCTGGCCCAGGATGACTGGGGCCAGGCCCAGGTCCTCCTGGTCGATTCAGGGGGAGAACCCATGGACGGCTACCGGCTCTGCCGCCTGCTCCGCGGCGAGGCCCGGGTGCTCTTTCGGAACCTTCCGATCTTCCTGATCCTGGACCACGCCCCGGCCGAAGAGGATCTCCGGGCGCTCGAGGAAGCGGGGGGGGACGGCTTCATCGCCGCCGGAAGCACCATCCAGCAGCTCCTCAACCATCTCGGCCCGGTGATGGCCGGCAGTACCTCCCGGGGGGAGGGCCAGCGCGTGCCCGTTCTGGCCCTGGGGCTCCATGCGGGGATCGCCCAGCAGGTGCGCGACCTCCTCCACCACTACGGGATGGAGATCCACTCCCCGCCCGCGCGAAATGCCGTGGAGGCCCAGCGGGCCCTGAAGGCCCCCGTGCTGCTCCTGGGCCTCTCGGCCGGCGGGGTTCAGCGGGCGCTGGCCCTGCTGACCAAGTTCCGGGAGCAGAACCTGCTCCCCTACACCATCCTGCTCGGGCAGGTGAAGGACGAGGCCGCCCAGCGCAAGCTCCTCCTGGCGGGCATCTCCGATTGGGTCCCCCTGCCCCTGCCGGGCCCGCGCCTGCTGCACGCCTGCAAGCGGGCCATCGAGTGGGTGCACGCCCGCCGGATCCAGACCGAGTACGAATCCGCCATCCATGACCTGCGGGAGCGCCGGGGCATGCTCGAGATCGAGGCCGCGGCGCTGCGCAACGAGGTGCTCACGGACCCGCTCACGGAACTGCTGAACCGCCGCGCCTTCGACCAGAATCTGGATCATGCCATGCGGCAGTGGGAGCGGCACCGGCGAGCCTTCGTCCTGGTGCTTGGCGATGTGGACCACTTCAAGCTCATCAACGACCGGTTCGGCCATCCGGTCGGGGATGAAGTCCTGCGGCAGCTGGCCCTGCGCCTCCGCTCCGGCCTGCGCAAATCCGACCTCGCCTTCCGGATCGGCGGCGAGGAATTCGCCGTGCTGCTCACGGAGACCAGCCTCAAGGCCGGCGCCGAGGTGGCGGAAAAGCTGCGGCGTCGCATCGACGAGGATCCCGTGGTGCTGCCCTCCGGCCAGACCATCTTCCCCACCATGAGCTTTGGTGTGGGCGGGCCTGGCGCCATCACCCTCGCCACCCTCCTGGCCCAGGTGGACAAGGCCCTCTATCAGGCCAAGCACCTGGGGCGGAACCGCGTGGTGGTGGCCAATCAAGGCGAGTACCCGCCCCGCGGCCTCAGCGCCGGAAGCTGAAGAGGTCCCCGAGGCCCCGCAGGGTCAGCGTCAGGTCCACCCGGTCCTCGCGGCCCCCCGCCATGAGCGCCGGGTCCAGGGCCATGTGCGTGAACTTGACCACGTAGGCCACGCAGGGCTGCACATAGGCGAGATTCACCGAACTGGTGGCGAAGCCGTGGGCCCTGAAATCGTAGTTGGCGCTGAACTCGAACCGGAACCGGTCATCCCAGACCCGCTGGATCCCCCCGAACTGGACGCCCTGCTGGCGCACCAGGAACCGGTTGATGCCCGTGGAGAAGTAGGCCAGGTTGAACTGGCTGCCATCCCGGGCCTTCAGATCGAAGCTGAAGGCATCGTCGGATCCGCCCGCCGAGATGTCCGAAGAGTGGCGGAGGCTCACCCGCCAGCGGTCCGTCGGTTCGACCTCGAGATCCGTGTCCACGGAGGCCCAGCCCTGCCGGTAGGAGCCATCGTTGAGGATGATGGGCGTCATGTGGAACCGGGTGGCCACCTGCAGGCGCAGCAGATCCATGAACCCCCCGCCCGAGTCCGAGCGGCCCAGGAGGTGCTGCTTGAGTCCCAGTTCGAAGCTCCGTTCTCCGGAGGCGCTGTCGTTCACACCCGGGGCGTAGTCCACGGGATCGAACCGCTGGATGCGGCCGGCCTCGGCGTAGCCGCTGGTCTCGGTCAATCCGAAATAGGGTTCGAGCACGTGCTTGAGCTCGCCCTGGTAGCCCAGGATGGACACATCTTGAAAACTCCGCCCGATCTGCGGGCCCGACAGGCGCAGGTGCTCGGAAAGCAGGAGCCGGGTCGCCGCCGCCCCATCCACCTGGAAGGGGCTGGTGGCCGGATCGATTTCGGTGTCGTTCGCCCCCCCGTTCGGATCGAAGATCGAAGAGGAGAGGGTGCCGCTGTAGTGCGTGACCCGTCCCATCATCTCGAAATCCGCGCGAAAGGGCCCCCATTGGCCGAGGCGCCCGTGGAGCCGGGTATCGGCGTCCTGGCGGTCCCAGGCGTAGCTCTGGTTCGGCGTCGTGGTGCTGCCGTCGATGCTGTAGGCGTACCGGCCCGTCCTGATGCCGCCGTCCAGGTAGAGGGATCCCAGCACCGGCACGGGGAAGAACCGGAACTCCCCCTGGGGCAGGGTCTGCCGCCGCAGGGAAGCGGGGAATTCGGGGTTGTAGAAGGGATCGCCCTGGCTGGCCGTGGTGAAGAAGGTGCGCTGCTCGGCGGCCGTCAGGCTGAGGCTCCCGAAGGTGAAATTCCGCCCCAAGTAGAGCGCAGAGTCGAAGTTCGTGGCGCCGAGGCTGCCGAGCCCGCTGCCGTAATCGGACGCCACGAGGTTGTCCGAAGCCTGGTTCACATCGGCGGTCAGCTGCCAGCCATCCTCCCGCTGCCAGACCTCCTTCAGGCCAAGCTGGTAGCGCTGGGTGTCCAGGCTGTTCGAGTGGATGGCCATGCCCGTGATGCTGCCCTGGTGGGTCACATCCGGGTGCCAGCGGGCCTCCCCACCCCAGAGCATGCCCTCCTTGCTGAAGTATTCCGGCGAGATGGTCGCATCCACGGAGTCGCCGATGGCCTGGTAGTAGGAAATCCCCAGGGCGGCTCCGAACTCCCCCGCGCCCAATTGAGGCGAGAGCAATCCCGACGAGCGTTCAGCCTTGACCGGATAGAGCGCGTAGGGAAGGTAGAGGATGGGGAGAGCCCCCAACTCGACGCGGGTATTCCGGAGCGTGGCGAAACTATCAAGATCCACCTTCAGGCTGGACAGTTTGGCCTTCCACCCCGGTTGCTCCTCGGGACACGGGCTCAGGTCCACCTCGTCGAAGAGCCAGGTGCGCAGCGTCGTGAAAGCCACATGGCTGGATTGGAGGGTCCAGGTGGGCGGCAGGTCCATCTGGAGGGCCCAGGCCTCCCCGGAGCGGAGCGCCCAGTTCATCTGGAGGCGCTGGCAGCGCAGCCTCAGGTCCGGGGCCTCCAGCCGGACGTGGCCCTCGGCAACCAGCTGTCCATCGGAAATCCGGTATTCGATGCGGTCCGCCAGCAGCAGCAGGCCTTCAGCTTGAATGGCGCCCTGGTCGAGGATCCAGAGATCGGCCTTTTCCTGGAGTTCCCCCCGCCAATCGAAGGGCACCCGGGAATTCCCCGGGCCGCGCTCGAGCTGGAAGGGCCGAAGGGGCAGCAGCTCCGCGGGCGTGGGTGCGTCCAGAGGCGGCAGGACCGGTGCGGGAGGAAGCCCCTGGGCCGACAGAAGGACCGGCAGGGCCCCCACCAGCAGGCCTCGATTTCCCTTCCGGAGGCGGCCCATGCGGACTCAGTGCGTATGCGGCAGCAGCCGCGCGCTGATGAGGAAGATCCCCACCCCAGACAGCAGCGCGATCGTGCTTTGGATTCCTGGAACCTTCTGGACCTCCGGCAGCAGATCGGAACTGGCGACATAGAGGGCGAGTCCCCCCGTCAGGCCGAGGACGGGACCAATGGGGAGATTCAACACGGTCTGTCCGGCCGCCCCGGCCAGGGCAGCCAGGGCGAGGATCCCGGAGGCGAGCAGGGCCCCGCGGTTCCCGAACCCATCCACCAGGAAGATCGAGGCGATGGTGCCGCCCTCGGGAATCCGGTGGAACAGGATCCCCAAGGTGACCAGCAGGCCGAGGTTGCCTTGGATGGAGAGGGCCGCCGCGATGGCCACCCCGTCCATGAGGCTGTGCAGGGAAAGGCCCACGAGGGCCATCACCCCGCTGAGCGGGGAACCCCCCGTGTGGGTCTCTTCACCGTAGTGGAAATGCAGGGTGATGCCATGTTCCATCACGTGCACCAGCAGGTAGCCGCCCAGCACCCACAGGGCGTTTGATTCCCCGCCCCTGGCCTCCAGGCACTCGGGAATGATGCGCACCAGGGCGACGGACAGCAGGTAACCCGCCGCGACGCCGGACAGCAGGCGCATGAACCGGGCCCGGCCCTGGAGAAAGCGCACCACGCCCCAGCCACCCAGAAGGGTGGACAGGGAGGCGAGGGGCGCCAGCCAGTAGATGGTGGACATTCCGGCCTGCTAGGCCTTGGCTTTCTTGACCCGGGTGGCCTTGGGTTCCTGATCCTGGTCCGGGCCGGGAGCCGCCTTGGCAGGCTTGGTCCTGGAGGCGGGCTTCTTCTTCCCGGCGACGGGGGCTTCGGATCCCAGCTCCGGCAGAGCGGCGGGGGGCGGTTCCGGGGCGGGTTCCGCCAGGGACGTCACCTTGGCCCGGGGGGTGCGCTTGGGCTTGGGCGGTTCGGCCGCGGCGGGTGCAGCCACGGTCCCGGCTCCACCGATCCTGGGCCTGGGGCTGGGTGTGAGCAGGCTGGCCACCAGATCCGGCGTGGCCACGGGAGGTTCCGGCTGGGATTCGACCTGGGGCTCGGAGCGATCCTCGGAAGGCGCCGCCTCCATCGCGGCCTCGGCGCCCCGGTCCGCACCGCCCTTGCGGCGCCGGCGGCGGCGCTTGCGCTTGGTCCCGTCGCCCTTGGCTTCGTCTCCGGCCTCCTCGGGGCCCTCCTCGGTCTCCTCGTCTTCGGGCTTGGCGCTTTCGAAGAGGGCCCGCAGGCGCTCCCGCTCGTCCAGGGCCGCCCGCTGGAGGTCGCGGCGGTCATATTTGAAGGCCTCCTTCTTGGCCTCCTTGGGGCCTTCGCCGTGGAGGCCCAGGGCCTTGTCGAAGGAGATGGGGCTGTCCCCACCCAGCACCACGGTTTCTTCTTCGGGGGAGCCCTTTTCGCGGTGG
>JARLGO010000432.1 GCA_031292655.1 Geothrix sp.
CGGGTTCCACGTAGAAGGCGGCGGGCTGGTGCGGATTCTCCCCGTAGCGCAGCCCCTGCTGCTGCACCAGGTTGAGGCAGAGGTGGTGGGGCAGCTCCTGGGTCTTCCGGGCGGCCAGTTCGCGTTCCATCCAGCCCGAGATCGCTGCATCGTAGGCCGCCGTGCGGCGGAAGGCCTCCAGGGCGCAGCGCCGGCGGTCCTCCAGACTCCAGGTTCCCGCCTGGAGCTTTTCCAGGAAGGGTCCGTACTGGGCCGGGTCGGTGAGCACCGTGACGGAAGCGTGGTTCTTCGAGGCGCTGCGGATCATGCTGGGGCCGCCGATATCGATCTGCTCGATGGCCTCGGCGGCGGTGACGCCCTCCCGCGCGATGGTGGCCTCGAAGGGATAGAGGTTGATCACCACCAGGTCGATGGGCTCGATGCCCTGGGCCTTGGCGTCGGCCACGTGGTCCGCCAGGTCCCGCCGGTAGAGGAGACCTCCATGGATGCGGGGGTGGAGGGTCTTCACCCGGCCATCGAAGCATTCGGGGGCGCCGGTATAGGCCGCCACCTCCATGGCCTCGAGCTTGGCCTCCTGCAGGGTGCGGAGGGTCCCGCCGGTGGCCAGGATCCGCCACCCCTGGGCCAGCAGGCCCTCGGCCAGGGGGATGAGCCCCGCCTTGTCATACACCGAGATCAGTGCCGTCGGCATGTCCGCCCCCTGAACCCTTGATTTTTCCACGCTCCGGGCCGATCTGGAAGCCTGGGATGTCCAGGTTTGGGTTTTGGACCGCTCCGGCCGACAAGGTTGGCAGGGCGGAGGTCGAAATGGATGTCCAGGTCGAGGTTCAGTTCACGGTCCAGCACACCCTGGAACAGCTGAAGGCCGAGTTCGTGAAACGGGGCCACATCCCCGCCTGGAAGACGCCCGAGGACGGGGGCGCTCCGGACCTCTTCTTCGAGACCAAGGTGGTGAGCCTCACCCTTTCGTCGGAGAAGGACCGGCAGAGCTGGTTCGTGTTCTCCCTGGAGGCCACGGGAGAGCTGCGCAAGCGGGTGGTCATCCCGAATGTGATCCCCGCCACAGTGAACGTGGATATCCCGGATCTGGAGGATTTCCTGGACTTCTGCCGGCGCTGTATGGTGGGTGCCGTCGGAAGGAGTTGATCCGGCCTCCTTTACGTTGAAGGCTCCAAGCCCCATCCTGGAAGCCCTGGAGTGGGCCCATGCCGACGATCAAGATCAACGACGTTGCAATGAGCGTGAACCCCGGCACGCTCGTGCTGGATGCCTGCCGCACGGTGGGCATCGACATCCCCCATTACTGCTACCACCCGGCCCTCACGCCCGTGGCCACCTGCCGCATGTGCCTGGTGGAGATCAAGGGCCAGCCGAAGCTGGCCACCAGCTGCACCACCACGGTGCCGCCCGCCCCGAAGGACAATCCGGACGCCGTGGTGATGGAGGTCTTCACCAACACCCCCGCCGTGGCCGATGCCCGCGCGGGCGTGATGGAGTTCCTGCTCATCAATCACCCGCTGGACTGCCCCATCTGCGACCAGGCCGGCGAGTGCAAGCTGCAGGACTACTCCTACCACTACGGCAGCGGCGACTCGCGCATGGGCGAGGTGAAGCGGCGCTACCGCTACGAGGACCTGGGCGCCAAGATCGTCATCGACAAGAACCGGTGCATCCACTGCACCCGCTGCGTGCGCTTCACCCGCGAGATCAGCGGCGGCGGCGAACTGACCGTCGCCTCTCGCGGCTCCAAGCTGGAGGTCACCACCTTCACCGGCAAGAGCATGGACCAGAACCCCTACGCGGGGAACGTGGTGGACCTCTGCCCCGTGGGCGCCCTCACGAGCCGCGACTTCCGGTTCAAGAAGCGGGTCTGGTACCTCAAGAGCGTGCCCTCCATCAGCCGCCACTCGGCCCTGGGCAACCCCATCTGGATCGACCACGAGGGCAACCAGATCCACCGGTTCCGGCCCCGGCCCCTGGAAGGCAAGGAGACCACGCACTTCATCAGCGATGAGGAGCGCTACGCCTACCCCCGCTACAACCGGA
>JARLGO010000433.1 GCA_031292655.1 Geothrix sp.
GACCCTGGCCCTGCGCCTGACGGTGACCGGCGACTTCCTGGGGTCCCCCGCCTACGCGCCGCCCGAAGTCCTGAAGGGGGGGGAGGGCACCCCCGCCTCGGACCGCTACAGCTTCGCCGCCACGGCCTTCGAGCTGCTGACGAACCAGCTGCCCCATCCCGGAAGTGGTCTCACGGCCATCATCATCCACATCCTCCAGGAGCCCATCGTGGTTCCGGCGGACATGCCCCCCCGCCTGGGCGCGGTGTTCCAGCGGGCCCTGTCCCCGGATCCCGGGGATCGCTACACCACCCTCCCGGAGTTCATGGAGGAGCTGATCGACGCCCTGCCGGGACCCGCCGCCATGCGCGCCCGCCTCTTCGCCTTCCTGGGGCAGGACGAAGACAGCAGCAGCGTCTCGACCGCGCGGTTCCGGCTCCCCGCCAACCTCCTCCGGGACGACCGCGAAGACAGCGGCCCGAACCCCGCGGAGGCCCGGGCCCGGGAGAGCCAGCCCGTGAAGATCAGCCTGGCGGAGGATCCGGTCGAGTCCTACCTGGCCACCCGGAAGACCGCCGGGGATGCCCAGCCCGAAGGCACGAACTGGGTGTCGATCCTCAAGTGGGTGGCCCTGCTCTTCCTGCTGCTCCAGCTGTTCTGGTGGATGGCGCCTTCGCTGGCGCGGGTCCAGCTGGGGCCCTGAGGGCCGACGACCGCCCTAGGCGAAGGCCCGGATCAGGAGGAAGAGGCCGCCATTCCAGCAGGCGTGGACGAGGATGGGGGTCCGCAGGCTGCCGGTCTGGCGCAGGGCCAGCCCCAGCACGAGGCCAAGGGTGCCCAGGACCGGCAGGCCGGCGGGCTGGAGGTGGATGGCGCCAAAGAGCAGGGCCGACAGCACCAGGGCCGCCGCCAGGGGCTGCCGGCGCGCCAGGACCGGCAGCAGGAAGCCCCGGAACAGCAGCTCCTCGAAGAAGGGGGCGAGCCCCGCCACGGTCAGGAACATCACGAGGGCCGGGCCCCAGCCGGACAGGCCCCGCAGCAGCTCCTGCAGGTCCCGCTGGGGGCTCTGCTCGGGCCGCAGGATCCAGCCGGAAACCAGGGCCACGGCCAGGACCAGCAGCACGGCCAGGCCGAGGAAGGCCAGGCCCCAGGCCAGGTCCCGCCCCCGCCGGCCTGGCGCCACGCGGCGCCACAGCTCGGTAAAGCCGATGGCCTCGGCCCGGCAGAGGAGCGCCACCCCCACGGCCGCGTGCAGGAGGTAGCCCAGGGGCCCGGCCAGCCAGAGCGCCCGGGGCCAGGGCAGGAACAGCAGCCGCATGAGCGTGCTGGAGAGGAAGAAGGCCAGGAACCACCCCAGCAGCACCAGCGCCGCGGCCCGTCCCGACAGGGTCCAGGCGGGCAGGGGCGGACGGGGGGCGTTTCGGCTCCCCACCAGGTAGATGCCCACCACCAGGCCCGCCGCGGCGGTGCCCAGGACCAGCAGGCCGAAGACCCCGAGGGCGGCCAAACGAACCAGCAGGGCCGCCCGGGCCCGGGCGCGGAGGGGCTCGCCCCCGCCTTCGCGATCCAGGAGGCGGGCCTCGAGCAGGTCGGCGGCGTAGCCCTTCCCCAGGCGCCGGTGGACCTCCTCCCGGTCGGGCCCGCTGGGGGGCGGCCCGCCGGCGTAGGCGGCGAGGCAGACGCGGCGGAAGGCGGCGCCGCCGGGCTCCGGCGGGGTCGCCGCGTCGATCCAGGCCCGGGCCTCGCCGCCCGCCGGCTGCTCGGCCTTCAGCACCGCCAGCAGGGCGCGGTCCCAGGGCTCCTTCGGCGGGGCCTCGGCCGGCCAGGCCGGGGTCCTGGTCCCTGGGCCCGGGAGGAGCCCCGGCCCCATGAGGGCGACCTCCATGAGCCGCCCCTGGAGGCTGACCTGCCCCGAGGGGCGCTGGAGGGCCTTCTTGCGGGCGGACAGGGTGGACCCCGCGAACAGCAGGGCCAGCAGGGCCAGCAGGGTGATGAGGGGATCGGCCCAGATCCGATCGGGGTTCCAGGGCTGGCGGCGGGGCTCGAATTCGTGCATGAATCCAGGCTAGGCGAAAGGCGGCCGCCCTGTCCGCCGGAACCGCCAGGCGGACCAGCGGAGGAAGATCCCGTTGGCCAGGGCGGGCAGGCCGGGCAGGGCCAGCAGGAGGGCCAGCCATCCCCAGGCCGGGAGCCGGCGGGCGATGGGCCGCAGCAGGTCGGCCCCGGCGCGGACCTCCCGGGTGCCCAGGTCCAGGCCGTGGATCTCCTTTTCCAGGGGCTTGCCCGCCAGCTCCGGGCCCAGGACCAGCAGGTCCGGGTCGCGGAGCGAAAGGATGAGCAGGAGGCCCCGGCGGTCCCGCCGGGCCAGCCACAGGGCCATGCGGCAGCAGAGGGTGCAGGCGGGGTCGTAGGCGAGGAGGAGGGGGCTCGGCATCGTGGCGCATGATGCCATGGGAACGGTGCTCACCTGGGCGAAAAACCTGAAACCGCGAATGACGCGAATCGCCCTGCGGGCGCAGGGAAAAACGAAACGCATTTAGCCACCGATGAACACCGATGAACACCGATGAACACCGATGATAAGCGGATGAAGACAGCGAAGCGCTGGTGCAGGTTCGGGCCGGCCCGGCCAAGCTCGGGCTGGATCCCGTGCGCGTGTTGCCGAGACCTTGA
Source organism: Geothrix sp. (assembly GCA_031292655.1). Lineage (GTDB taxonomy): Bacteria > Acidobacteriota > Holophagae > Holophagales > Holophagaceae > Geothrix. Next base: position 2,653 of record JARLGO010000433.1, read on the forward strand.
AGCTGTCATGCGGTTTCATTTTGTTATCCATGTGCATCGGTGTTCATCTGTGGTTAACAAAGCTTTCTCGTCCCAGAAGTCCCCGTTGAGCCTTGTTCGCGTCCATTAGCGTCATTCGCGGTTCCTTTTTTGTTCCTGAAAACCAACACCAACCCCCATCCGCGGCTGATCGGGTATGTTGGGGGACCGGAGGTCCCATGCCCTTCTCCCATCCCATCGAAGTGCGC
>JARLGO010000434.1 GCA_031292655.1 Geothrix sp.
GCCCAGCTCCTCGACGACCGGAGGGGCCTGCTGTTCGAGCAGGTTCCCGCCGGTACCTACCGGCTTCGGCTCTGGCACCCCGAATCCGGCGAAAAGACCTGGACCGTGAAGGTGGGCAGCGGCGTCACCCAGGGGGCCTGGGACCTGGATGTCTCCCTCCCCGCCCTGGAGCCCCACAAGAACAAGTTCGGTCGCGACTATCCGCCCCTGGCGGACGACCGCAACTACTGAGGTTTCCTAGAACCGCTTCACCAGGGCCAGCATCTTCCGGGTGATCGGGTAGCCTTCGCCATCGGCCCACTGGCGGAGGAAGGTGAAGGTGGCGATCCAGCGGTGGGGCAGGGGCAGGGAGAGGTCGTATCTGGGCCCCCGGGCCCCGCGGTAATACCACCACTCATCGCCGTTCACGGGATAGAGCGTGCCCGTGGAGGAGAGCCGCTGCCAGGTGAACGACAGCTGGGGCCAGTAGGTGCGTTCCCGGCTGCCGGCGCTGGCCTGCACCTCTTCGCTGGTCTCCCCGGTCTCCGGGTTGCGCGCCCCGAACCAACGGGCCTCCAAAGGGAAAACGGTGTTCCATTTGCCGGAAGCACCGCTGGCGTCCAGCACCATCCGCTGCCGTTCAGCCCCGTTGTGGCCGGGAAGGGGACGAAGCCGCTCGGGGCCGGGATCCCACGACAGCTCCCATCGCCCGGCATGGGCGGTCCAGGACCAGGGCCCCGTATCCAGCTTCAGGACTGCTTGGCCCGCGGCCACATCCACCTGTCCCCCCAGGATGGTCCGGACGCGGCCCACCACCCCGCGGAGGCTCGCCTCCTGGACGAGACCCGTGCCATCCCGGGCCCCGGCCATCCCTTCCGCGCCCAGGAGGCGGAGGTTCCGGTCCCACAGGGCCTGGGAGGCCAGCAGCCCGTTCTCCTGGAAGCCGAGGCGCAGGCTGCCGAAGGTTCTTTCCGTGACCCAGGAGAGGTCCGCATGGGCCAGGTCCACCTGCGTTCCGTTGGAGGGCTGCTGGTCCCATCGCGCGGCATTGAACTGGTTGCCATCCGAGCCCAGGGCCGACCGGACGCCGGCCACGAACCGCAGGGGTTCCAGCTCCCAGCTCCAGCGGAGCCGCAGCTGCAGGTCGCTGCGACGGAAGCTGTCCCCGGTTTCGACGGGATTGGACAGCTCGTCGCTTCGCAGCGACAGTTCCCAGGCCGGCACCCAGGGCCGCGAGGGCTCCGGGGAGAAGGGCGCGGCATCCTGGCCGAAGGCGGCGGCGGCGACCAGGAAGAGGGTCCAACGGCGGATCGGCATCATCGTCCGTGGGGATGGGCGTGCCCGTGGATGGTAGCCCAGTCCCCGGCCCGCCGCGAGAACCGGATGGCCCGGCAATTCCAAACCGGATCTGGTGGGGGTCCCACCGGACCCGAATCTGGACGGACCTGGGTCTCCACCCCGGATCCCAATCCGAACCTTGCTCGCCCCAGCGAGCCGGAGGCAGCCATGTCATCGACCCTGTCCAGAGCCACTTGTCCTTCGCGGGGAGCGGCCCTTCGCCCCCTGCTCCCCGCGGCCGTGCCCCTGCTCCTGCTGTCGCTCGCCGCCTGCGGCGGGGGCGGCGGGGGGTCCTCGAGCAGCAGCATGTACACGCCGCCACCCACCCTCGCCTACCAGATCACCAAGCTGGTGGCGGATCAGGCTTCGGCCGGGGCCACCACCACCGATGCCAGCCTGGTGAACCCCTGGGGTCTGGCCTATGGCCCCACCACCGATTTCTGGGTGGCCAACCAGGCCACCGCCACGACCACGGTGTATGACGGGCTGGGGCGCATGCCCGCGCCCCCCATCGTCGTGTCCGTCCCCTCCCTCACCGGATCGGCCGAGGGCGGGCCCACGGGCGTGGTCTTCAATGGTTCCGCCACCGCCTTCATGGGCGACAAATTCATCTTTGCCTCCCTGGACGGAAGCATCAGCGGCTGGAGCACGGGGGTCGCCACCACGCGCCGCGTGGACAACTCCGCCTCCCAGGCCATCTACACCGGGCTTGCGATCGGCACGAGCGGAACCACCACCTACCTGTTCGCCGCGAACCTCGGCGCCGGCACCATCGACGTATTCGATTCGAGCTACGCACCGGTCCACCTGGGGGCCACGGCCCTGGAAGATCCCACCCTGCCCGCCGGCTTCTCGCCCTACAACGTCCAGGTGCTGGGCGGGAAGCTCTACGTGACCTACGCCCAGCACGCCGCCTCCGCGCCGCGGGAGACCCCCGGGGCCGGGCTCGGCTACGTGAGCCTCTTCAACCTCGATGGAAGCTTTGTCATGCGTATCGCCTCCGCAGGCTCCCTCAACGCTCCCTGGGGCCTGGCCCTCGCCCCGGCCAATTTCGGGCCCTACAGTTCCGCGCTGCTGGTGGGCAACTTCGGCGATGGCCGCATCACCGCCTATAACGCCACCACCGGGGCCTCGATGGGACAGCTCGCAGATGCCAGCGGCGCACCCCTCGCCATATCCGGGCTGTGGGGAATGACCTTCGGAAATGACGCCTCCGCGGGGATCTCCAATCAGCTGTACGTCACGGCAGGTCCCCAGGCCCAGACCCACGGGCTCTTCGCCACCATCAGCTATGGACCTCCGGGCGGCAACGGCGGCACCGGCGGGGGATCGGGGTATTGAGCCGCCCCGCTGCCTTGACGGGCCCCCGCCGCCGCAGGATTCTCATCCGAACGACAGGGGCCCACCTTGGGTAGCTGGGATCTCGCCATCGCACTCGACCGGTCCAGCCCGGAGCCCCTCTACCTCCAGCTGGTGAAGGCCCTGGAGGAGGGGATCCGGGCGGGGCGGTTCAAGCCCGGAGAGACCCTCCCGGGCACCCGCGCCATGGCGGAACACCTTGGCGTCAATCGCAACACCACCCTGGCCGCCTACCGGGAACTCGAAGCCGAAGGGTGGATCGAGGTCGAGCCCGACCGGGGCACCTTCGTGGCCCGGAAACTCCCCTTCGTCCTGGAAGTCCCCGCCGGAATCTCGGCCCAGGACTCCGCTTCCTGGAAACGCGCCTCGCCCCGCAGTGGCCCCTTCTTCCAACCCGGGGCCCCGGCCCTGGAGTCTTTTCAACTCATTCCAGACACGCCGGACCTGAGGCTCGCGCCCACCGACGCCATCCACCGGGCCTATGGCCGGGTGCTGAAACTGCACCCCGAGCGGCTGCTGCAACCGGGCTGGGACCCCAGGGGCTTCCTGGACCTGCGGAACTCACTCTGCAAGATGCTCCGGGACATGCGGGGGCTTTCCGTCGAGGCGGGCAACCTCCTGCTCACCCGGGGGCTCATGAGCACCTTGAACCTCGTTTCCCGCGTGCTCTTCGCCCCGGGAGAGGCCGTGGCCGTGGAAAACCCGGGCCTGTTTCGGATCGCCGAGGCCTTCAAGGCCGCGGGCGCAAGGCTGTTCCCCGTCCCCGTGGATGCCCATGGGCTGGATGTGGTGGCCCTGGAGGCGCTGCTGATCCAGGAGCCCATCCGGCTGCTCTACCTCACGGCCAGCCCCCAGCACCCCACCCAGGTGACCCTGGATCCCGCCCGACGCAAGCGCCTGCTGGAACTGTCCCGGGCCCATGGCTTCCGGATCCTGGAGGGGGACCCGAGCCTGGGCTTCCATCGGGAGAAGAATCCGAGCCTTCCCCTGGCCAGTGAAGATCCCCATGGCCGTGTCCTCTACTTCAGCAGCTTCGAGCAGATCCTCGCGCCGGGTCTGCAGGTGGGCTTCCTGGCCGGCGAGGCCAGCCTCATCAAGGCCCTGGCCCAGCAGCGCCAGCTCGTGGACTGGCCGGGGAACCTGGTCCAGGAGGCCACCATCGAGGAGACGCTGCGCGATGGCGAGATCGTGCGGCACCTGCGACGCATCCGCAAGCTCACCGATGAACGCCGCGAGACCATGGTGGATCGCCTCCTGCTCCACCTCCATCCGTCCATCTCCGTGAAGAACCCGAGAGAGGGCCTGTCGCTCTGGATCCGCGTGGCCGAGGAGGTGCCCCTCGAGGCCTGGATCGAGCGGTGCTTCGCGCATGGCGTCGTCTTTTATCCCGGGAGCCTCTACGATTTCCACCGCCAGAACCTTCCCTACATCTGCCTGGGCTTCGCGGCTCATACCCTCGACGAGCAGAACGAGGCCTGTTCGCGCATGGCCCTGGCCCTCAAAGAGGCCGGCACGCGGCGGAGCTGAGATCGCCGGAATGCTAACGATGGCTTAACATCCGGGCGCCAACTCCTAACGCCGCCTTAACGCCCCCCAGCACCATCCTGTGGCACCGGTCCTGGTGGGCCGGCTCCTTGGAGTGCTGATGCGACCCGCCGTCCAGCGGTTGAAGCGGATGGGCCTGGTACCCGGTTCAAACGGCCCCGCCCGGGGTGATTCCCCCTGGACGCCCCCATGCCGCTGATATTCGTCCCCCTCCTTTCCCTGGCCCTGACCCTGGGCTGGGTGGGGACCCGCACCGCGCTCTACCTTCGCCATTCCAAGGCCGGGCGCTGGGAGGAGCGCTTCATGCTCGCCCTCTGCTGGAGTCCCCTGGCCGTGGGCCTGCTGGCGCTCGTGCTGACCCTTTTCGGGAGTAAACCATGAATCCCGCCCTGTTCATCGCGTCCCTGCTGGCCCTGGGCCTGCTGGGCTACCTCTCCTTCGCCCTGCTGAAGCCGGAGAAGTTCCAATGAGCGCCGCCTGGACCCAGAACTTGCTGTACCTGGCCCTGCTCCTGGGCCTGGCCTATCCCTTGGGCACCTTCATGGCCCGGGTGCTGGAGGGGGAGCGGACCCTCCTCCACTGGGCCCTCGGTCCCCTGGAGCGGGGCCTCTACCGCCTCATGGGCATCAAGGAAGACGAGGACATGGGCTGGAAGGCCTATGCCTGGTCCATCACCCTCATCAAGCTGCTGGGCCTGGCGGCGGTGTTCCTGCTGATGAAGACGCAGGCGGGCCTCCCCCTCAACCTGGAGCACCAGCCCAATGTGGCCACGGACCTCTCCTTCAACACCGCCGTCAGCTTCATCACCAACACCAACTGGCAGGCCTACGGCGGGGAAACCACCCTCAGCTACCTCACCCAGATGCTGGGCCTCACGGTGCAGAACTTCATCTCCGCCGCCACGGGCATCGCCGTCCTGGCGGCGCTGATCCGCGGCATCACGCGCCGCAGCGCCACGGGCCTGGGCAACGCCTGGGTGGACCTGGTGCGCAGCACCCTCTACATCCTCCTGCCCCTGTCCTTCGTGTTCGCGCTCTTCCTCGTGTCCCAGGGCCTGATCCAGAACCTCTCGGCTTACGTCCACACGGCCGGCGGCCAGGTGCTGGCCATGGGCCCGGCGGCTTCCCAGGTGGCCATCAAGATGCTGGGCACCAATGGCGGCGGCTTCTTCAATGTCAATGCCGCTCATCCCTTCGAGAACAGCTCCCCCCTGTCCAACTTCGTCCAGATGCTCAGCATCCTCGCCATCCCCGCGGCCCTCTGCATCACCTTCGGGCACATGGTGAAGGATCGCCGCCAGGGCTGGGCCCTGCTGGCCGCCATGACCCTCATCTTCGTGGGCGCCCTGGCCGTCTGCACCCAGGCCGAGGTGAAGGGCAATCCAGCCCTGACCCCCCTGGGCGTGAGCCAGGTGGCCAGCGCGGTCCCAGGTCTGGAGCAGCCCGGCGGGAACATGGAAGGCAAGGAGCTGCGCTTCGGCCCCGGACCCTCGGCCCTCTGGGCCACGGCCACCACGGCCGCCTCCAACGGCTCCGTGAACGCCATGCACGATTCCTTCACGCCCCTGGGTGGCCTGGTGCCCATGTGGCTCATCCAGCTGGGCGAGGTGGTCTTCGGGGGGGTGGGTTCCGGCCTCTACGGCATGCTCATGTTCGCCCTGGTGGGCGTCTTCATCGGCGGCCTCATGGTGGGCCGCACCCCGGAATACCTGGGCAAGAAGGTGGAGGCCTTCGAGATGAAGATGGCCTCCATCGCCATCCTCCTGCCCTGCGCCGCCGTGCTCATCGGCAC
>JARLGO010000435.1 GCA_031292655.1 Geothrix sp.
GCCACGCCGATGTCGATCCAGCTGAGGCTGCCCCCCGGGTGGCCGCTTTGCGCCTTGTAGACCTGCAGCAGGACGTCCCTGCGCAGGGCTTTCGCCTTCGCCGCCAGTTCCACGACGGATTCCAGTTTCTGCTGCGGCATGACCCCATCCTTCTCCGGAGGCCATTCGCCTCCGATCAGCATGCCCCAGGTTGGCCCCCCCCGGAAGGGGTGGAATGACCCTTCAGGCCGGCCTTTTGCCCTTGACCTGCGGGCCCTTTGCGATAGGATGGTCTTTCGCGCTTCCCCGAGACCAGGTACGGGGGGGACCGACCCGGAAGCTGGAGATTCAAATCATGGCCAATCACAAGTCCGCTGCCAAGAAGGCCCGCCACGATGCCGAGGCCCGCCTCCGCAACCGCAGCAACCGCTCGAGCCTGAAGACCGCCGTCAAGACCTTCCTGGCCCTCATCACCGGGGGCAAGAAGGACGAGGCCGCCAAGCTGCTGCCCGAGACCCAGGGCCTGGTGGACAAGGCCTGCCGCAAAGGCGTCATGCACAAGAACGCCGCGGACCGCACCAAGTCCCGCCTGGCCGCCAAAGTGAACAAGCTGGCCTAACGGACCCCCAATCTGCACAGAGGACCCGGAGAGCCGGGTCCTTTTGTTTTGGGGTCTCGCGTATCCCCGCAGGGGATACCGAGAGAGTGAACAAGCTGGCTTAACGGACCCTCAATCCGCACAAAGGACCCGGAGAGCCGGGTCTTTTTTTACGGAATTTTATAAGCGGAGGATGACGGAGAAGCGGAGGAGAGCTGAGAAATACAGGTCTCCTCCTTCTCTTCCTTCTCCGCTTTCCTCAGCCCCTCAGCTGTCCTCCGCTTCTTTCCCATTCTTTTCGGTGGCAATGGCCCCGCCCTCAGGCCCAGGTTTCGGGCACCCTCACCTCGCCGGTAGGCACCCGAGACCAATCGAAGGCCTTGATTAATTCGGCGGCCGAGCAGGGCTCGGGACGGTCCAGGCAGCCCAGGCTCCAGCCTAGCCAGCCGAGCACCTCCGCCGGGGAGATGCCCCTGGCCGCGAGGGCCTCCAGGCCCAGGGCGCCCGCCCGCTTGCCCAGCCGGCTCCC
>JARLGO010000084.1 GCA_031292655.1 Geothrix sp.
ACCAGGGCCGTGCCGTCGCCCGCGGGCTTCAGCCACTCGTGGTCCTTGGTGTACTTCAGGTCGGCAGGGAACATGGATCCTCCAGAAAAGGTGGGATGGGTACGAGGGGGGAGCTACTTCGTCCGCTTGTAGAAGGGGGTCGGGATGATCTCGGCGTCCACGGCGCGGCCGCGGATCTCGATCTGGATGCGGCCGCCGACCTTGGCCAGCTCCGCGGGGACGTAGGCCAGTCCCAGGTTGATCCCGCAGGTGGGGGAGGGAGCCGCGCTGGTGACGAAGCCGATCGGCTTCCCGTCCTGCACCACGGGCATGTGATCCCGGGCGATGTCGCGCTTCTCCAGGGTCTTGAAGCCCACGAGCTTGCGGGGGGCCGGGGCGGCCTTGGCCGCCACCAGGGCCTCCCGGCCGATGAAGTCGCCCTTGTCCAGCTTCACGATCCAGCCCAGGCCCGCTTCCAGGGCGTGGATGCTGTCGTCGATCTCGTGGCCGTAGAGGGCCATCTTGCATTCCAGGCGCAGGGTGTTGCGGCAGCCCAGGCCCGCGGGCACCAGGCCCTTGGGCTTCCCGGCGGCCAGCACGGCATTCCAGAGCTTTTCCGTGTCCCCGGCGGCGCAGTAGAGCTCGAAGCCGTCCTCGCCGGTATAGCCCGTGCGGCTGATGAGGCACTGGATCCCGGCCACCTCGCCATGGGTGAAGAAGTAGTAGCCGATGGGCTCCAGCGCCGTCTTCGTGAGGGGCTGGAGGATGCTCAGGGCCAGCGGACCCTGGAGGGCGATCTGGCCCGTGGCCGGGCTTTCGTTCACCACCGTGCAGTCGTAGGCCGGGGCGTGCTGCTGCACCCAGGCGAAGTCCTTGTCGGAGTTGCCCGCGTTCACCACCAGCAGGAACTCCTGCTCGCCCTCGCGGTAGACCAGCAGGTCATCCACGAAGGTGCCGTTCTCGTAGAGGAAGGCCGTGTAGTGGACTTGGCCGATGACCAGCTTGGAGACGGCATTGGGGGTGAGATGCTCCACCAGGGCCAGGGCGCCGGGTCCCTTCACCCGGATCTCGCCCATGTGGCTCACGTCGAAGAGGCCGGCCCGGGTGCGCACCGCCTCATGTTCGGCGATGATGCCGCCCGGGTACTGCACCGGCATGTCCCAGCCGCCGAAATCCACCATCTTGGCGTTCAAGGCGCGATGGACCGCGTTGAGGGGAGTCTTCATCAATTCAGATGCAGTGGTCGACATAGGCACTCCGGGAAGAAACGCCAGTCTATCGCCGAGAGACCCAGGGCAGAAGTCCCGGCAGTTCCCAGCCCATGTTCCACAGACCACTTGCATCCAAGCTTGTGACCAGGCGCACAGCCAGGGGAAGGACTTCCACGCCGGCTTCCGCGGCGCGGTCCAGTTCGAGGGCATAGGCGGGATCGACCTCCCAGGCCGCGTCGAACCGGCTCACGTCCGTCCGGTGCACGAAGAACGCGATGGCCGCCCGATGGCCTGCCCTCACCATGGCCTGGAGCTCCCGCAGGTGCTTGATCCCGCGTTCCGTGACGGCGTCCGGAAACAGGGCCCACTCACCCGCCTTCAAGGTCGTGTTCTTCACCTCGATGAACACCTGGCGGCCCCTCCCGTCCAGGGCCAGCACATCGATGCGGCTGTTCTCGGCCCCGTATTTCACCTCGGTTCGGACCCCATGCAGGCCCGCCAGGCCCGGCAGCGCGTCCCGCCGCGCCGCCTCGGCCACCACGCGGTTGGGCAGGCCCGTTTCCACGCCCACCCAGCCGCCGGGCCTCTCCACGGCCAGCCAGGTGAACTTCAGCTTGCGATCGGGGTTCGCCGCGGGTTCCAGCAGCACCCGGTCCCCCGGCTCCCAGCAGGTCTTCATGGAACCCGTGTTCGTGGTGTGGGCGGTGACGATGGGGCCGCCGTCCAGCTGCACGTCCGCCAGGAAACGCTTGTACCGCTGGATCAGGGTGCCGGGCACCAGGCCGGTCTTCTCGACCAGGATCATGGCCAACGGGCCAGGATGGCCTCCACGGCCCCGGGGAGGTCATCCGCCACCAGGTCCGCGTCCGAACCATCCACCCGAGAACCGTAGCCCGTGCGCACGAGCGC
>JARLGO010000085.1 GCA_031292655.1 Geothrix sp.
AGGCCGCCGCTACCTTTGAGAAGACCGGCATCCCCATCGAGACCCTCGCCGACCGGGTGAAGGAGGTGGTGCGCAGCGCCTTCGGCGGCCGCCGCATCGTGATCTTCAGCGGCGGCGAAGCCAAGGGCACGGACGAGGTGCTGAAGGAAGTGGCCGAGCTGGCCAAGGGCGGGGCCTTTGGTTCCATCATGGGTCGCAACGCCTTCCAGCGGCCCAAGAAGGAATCCATCAAGCTGCTGCACGATGTGATGGACATCTTCAAGAACGCGAAGTAGGCGGCGCGTTTCAAACTGAAGAAGCGGCGCGAAGGCGCCGCTTCTTCATGTCCGCCCGGCTTCGTCAGCCGAGCTTGGCCTTCTGGTCCAGTTCGAATTGCCGGGCATTGGCCAGGTCGTTAATCTCCTTGGCGAATTCGGGATTTTGCTTGAGCACGGCCTTGAAGTGCGAGGCGGGCAAAACGAAGACTCGGCTCGCGGAGGTACAGGCCACGGTGGCGTTACGCGGCGCCTCGTGCAACAAGGCCATCTCGCCGAAACAGTCGCCAGGCCCCAGTGTGGCGATTTTTTTCGACAGGGAGAGCTTCCCTTTCCTGACGGAAACCGCCAGGCTGCCCTGCTGCACCACGAAAAAAGTGTCCCCGACTTCGCCTTGCACGCAGACCTTTTCGCCCCGATCCCATTCGAAGAGCTGGATGCCATCCAGGATTCGCTCCAGCATCGCCATGTTCATGGACCCGAAGAAGTTCAGTCCCCGCACAATCTTGGAGAACTGGACCGTATCTGCAGTCGTGATCGCGAGGCGCTTCATCCTGGGCCCTTTGATTTGGCCTGACGGGCCATGGTAGGACTGGACAGGAGCCTTCTTCAAGCCTTCGACCCGGCGGATCGAATGCCCGTTATTTCGGGGGATGCTCCAGGAAGGTCAGGCCGGGGCACTTTTCGGCGGTGGTTCGCCGCTGCCAGTCGTTCTCGAAGAGGATGGCGGGATTGCCCTCCACGTCTTCCACGAGCTCGCCCCAGAACTTGCTGGGCTCGGGCCAGCCGCCTTGGATCCAGCGGGCCATCTGGAAGCCCCGGGGCTCCAGGAGCACGGGGCTGGCGTACTCCTCCTTGAGGCGGTGCTGGAGCACCTCGAACTGGAGGCGGCCGATGGCGCCCAGGATGGGCAGGGGCGCCCCGCCCTTGGGCCAGAAGACCTGCACCACGCCCTCTTCCGCGATCTGGCCCAGGCCCTTCAGGAAGCCCTTGCGGGCGCCAGGGTCCGCCAGGCGGACGGAGGCGAACTGCTCGGGGGAGAAGCGCGGCACGGCGTGGAACTCCACGGGCCCGGTGGCGCTCAGCACGTCGCCGATTCGGAAGAGGCCGGGGTTGATGAGGCCCAGGATGTCGCCCGGGTAGGCCTCGTCCACGATCTGCCGCTCGCGCCCGAAGAACATGTGGGGGTAGTTCAGCTTGATGGACTTCTTCTCGCGCACGTGGAGGGCGTCCATGCCCCGCTCGAAGCGGCCGGACACGATGCGGGCGAAGGCCACCCGGTCCCGGTGGGCCTTGTTCATGTTGGCCTGCACCTTGAAGACGAAGGCCGTGAAGGGCTGCTCCGGCACGATCTCGCCGCCATTCATGAGGGGCCGGGCCCCGGGCGCCGGGGCCAGGTCCAGGAACTCCTCCAGGAACTCGGCCACGCCGAAGTTGTTCACGGCGGACCCGAAGAACATGGGCGACTGCTCGCCCCGCAGGAAGGCCCCGCGATCGAAGGCGGGCAGCACGTGGTTCATGAGGTCCACGTCGTCCTTGAGCTGCTGCAGCTCCGCTGGCGTCAGCAGGGCCGCGATCTCCGGATCGTCCAGCCCGCCCTTCCCGGCCACCCGCGCCTTCCGGCCCGCCTTGGCCCGTTCGAAGACCTGGATCTGGCCGGTGGCACGCACGTAGACGCCCTTGAAGTCGGTGCCGGATCCGATGGGCCAGGTCATGGGCACGGCGTGGAGGCCGAAGAGCTCCTCCACCTCGTCGATGAGCTCCACGGGCTCGCGGCCCGGGCGGTCCAGCTTGTTCACGAAGGTGAAGATGGGGAGCTTCCGCTCGCGGGCCACGCGAAACAGCTTCTTGGTCTGCTCCTCCACGCCCTTGGCGCAGTCCAGGAGCATCACCACCGCGTCGGCCGCCGTGAGGGCCCGGTAGGTGTCCTCGCTGAAGTCCTGGTGGCCCGGCGTGTCCAGCAGGTTGATGGCCTTGCCCAAGTACTCGAACTGCATGGCCGC
>JARLGO010000436.1 GCA_031292655.1 Geothrix sp.
GATGGGATGGTGCGGGTGGGCGGCGCAAAAGGCCTTCAGGTCGATCTGGCCGTCGAAATAGTCCGCCTGGAGGGTGAACTCCCGCTCCTCCCCTTCGGGAAGCAGCGGGCGGACTCGCGAAGGCTGGTTCAAGGGGCCTCGGAAGCGCAGGTGAATTGAACCCCGGATCCCCGATTATGAAATCGCGGCCCCCGGCCCGCATGTAAATTTGGAGGTCCTCCGTCCGCGATGGACCGTTCCGGAATCTCTTCGAGCAATTCGGCCCATGGCCTCAGGCGACTTCCAGATTCTGGCCCGCAGGTGAGTTACGATAAATGAAGGCCCTATCGCTATTTGATGGCCTTTTGCCTGACGGGCTCGGCCCGATCCGACTGGGAGGCGGCCAGATGAAGCCGATGGCGCGTCTATTGCTGAGCACAGTGCTCCTGGGCTCGACGGGAGGGTGCAAGATCTACCACTCGCTTCCCCTGGACCAGAAAGCAAAGGATGCGGCACTGGCTTCTCCCGACCTTCCCAGGATCCAGGTCCAGGCCCAGGAGCTCCGGCACCCCATTCTCAAGCCACTGACCATCGACCTCAGGAATGGACTGTCTCCGGACGAAGCCGCCGTTCTGGCGGTCCTGGTCAATCCGGATCTGAAGGGGGTGCGGGATCAGCGGGCCTTGGCGGAAGCCCAGCTCCTGGATGCGGGACTGCTTCCCGATCCGATTCTCACCTACACTCAGGACAACCCGGTGGGGGCCGACCAGCAGGGTGCAGTCATCGGGCATTCCACCCAGCTGAGCATGGACCTGACGGGCATGTTGACCCGGAGCCTGAAGCGCCGGGCGGCCAAGGCCACGCAGCTGTCTGTGGACCTGGACGTGGCCTGGCAGGAGTGGCAGGTGGCCGAAGCCGCCAAGCTCTCGGTCTACCGCATCTCGGCCCTCGATCCTCAGCTCGATGTCGCGAACGAGGCGGTCGGGGCCCTGGAAGCGATGCTCCAGGCCCTGGAGCAGACGGCCCTTCGGGGAGAAATATCCCAGGGCGACGTGGCTTCAATTCGCGTCGCACTTGACGCGGCTCGGCGGAATGCCCTTGCCATTCGGCAATCCCGGGACCGGGAGCGGCAGACCCTGAATGCCCTCCTGGGCCTGCCTCCCCACGAGGAAGTGGCCTTGAAGAAGCCGTCGGGGGAGGCCCTGAAGTATCGCCCCTGGGACGATCTGCCCTCGGAACAGCGGCTTGTCCAGGGCCTGGACCGGCGCCTGGACCTGGTGGCCCTGCAGAAAGGGTATGAAAGCCAGGATGCGCGGGTGCGGCTGGCCATCTGGTCCCAGTTCCCCAGCATCGGCCTCAGCTTAAACCGCTCCCAGGACACCTTCAATCTCGCGACCCGGGGATTCGGCGTGGCGGTGAGTCTGCCCTTCTTCAACCGGGGGCAGGGACTGGTGGCCATCGAAAACGCGACCCGCCAGCAGCTCTACGACCAGTACCTCGCCCGGCTCTTCCACGCGAGGGCGGACGTGGCGCAGATCCTCTCGGACATGAAAGCCGTGAAGGACATGATCATCGCCGCAGAAGCAGCCTTGCCTGCCCTCGAAACCCAGGCCGAAGCCGGGGATGGGCTGTTCGGCCAGGGGAGCATGGACCTTCTCAGCAGGAACCAGATGAGGCTGGCGCTTCTCTCCCAGCGGGCGACCCTGGCCAGCTTGAAGGCGAACCTGGATGATTTGGGAGTGGCCCTGGAAATCGTCACAGGACGCCCCTTCCTGCCCGAGGAGGGCCAACGATGAACCGTCTCGGATCTGTCCGGTCCTTCCTGGTGGCCGGTCTTCTCATGGCCGCTCTGGCGGCCGGTTTCTTCTGGGGACGTTCGCGTGGGACTGCCCCAGGGGCAAAGGAGGGCGCCGGGGAACAGGATCCGGTGACAGCCACGGTCCAGGTCGCCGCCATGAAGAAGGGCGTGCTGGAAAGCAACCTCGCGGCCTTCGGAAGCATTGTCCCTGCCCCCGGGGCCGCCCAGACGATCTCGGTGGCCTATGAATGCCGAATCACGTCCATCGTGGTGAGCGAAGGCCAGGTCGTCACCACCGGTGCGCCCCTGCTCACCGTCTCGGACAGCCCGGACGCCCTGCTGGCTTTGGAACAGGCCCGCATCGATGAAAAGGCCGCCGAAGCACAGCTCCAGCAGACCCGCCACCGTCATGAGCTCAAGTTGGCGGACAACGGCCAGTTGGCCCAGGCCGAGCAGGCTTTCGACTCGGCCCGGGCCCGCCTGAAGAGCCTCGAAGCCCGCCATCTGGGGGGACCCCAGGTCCTCCGGGCCAAAGCCCCCGGCGTCGTGACGCGGATTCCGGTCCAGGTGGGGGCGGTGCTCCCGCCGGGGAGTTCCCTGGTCGAGCTGGCCGACACCCAGCACCTGGAATCCAGGCTGGGAGTCGAACCCAAGGACGCTGCGCGCCTTCGCCAGGGCGGTGCGGTGGTGCTCTCGATCGTGGACGGGAAGAGCGCCTCGACCATCCAGACCCGGATACGCACGATCTCCCCCGCGATCAATCCCACCACCCGCCTCGTGGATGTCTTCGTGTCACTTCCGCAGGGACACTCCTTCCTCCTCGGCCAGTACGTCCGCGGCAGGATGCCTGAGGCGGCTCATGAAGGCTTGATCGTGCCTTATGGAGCGGTCCTTCCCGACGAGGGGCGCTATGTGCTGTTCACGATCAGGAACGGCCACGCGGTCCGGCACGAGGTCCAAATCCTGGTCCAGAGCGGGGATCGCGTCCAGGTGGCGGGCCCGGAGCTCGACGGGGCCGAACCGGTGGTGGTCCAAGGCAACTACGAATTGCAGGATGGCATGGCCGTGCTCGTGGAGCCGTCCCGATGACCTTGACGGACTGGATCCAGAAGCATCGCCGATCCCTGCTCTTCCTGCTGGCCGTGCTCATCACGGGCGGGCTGGGCTCAGCCTTCAAGCTGCCCGTGGGGCTCTTCCCCAGCGTCAATTTCCCCCGGGTGAGGGTGTCCCTGGACGCGGGTGATCGGCCGGCCGACCGCATGGCCGTGGAAGTCAGTCGGCCCGTGGAGGAGGCGGTCCGGGGAGTCCCCGGGGTCCAGGAAGTCCGCTCCACCACCAGCCGCGGCTCCGCGGATATCGATGTCAATTTCGGGTGGGGCGAGGACATGGTGGCGGCCATGCTCCAGGTGCAATCGGCCATCGCTCAGGCCGCCACCAGTTTCCCGCAGGGCACGAACTACACCGTGACCCGGATGGACCCCACGGTCTTCCCCGTCCTCGCCTACAGCCTCACTTCTGAGACGCGAACGCCCACGGAACTGAGAGACCTCGCCCTGTACCAGCTGCGCCCCCTGCTTTCCACGGTCCAGGGCGTGGGGCGCATTGGCGTGCAGGGTGGACAGACGGAGGAATTCCGGGTGACGGTGGATCCCGCGCGGCTCAACGCCATGGGGCTCGCCTTTGACGATCTGGCCCACGCCCTCGCGGCGGCCAATGTCATCCGGGCGGTGGGCCGTCTGGAGGACCACAGCAAGCTCTACCTGCTGCTCTCGGATACCCAGTTCAAGAGCCTGGAGGAGATCGGGCGCACCATCCTCCACTCGGGCCCGGCCGGTGTGGTCTTCCTGAAGGATGTGGCCACCGTGACCCAGGCCACGGCTCCCAACTGGACCCGGGCCACCGCAGACGGACGGGACGCCGTCCTCCTCCAAGTGTACCAGCAGCTCAACGGGAACACCGTCCAGATCGCGCAGGACCTCAAGGCAGCCCTGGCTTCCTACCAGCCCCATCTTCCCCCCGGAGTCCGCATCGCCAACTGGTACGACCAGAGCGAGATCATCGTGTCCTCTGCGGCCAGCGTGAGGGACGCCCTGATCGTGGGTGTGGTGATGGCCGCGCTGATCCTGCTCATCTTCCTCCGGAACCTGAAGGTCACGCTCATTGCCATCATCACGGTGCCCGGCGTGCTGGCCATCACGGTGCTCCTGCTGTACGTCCTGCACATGAGCTTCAACGTCATGACCCTCGGTGGCATGGCCGCCGCCGTCGGGCTCATCATCGACGATGCCATCGTGATGGTGGAGCACATCATCCGCCGGATGCGGGGGGGTGGAGGGTCTCACCATGGGAGCGTCATGAGGGCCGCCAGGGAGTTCACTCACCCGCTGGCGGGATCCTCCATGGCCACCATCATCATTTTCGCGCCCCTGGCGTTCCTCTCGGGCGTCACGGGCGCATTCTTCAAGGCCCTGAGCCTCACCATGGCCTCGGGGCTCATCATCTCCTTTTTCGTGGCGTGGCTGGCGGTCCCCCTGCTGGCGGACCGGTTCCTCAACGAACGGGATGCGACCCAGGAGGAGGGGGGCGCCCTCACTGAACGCATCCACGCGGCCTACGGGAAACTCATGGGCCGGCTCTTCGATCGGCCCGCGCTGATCCTGGTGGGCCTCATCCCCTTCCTGTTGGCGGGATTTCTCAGCTACCACTTTCTGGGATCGGGCTTCATGCCCTCCATGGACGAGGGGGGGTTTGTCCTGGACTACCGGAGTCCCTCCGGGACCTCCCTGAGTGAAACGGACCGCCTGGCGCGGCAGGTCGAGGCCATCCTGCGGGCGACGCCCGACGTCCAGACCTACTCCCGTCGCACGGGGCTGCAACTCGGGGGGATGGTGACGGAGGCCAACGAGGGGGACTTCTTCGTTCGCCTCAAGCCTTTCCCGCGCCGGAGCATCGAGACCATCATCGACGATGTCCGGGGCCGCATCGAAAAGAGCGTCCCCGGCCTCGAAGTCGAGATGGCGAAGCTCATGGAGGATCTCATCGGGGACCTCACGGCGGTGCCCCAACCCATCGAGATCAAGATCTTCTCCGATGACGAAGCCACCTTGATGTCCACGGCCCCCAAGGTGGCGGAGGCCATCCGGAAGGTCCCAGGCGTCGTGGACGTGAAGGATGGCGTCGTCCTTGCCGGGGACGCCCTGAACATCCGGGTGGATCGCGTCAGGGCGGCCCAGGAAGGCATCGATCCGGAAACGGTCACGGCTTTGGCGCAGGGCTATCTCGAGGGTGGCGTCCAGACCGAGGTCCAGAGGGGGCCCAAGATGATCGGCGTGCGGCTGTGGACGCTTCCGGAACTGAGGCGCCGCACCAAGGACGTGGAGGCCCTTCTTCTCCGGGCACCGGACGGCCATCTCTTCCCCCTCGGGCGGGTGGCGGCGATCACACCGGTCACGGGCCAGCCCCAGATCATGCGCGACAACCTCAAGCGGATGCTCGCCGTCACAGGGCGCATCTCAGGCCGCGACATGGGCTCCGTGGTCGCGGACGTCAAGCGCGTCCTGTCCACGCCAGGCCTCGTACCCAACGACGTCTACTACGGGCTGGGGGGCCTGTACAGCCAGCAGCGGATCGCCTTCGCCGGGCTGTTGGCGGTGTTCGTGGCTGCCGTGGCGCTGGTGTTCTTCCTCCTGCTGTTTCTCTTTGAACGCTTTCGATCGGCCATCGGTGTGATGCTCACGGCACTCATCGCCCTCGGTGCCGTATTCATCGGCCTCTGGGTGACCGGTACTGAGTTGAACATCTCCTCCATGATGGGCATGACGATGGTCCTGGGCATCGTCACGGAGGTGGCGATCTTCCTCGTCTTCGAGTTCATGACGGCCCCGGCCCATCTGGATACCCGGAGCGCCTTGATCGAGGCCGGCAAGCACCGCATGCGTGCCATCACCATGAGCACCCTGGCCGCCGCGCTGGCGCTCTCACCCCTGGCCCTGGGACTGGGACAGGGTTCGGCGATGCAAAGGCCGCTGGCCATCGCCATCATCAGCGGCATGGTGTTCCAGCTGCCACTGGTCTTCCTGGTCATGCCTGTCCTGTTTGTGATCTTGAGGGTGCGGCGCGACAGCTGAGATCGGACCTGCCGCGGGGAGAGCGTCAATCCACCTCGAGGAAGTTGAGGTCCTTGGCGTGGGTCTCCTCCATGCCCCAGAGGCTCAAGGCCGCGGCGGCGAGGCAGCAGAGCCCGATGAAGAGGGCCGAGTTCACGATGCCCCAGTGGGCCTTGAGGGCCAGGAAGCTCGTGGAGATGGGCACCACGGCCCCCCGGACGAAGTTGGGCACCGTCACCGTCACCGTGGCCCGCAGGTTCGTGCCGAACTGCTCGCTGGCGATGGTCACGAAGACGGCCCAGTAGCCTGCGGAAAAGCCCAGGGCCACGCAAAACAGGTAGTAGGTCTCGGCCGTCACGCCGCGGCTGAACAGGGTGACC
>JARLGO010000437.1 GCA_031292655.1 Geothrix sp.
CTCCTCCAGGCCCCGCCAGAGCGCCTCGAGCTGGATCTGCTTGCGATGGACCACGAGGAAGTGGGGCGAGGCCCAGAGGTCGAAGCCCGTTCCGCCCGCCGCCCGGGTCCGCCGCGCCGCGGCCAGGACGGCTTCCCGCACGGCCTCGCGGCTGTCCAGGAGGGACGCGCCATAGAGGAAGGCCTCGTTGAACCCCTCGAAGGGGACCGCCTGCCCGGACCACAGCGCCTCGAGGCTGCCCGGCAGGCCCAGGCCGCGGCGGGCGGTCTCGGCCCGGACCCAGGTTGGATCGAGAGCGCCCTCGAGGTGGGTGTGCCGGTCGATGAGGGGGAATGGGGCGTTGTGGCTCACTCGGACATTATGCTCACCCTCGCCGGAGCCTCACTCGCCAGGCTGCGGGCTCGGTCACGCCCGTGGGCCCGGGCCAACCTGAACGTTATGCTCACCCTCGCCGGAGCCTCACTCGCCAGGCTGCATCTGGCAGCCTGGCGAGTGATCCGGCGGGGTTCGCCTACTCGTCGTAGTCGTCCATGCGCAGATCGCCGGGATCGAACCCCTCGCCCCGGCCCCGCTCGATGGCCACGCCGCTTTCGCTGAAGGTCTCCTCCAGGTTCTCGGCCTCGGGCTCGGCGGCGAAATCGTCCTCGATCACGTGGACGCTCTTTTCCTTCTTCACGGCCTTGGGTTTGGCGGGCGCGGCCTTCTGGTTGGCCCCGCATTTGGGGCAGACAGCCTCGGGTTTCCCGAAGTCGTAGAACTTCGCCGAACACTGGAAACATGTGAACTTCTTGCCAAGATCTGCCATTGCCCGTCCTCGTCCAAGCCCAAAGGAACAAGGTTCTACCAGAATCGGGCCCGAATGTCACCCTTTGCCGGAAAGTTCTCAAGCCCAGGGGGCGGCACCCAGCTTGGAAGCGTCGCCGTTGCACAGCAGATGAACGACTGTGGTGGTGAAAATCCGGTATTGAACTTCGACATCTTCCCCGAAGCGTTCCACGAAGGTGGCCCGGCTGCGCTCCAGTTCATCCCGGAGCTGTCCGTAGAGGTTCCCCTGGGTCCGGGCCTGGGACACCTTGGCGGGGAAGTAGAGCTCCACGTCCCCCACGAGCACCCGGGCCAGGCGTTCGGCGGCGGCCCGGGCCTTCGCATCGAGGTCGACGGGAAGGGCCGGTTCGATGGGTTCAGGGATGGCCTGGGTCGGGGCGCTGGGATGGGCCTCCGGCAGGGCGGGGTGGGGCTGGGAATCCTCTTCCTTGCCGCTGGCGAGGGAGGCCAGCATGGCCGAGGCGGTGAGCACCAGAGCCCGGGCCAGCTCGGGGTGATCCAGGGATTGCCTCAGGCCGCTGTCCACCAGGACCAGGGCCACGGCCCGCTTCTTGTGGCGCAGGGCGAAGATGGCCACTTCCGAGGCCTCGAAGGCGCTGATGGGTGTGATCAGGGCGGCATATCCGGGGCCCTTGCGGCGGATGGATGGGGTCAAACCCCGGATGACGGATTCCAGCTCGGGGGGGGGCACCACGGCCCCTGCCCTCAAGGGGGCGTCCGCTTCGAAGCCCCGGTGGGCGTAGAGGGACGCCAGCCCCTGCTTGAGAATGAAGATTGCGCTGCGCTCCACCAGTGCCGAGAGGGCGTCCAGCAACCGCTTGAGCAGGTCGCTCTGGCTGGTCGCCCCCTCCAAGAGGTCCAGGGCCGCGGCCAGTTCGGCGTCCTGGCGGCCCGAAGGGGCGGGCGCGCTTGGGGCCGCGGCGGCTTCGAGGAGCTGGGCGAGAAGCGTCTCATCGGGACGGAAGTGGCCCAGGGCGCCCTGCCAGGTGGCCATCACCTCCTCCAGAAGCTTCTGGTTCTGCTGGTTGAGCCAGCTTTCCAGGCGGGCCCGGAAGGCATCGTTCTGGGGCTGGTCCACGGGTCGGGAGTCGCTCATCGGGGGCTCGGCGGAGGTGAGCCTCAAGGGTATCCGAATCCTGCGCTTCGCCCCTGCGCCGGCAAATGATTTGGGGCCTGCGCCGGCTTCCCTCGGGGTATTCCAATTGCTTGGACAGGCTCCTGGGGAACCGATAGGATGGCCCTGGTTCATTGGAGTCCTGGGATGGCGGATCTTTCCATTGCAGTCAGGCAGGTCGGCGACGTGGCGGTCCTCCTCCCGGCCGGTTTCATCAATGCCCACACGGTCCTGGGTTTCGAAGAGGCCCTGGAGAAGCTGGTCCAGGAAGGACGCTACACCATCCTTCTCAACTGCAAGGATTTGAACTACATCAGCTCGGCCGGCCTGGGTGCCATCATGGGCCTGATCGAGACGGTGCGGGAGCACGACGGCGACATCTTGCTGTCCAACCTCCAGGACAACGTGTTCACCATCTTCGACACCCTCGGCTTCACCCAGCTCTACCGGGTCTACGAAGACGAAGGCCAGGCTCTGGCGGCGGCTGCGCCGGAGCAGAAGGGCTGAGCGTGCCGCCGGAAGTGGACCATGCCCAGTTCAGGCTCATCATCCCGAGTCAGACCCGCTACCTGAACCTGGTGACGGGGCTGGCCAAGCGGGCCTCGCTGGTGGCGGGGCTCGACGATGCCGCGGCCGCCAAGGTGAGCATTGCCGTGGATGAGGCCGTGACCAACGTCATTCTCCACGCCTATCACGGCGAGGGTGAGCACAGCGTCGAGCTGGAGCTGTGCTTCACCGAGGAGGCGCTCGAAATCCACATCTGGCATTCGGGGCAGGGCATCCGAAGCGATCAGCTGGTGCTGCCGGATCCCAAGGAGTACATCAAACATCCCCGGAAGGGAGGCCTGGGCCTGCTGCTCATGAGCCGGTTCATGGACGAGGTCCAATTCAAGTCGGACGAAGCCTCCGGCCGCAACGAGTGCTGCCTGATCAAGAAGATCAGCTGAACTCCGGTCCCACGGGTATGCCGGCCAATCCCTTCGATCGCCTCCGCCAGCTGGCGCTGAAAACGCCGGAAGGGGCCCAGGAACTGCTACCCCTCATCGACTTCCTGGAGACCTTCCCCGAGCAGAGCAGCGAGGAGGACCTGGTCCACCTGGTGGGCATCACCGCCATGGGCATCGCCAAGGCGCGCCAGGGGGGCCTTTGGGATGGCGGCAAGTGGCTGTTCCTCCGGGGTGCGGCGCCCGCCTTCCCCACCCATCCCGGGACGGGCTGGCAGGTGCTGTCCTGGCACTACGGGGAGGAGGTGTACGGACATCTCGTCCTGCATGTGGAGGCCCTTCCCGACGCCGTTCCCCTGCTGCTCTCCATCAGCGCGCCCCTCCTGGCCTGGCGCCGGGCCGAAGCCGTCCGCATGTCCCAGAACCAGACCCTGGCCCTCCAGCTGTCCAGGCTCAACACCGTGTTCGAGCTCACCCGCAACCTGGGCGAGGTGGAGACCCGCCGGGACCTCGTGCGGCTCATGGCGAACACCCTCATGGGCGAGTTCCGCATCATGCGGCTGCTGGTGGTGGACGCTCAGGGGCAGGTGCTTCACGCCAAGGGGCTCGGAACGCTGCCGGAGGCCCTGGTGGGCGAGCAGCTGCACGAGGTGGTGGAGGCCAGGCGCCTCGTCCATGCCATCGAGCTGGTGGACCAGACCCACAGCCACGGGTTCGCCTACGCGGCGGAGCCCGCCGTGGGCCAGCTGTCCGAGGACGACCTGGTCTTCCTCCGCACCCTGCTGAACCTGACCTCGTCCCAGTTGTCGAGCCTCGAGTTCCGGGAGGCCCGCCTCCAGGCCGAGCGCATGGAGAAGGATCTGGACCTGGCCCGGAACATCCAGCGCAGCCTGCTGCCCAAGACCCTGCCCGAACCGGTCGGCTGGCAGTGCGCGGCGGCCAACCTGCCCTACCAGGCCGTCGGAGGCGACCTCTACGACCTCTGGATGGCCCGGGACGAGGGGCTGGGGGACCGCCTTCACATCGCCGTGGGCGACATCTCCGGGAAGGGCCTTCCGGCCTCGCTCATGATGACCCAGCTCTCGGCCTTCCTGCGGGCCATGGCGGACCGGCGGGTGGAGGACTGGGGGGGGCTGGCCGAGCGGGTGAACCGCCGCATGAACGATGTGCGGGACGGCAACCGCTACACCACCCTGTTCGCGGGCAGCTTGAACCCCTTGAACGGCAACCTCCGCTACGTGAACGGGGGCCACAATCCCCCCCTGCTCGTGCGGGCCTCCGGAGAGGTGCTCAGGCTGGCCCCCACGGGGCCCATGGTGGGCTTGCTGCCCGGGGTCAGCTTCCGCGAAGGGCGCGCCCACATGGACCGGGGCGATGTGCTGGTGATCTTCACGGATGGCGTCGTCGAGGCGGAAAACGGCGCCGGCGAGGAGCTGGGTGACGGCGCCCTCGCGGACGTGGTGCTGCGCCTTCCGCAGGCCGGCGCCGAGGACATCTTCGAGGCCCTGCTGGTGGAGGCCTTCCAGCACCTGGGGGAGGGCAAATTCCGGGATGACGTGACCCTGGTGGTCATCAAACGGATGGACTGAACGGCCCGCGTCGACCCGCGTATCCTGGCATCCGGAGGCAGGTTCATGAACCAGACGAAGACCCTACTCATCATCGTGGCCATGACGGGCCTGCTGGTGTGGATCGGCGGCATGGTCGGGGGCCGCTCCGGCATGGTGCTGGCCCTCGCCATCGGCCTGGCCCTCAACGGCGTGAGCTACTTCTTCTCGGACAAGATCGTCCTGGCCAGCTACGGGGCCCAGCCCGTCTCCCAGGCGGAGGCGCCGGAACTGTACGCCATCGTGGCCAACCTGGCCCAGCGGGCCGGTCTGCCCATGCCCCGGATCGCGATCATCCCCGACGAGACGCCCAATGCCTTCGCCACGGGGCGAGATCCCGAGCACGCCGTGGTGGCCGTCACCGAGGGCATCCTGCGGATCCTCAGCCGGCCCCAGCTGGAGGCCGTCCTCGGGCACGAGCTGGGCCACGTCAAGCACCGGGACATCCTCATCGGCAGCCTGGCCGCGGTGCTGGCGCAGGCCATCATGTTCCTGTCGCGGTTCGCCGGCTTCTTCGGGGCCCGGGACGAGGAGGGCCGGTCCAATCCGATCGCCGGCATCGCCATCATGATCCTCGGGCCCCTGGCCGCGATCCTCCTGCAGATGGCCGTGAGCCGCTCCCGCGAGTACCTGGCCGATGACTACAGTGCCCACCTGACGGGCCGGCCCGACCTGCTGGCCTCGGCCCTGGAGCGCCTCGAGAGCTGCAACCGGCAGGAGCCCATGGCGGCCGCGGAGCCGGCCTCGGCCCACATGATGATCGTGAACCCGCTCAGCGGGGGCGGGCTCATGAGCCTTTTTTCCACGCATCCCCCCCTGGCGGTGCGGGTGGAGCGCCTGCGTCACATGCCCATCGAGGCGAGATAAAAGCTCCAGCAGAATCGGCCGATAGGTTGCCATGCGGGAACGGCTCGGCAAATTCGAAGTGGTACGGCTCCTGGGCCGGGGCGCCATGGGCGAGGTCTACCTGGGCCGGGACCCGAAGCTGGGCCGGGAGGTGGCCCTGAAGGTGATCAGCGACGGGACGGTCATGGGCGATGAGGCCCAGGCCCGTTTCGAACGGGAGGCCCGCGCTGCGGCCCTGCTGAACCACCCCCACATCGTCACCGTCTATGAATTCGGCGAGGACGAGGGCCTCCACTATCTGGCCATGGAGTATGTGCATGGCGAAGAACTGGAGCGGCTCATCCGCGAGGGGGCGGTGCCCAAGGCCGAGCTGCTGGAGATCCTCGCCCAGGTCTGCGACGGACTGGCCTATGCCCACGAGCACGGCGTCGTCCACCGGGACATCAAGCCCGCCAACGTCCTGGTCAACCGGCACGGGAAGCGCCCCCGCGCCAAGCTCATGGACTTCGGCGTGGCCCAGATGGGGCCCTCGGGCCTGACCCAGGCCGGAACCTGGATGGGCACGGTGAGCTACATGGCTCCGGAGTACCTGGACACGGGAAAGGCCACCCAGGCCTCGGACATCTTCGCCCTCGGGGTGATCCTCTACGAGATCCTCACGGGGGGGCGGAAGCCCTTCATCGGCGACACCACGACCCTGGTGCTGAACCGCATCCTGCTCCACCCCCCCGATCCGATCTTCCCCTCGGACACGAAGGATGTCTCGGGCCAGTTCCTGAAGGTGGTGGAGCGGGCCCTGGCCAAGGCCCCCGAGGACCGGTATCCGGATGCGGAGGCCCTCGGCGCCGCCATCCGCGAGGCCTTGAAGGAGCCCCTGGGCCCGGCGGTTCCCCCGGCCCCGCCGAAAAGGGAGATCACGGGGCAGCGGATCCGTGTGGGCAGGGGCGGGCAGGGCAACTGCCTGAGCCTGAAGGTGGCCCTGCGCCAGGCCGGGTCGGGCACCGAGATCGTCCTGCTCCCCGGGCTCTACCGGGAATCCGTGGTGGTGGACAAGGACGTGACCATCCTGGCCCAGGGAGACCCGGGATCAGTGGTCCTCGAAGGCGTGGCCGGCCCGGCCCTGGTGATCCAGAGCCCGGGCGTCAGCCTCCGGGGGCTGACCCTCCAGGCCCCCAGCGGGGCGGCCGCGCTGCGGATCTCCGGGGGGGCCCCCCGGATCGATGCCTGCACCATTCAAGGCGAATCCTCCGGCGTCGAGCTGGATGGGGCGGGCACCTCGCCATCCTTCCGCGATTGCGCCTTTCTGACGGAGGGACCGGTGGCCCTGCACGCGGCAGCCGGGACCTTCGCCCGAATCGAGGGCGGCCGGATCCAGGGCTTCCTGGGAGCCGGCGTGGACGTGGAGGCCGGTGCGCAGGTGACCCTGCAGGGGGTGATGCTGGGGCCGGGAGCCGGGGTCGGATTGCGGGTGCGAAGCCGGGGCCAGGCCACCCTGGACGGATGCATCCTTTCGGCGGGTGCGGGCGCCGTGGAAGTGGGGGAGGACGGCCGGGTCCAGCTCAGCCACTGCCGCCTGATGGACAGC
Source organism: Geothrix sp. (assembly GCA_031292655.1). GTDB lineage: Bacteria > Acidobacteriota > Holophagae > Holophagales > Holophagaceae > Geothrix. The sequence continues at coordinate 6,922 of JARLGO010000437.1, forward strand.
CGCTTCGCGGGGCTGCTCGCCCTCGAACACAGCCAGGCGGTGCTGGAATCCTGTGACCTCGGCAACCATGCCTGTGCGGGGGTCCATGTCCTGGCGGGGGCCAATGTCGTCCTGCGCCAGTGCCGTCTGATGGGGAACGCGGGCTTTGGCGTCTCGATCATGGACCGCGGGCTGGCCACCATGGAAGGGTGCCTGGTGCAGGCGAACGGCGGCACGGGGCTGCTCATCCATCACGGCGCCACGGTGCAGGCCAGGAACTGCGTGTTTTCCGAAGGGCGCTCCCTGGGGGTGGACTGCGCGGAGGGAGGACAGGGGGTGCTCGATGCCTGCGAGATCTCGGGCAACGCGGGAGCCGGGGTCCAGGTGGAGGCCGGAGGCAGCCTGCTCCTGGTGCGATGCACCCTGAAGGAGGGCCGGGACACGGGGCTGCTGCTCCTGGAGGACTCCCAGGTGACGCTGGAGGAGTGCGTGGTCCATCGCAACGCCCGGGGCGGGATCCTGCTCGCCAAGGAGGCGGCGGACCCGGTCCTGCGAGGGGGAAATCGGATCGAGGACGGCTTCCTGAGGGTGGACGGCAGCGGCAACCTGGTCCGGGTGGCGCCAGTCTAGGGTCCCCTATCTCGTCGGCGACGACACCTAGTCCAGCCCCACCAGCTCATCCAGCAGGGGGAGCCAGACCAGGCCCTCGCCCGTCGGCCAGGGCAGGGGGCGGATGAGGGGGTCTTCGGAATCCGGCACCGGCTCCTCGCGGGTGACCAGGGCGACCGGCAGTTCGCGGGTCTCACCAAGCTCCTTCTGGAGGGCCCGGATGTCTGCCAAGGCAAGCTCGTTGGCGAGACCCGAGTCCAGCATCAGCAGGGGATGGGTATGGGTCCGGACGGTCCGGAAATCCGCCAGCGCCTGATCCAGCGTGTCCACGCAGTCCAGCCGGAGGAAGCCGGCCGCGCCAAGCGCCTGCCGGATCTGTTCGCGCTCAGGACCGGGCGCCATGGCCAGGACGAGCCGGGTGCTCCGGCGTCCCAGGCGGCGGAGCGCGTCAGGGGTCAGGCTGCCCGCCGGGGATATCCGCGCCGCGGGTCCCTTGGGCTCGGAGGGGCTCCGCCCGCCGGGATCCTTCGAGCCCTCGGTGGCCGTGGCCGAGGAGGCCCGCTGGAGGTGGTCCCGGAGGGTCAGGACGCCCAGGATCTCCCGGGACTCCGCCTCGCCCAGGTCGCCGAACTGGATGCCGATGACCACCTCTCCGTCCCGCTCCCAGGCATTGGCCAGGACCCCGCGCGCATCGAAGACGGGAAGGTTCGGGAGATCCCGGATCTTGAGCATGGGGAAGGCCTTGCCCCGCTCGAAAAAGCCCGGCCCGGGGGTCACGCGCATGTGGTCATCCAGCCGCATGACCCGGTCCACCCGGAAGGCCAATCCGCCCAGGGACAGGTTGACCAGGGGACCGGAGAGCCCGTGTCCGGGAACCCCTCCGTCCTGGGCGATGACGTAGGCCTTCTCCCGCGGGCGGAAGGGATAGCGCTTGTGGCGCCGACGGTCCGAGGGCATCAGGAGGACTGGGACCGTGAAGCGGTAGAGGAGATAGTCCTCCCGTCCCTGGAAGATGCTGGGGGCCACGAAACGCTGGTCGCCCAGGGAGAACAGCATCTCGAACGCAGCCCCGGGGGCCATCTCGTGGGGAAGGGGGCGGATGAGCTTGAGGTGGATCAGCTCATTTCGGAAATCCAGGTGCCGGAGCCAGGCCGTGTAGGGGAGGGTGTGGGTCCCCTCTACCTTGATCGAGAACTCCATCTCCTGTTGGAAGAGGTCCTGCATGGTCTGCCGGATGAATGCGGGATCTTCCACGGGGGTGCCGCGTCCCGTCAATCCGGTGATCTTCCCCTGATTCATCGCCCCGCCTCTCGTAAGGCATCGGGCCGAAGGCCGATGGAATTGAGTCCTATGCGTCGCGATCAGGGGGGGCGTTCCAGGCAGGCCTTGATGGCCTGCCCGGATCGGGGCCCCACGGGGAGCGAATCCTGGATGGTTGCATCTATACGTTGAACAGGAAGTTCATCAAGTCCCCGTCCTTGACCACGTATTCCTTCCCCTCCGTCCGCATCTTCCCCGCGTCCTTGGCGCCCTGCTCCCCGCCATACTGGATGAAATCCTCATAGGCGATGACCTGGGCCCGGATGAAGCCCTTCTCGAAATCCGTGTGGATGACGCCCGCGGCTTGGGGGGCCGTGTCCCCCTTGTGGATGGTCCAGGCCCGCACCTCCTTGACGCCGGCGGTGAAGTAGGTCTGGAGGCCCAGCAGGTCGTAGCTGGCATGGATGAGGACGTTCAGCCCCGGCTCGGCCAGGCCGGCCTCCTCCAGGAACAGGGGGCGGTCCTCTTCCGGAAGGTCCTGGATCTCGGCCTCCAGCTTGGAGCAGATGGGGATGCAGGGCGCCTCCCGATCGACCGCCAGGGCCATGAGCTTCCGGTAGTGGACGTTGCCCTCGGGGTTCCGGATGTCCTCTTCCCCGATGTTGCCCACGAAGAGGGTGGGCTTGAGGGTGAGCAGGCCATAGGACTTCACGAGGGCCTTGTCCTCGGGGGAAAGTCCGGCGGTCCGGGCCCACCGGCCGTCGTTCAGGGCGGCATGCAGGCGTTCGAGGACCGCCACCATGGCCAGCGATTCCTTGTTGCCGGTCTTGGCGACCTTCCGGTGGCGGTCCAGGCCCTTCTCGACGGCGTCCAGGTCCTTGATGACCAGTTCCGTCTCGATGATGCCGAGGTCCCGCTCGGGGTCGACGCCGCCTTCGACATGGGTGACGTTGGTGTCCTCGAAGCAGCGCACCACCTGGACGATGGCGTCGGTCTCCCGGATGTGGCCCAGGAAGGCGTTGCCGAGTCCCTCCCCCTTGCTGGCGCCTCGGACCAGCCCGGCGATGTCCACAAATTCCTGGGCGGCGGGCAGGATGCGCTGGGGTTTCACGATCTCTGCCAGGACCTTCAGGCGCGGATCCGGCACGTCCACCACCCCCGTGTTGGGCTCGATGGTGCAGAAGGGGTAGTTGGCCGAAGCCGCGCCCGCACGGGTAAGCGCATTGAAAAGGGTGGATTTCCCCACATTGGGCAGACCCACGATGCCACAGGCGACAGCCATTCCATCCTCCAAGCCCTCCAGTATCCCAGACCGGGGTTGTGACGAAAAGAAAGGCTTCCGGGGCTTGCGCGGAGCCGCGGGGCGCCATACTCTCCCCGCCAAGGCCGCCGGGCGGCAAAGGGGAGGCAGCATGATCGTACGGGCGGAATGGCCGGGCTACGTGGTGGACGTTCTCGTCCGCCCCGGCCAGGAAGTGGAGGAGGATGAGCCCCTGATGATCCTCGAGGGCACGGATTCTTCCCGCTCGTCCTTCTACATCAATGCGCCCGAGGGCGGGAAGGTCCGGGAGATCCTCTTGGAGGAAGGGGATTTCGCCTACGAGGACGATGACCTGGTGGTGATCGGGGACTCCGACCGGGACGAATAGCCTGCCAGGCAGCTACACTGGGCCTTCGTCCTCATGAGGTGACCCAATGGCCGTGGTGCGAGCCGAGATGGCCGGGAAGGTGCTCGAAGTCTGTGTCGCCGAAGGCGAGCCCGTGAGCGAGGACCAGGACCTGGTCATCCTCGAGTCCATGAAGATGCAGATCCCCGTGGGCAGCCCCCAGGAGGGGACGGTCAAAAAGGTCTTCGTGGCCCCCGACCAGTTCCTCAACGAGGGGGATCCCATCGTCGAGCTGGGCTGATGGACCTCCGGGTCGAGCGCCTGGAGGGGCCGGACGCGGGCATCGTCCTGCTGGGACTGAACCGCCCCTCGGCCAAGAACGCCCTCGGCCGCCAGCTCCTGGCAGAGTTCCGGCAGGTCCTGTCCGTCCTCCGCCCCGATCCGGCCGTCCGCGTGGTGGTGGTGCACAGCCTGGTCCCGGGAATCTTCTGCGCCGGTGCGGATCTGAAGGAACGCGAGGCCATGTCCCCCGTCGAGGCGGGCGCCTTCGTCCAGAGCATCCGCGCCGCCTTCACGGAGCTGGAAGAGCTCCCCATGCCCACCCTCGCCGCCATGGAGGGCGGGGCCTTCGGCGGGGGGCTGGAGTTGGCCCTGGCGGCGGACCTTCGCGTGGCGGGATCCGAGGCGAAGCTGGGCCTGGTCGAGACGGCCCTGGCCATCATCCCCGGGGCCGGCGGCACCCAGCGCCTGCCCCGGCTCATCGGGCTATCGAGGGCCAAGGAACTGATCTTCACGGCCCGCCGGATCGGGGCCGGGGAGGCGGCCCGCCTGGGCCTCGTGGACCGGCTGGCGCCCGTCGGGGAGGCCCTGCCCCAGGCCCTGATGCTGGCCCGGGAGATCCTCCCCAACGGACCCGTGGCCCTGCGCCTGGCGAAACAGGCCGTGAACGGGGGAGCGGAGCTCGACCTGGCTTCGGGCCTGGCCTTTGAGCAGGCCTGCTACGCCCAGGTGCTTGCCACCCGGGACCGCCTGGAAGGTCTGGCGGCTTTCCGGGAAAAGCGCAAACCCCTTTACCGAGGCGAATGATGGCCCACACGCACGGCCCTACCACCACAGGGCGGCTGGCCTTGAGCTCGCTGATCTTCGGCTTGAACTTCCTGGTGCAGGGGCTGGGCGGCCTGTGGACCGGCTCCCTAGGGCTGGTTTCCGACAGCCTCGAGAACCTGAACGACGCGGTCGTGAACCTGCTTTCGCTGGGCAGCATCCGGGTGGCCAATCGCCGCGAGCCCTGTGACCAGTGGAACTACGGATGGCATCGCCTGGAGATCTTCAACACGCTGCTGGGCGTCCTGCTGCTGGGCGTCCTGGCGGTCGCCGTGCTGTTCGAGGCCTGGGGCCGGGTCCGAAATCCCCACCCCATCCGGCTCGGGTGGGCCATCGGGTTTTCCGCCCTGGGCCTCCTGCTCAACCTGGCCGCGACCCGCGTCCTCGTGCCCACCCAGGGGACGCCTCAGCAGCACGACCTGAACCTCCGGAGCGCCTACCTGCATGCCCTGGGCGACAGCCTGGCCAATGTGGCTGTGATGATCGGCATGGTGGTCATCCGCCTCACCGGCTGGCGCTGGGTGGATCCCCTTCTGGCCGTGGTCATCGTGGCCTTCATCCTGCGGGGCGCCTTCTTCCTCCTCCGGGATGCCGTCGGCATCCTCATGCACCGCGCGGCCTTCGACCAGGAGGAGGCCAGGGCCGCCCTGATCGCGCTGCCCGGCGTGCGCGGCGTCGAGGATCTGCGGTCCTGGCGCGTCTGCAGCCACCTGACGGTCTGCACCGCTCACATCATCGTGGACGCGGAGCGCCTGGACGAGACGGAAACCCACCAGCATCGCATCGAGCACCTGCTGGCCGAGCGGTTCGGTGTGCGGCACCTGACCCTGCATTTCGAGACTCCGGCCATGTCGGAACGCCACCAACACCGGTTCGTGCACGAGCATGAGGCCGAGGGGCAGGCCGCCCACGACGGCGAGGCTTGCCGAGACCACGGCCACCCGCACCTCTGAGGCTCAGGGGTCAGGGCAGGGGCCCATGAGCCGGCGGAGGTGACTCGCGAGGCTGAGGGTCAACACCGCCAGGCCCAGGCCCGCGAGGATGTCCACCACGTAATGGGCGGAGACGTAGACCGTGGCGAAGATGATGGCGAAGGCCCAGAGCCAGAAGGGCCAGGCCTTCCACCCGAAGGTCCGGGAGGCCAGCAGGGCCGGGAGGACCGAAAGGGCCGTGTGTCCACTGGGGAAGGCGTCCAGGCTCGTGTGTTCGGCCGCCCGCAGGAAGGCGCGGATCCCGTTGGAGATGGCGCCCCCTCCGAGGGTCGAGGACTCCAGCATCACTGAGACTCGGGGCCCCTCTGCCGGGCAGAGGAAATAGCCCAGGAAGGAGAGGAAGAACCCCAGGAGGAGGTGGAAGGCGACTGAATCGAAGGCCCGGCTTCCCGATCGGGCGCGGAACAGCCCGGCCACGGACAGCGGCAGCGCGTAGAAGCTTACGTAGGCCAGGTAGAGGAGGTCCGTGAGCAGCGGAGGACGACCGAAGGCCCCCCGCCAGGAAGCCGCCAGGCCCGGGAACCAGCGGGCGTCCGCCGCGGCCAAGGTTGCATCCCAGCGGTGGTGGTTGACCGCGACCACCAGGGGCTGGAGCAGCAAGAAGATTCCCAGGACCGCCACCGCGGGGGCGAAATCCCGGACCAGGAGCAGGCTTGAGCCGATGCGGATTCGGGCGAGCCCCGCCAGCAGGAGCAGCAACCCCGTGAAACCCAGGGTCAGACCCGGCCAGGCCGCGGGCCGGGCCAGGACCGTGAGGCCCGTCAGCAGGAGGAGGGCCGAGATGGTGAGGCGCTCCGGGGGGCGAAGGCACGTCCAGAAGCCCGGCGCCTTCATGGTGGCTCGGGGCCTCTGGACTCCCCGGTCCAAGTCGGGCAGCCGCCGGGTTCCCCGAGCCATCGGGTCGGGTCCCGGACAATCCTCTCGATGATGGCCAGGCCCCCGGCACAACTGAGGGCATCGTCGATCCGTTCGTCGAAGGTCCACCGGATGGACACACCGGGCTCGACGACCACTCCGTTCGGACCCGTGAAGGCCATGGGGCGAGGGGCGGACATGGCGCCAAAGCTGGAGGTGGTGCCGTATTCGTACAGATGGTGGAAGACGTCCGAGACCCCCACGGAGCCCAGGTTCGCAAGGAACACGCTGGCGTACATCGGGTCGTTCTCGATCATGAAACGGGGATAGAGATTCCAGTGGTCGAGGAGCCTGGCGAGCCCCACCAGCCCGCGCACCACGGGACCCGGCAGGCGCATGACCAGGTCCACCTCCCTGTCCACGGAACGCAAGGTGCTCCGGGCCTCGTCCACCTGGCTGGACAGCTGGGCGGACCAATCCGGGAAGCTCATTTGCGAATGGTAGGGCAGCTTGACCGTAGCCCCCGGGGCCTCGTCACGGAAGGCCGTCTTCACCACGAAGGACAGGAAGATGCCCCGCCGCTGGTAGAGCCGACCGCCGGAAACGAAGCGGTTCAGCCGGGGCCGCTCCGCCATGGCCACGCCCGTGGCGTAGGCCACCAGATGGAAGAGGGTCGCCCGGGGCTGGTGCGTGCGGTTGTAGGCCCTGAGCCAGGCCCGGGCGGCATCCACCCGGTAGACCGTCTCCTGGTAGGCACAGCTCTCGTTCCGCCTTCGCATGAGGTAGGGCATGATACGGCGCACGGCGGCCTCGCCTCGGACCAGGTCACCGTCGGATCGTCGGAAGAGGGGCATGGCCCAGGGTCAGGAGGGGGACAGGCCCTGTCAAGATGCAGATTACTGAGGGGTCGTTTTTGGATTGACAGGAGCCACCCAGAGACTATGCATGGGGTGCCCAAAAGGATTCCCATGCGCCCTGGCCGCCTCCTCGTGTCGGTTGTTGGCATGCTTGCCACTGTCCTCCCCGTGGCGGCTCAGCCCACAGAACCCGTCTGGTCCGTCACGGGCTACCTCCAACAGAGCTGGCCCAAGCAGACCGAGACCAATCGCCAGATCGAGCAGGACATCAACGGAGGGCTCGGCACCCACTTCAAGACTTGGGACGATGTCTCAAATCTAAACCTTGGATTGATCGCCCTTCGGACGGTGGCCCCCGGCTGGAAGGTGGGATTGGAAGTGGACTACTCCCAGGGGCAGATCGACGGCAAGGAAGGGGTGGACCTTTCCGGGCTTGGACTCGGCCCCGGGAGCGTCTCCTTCAAGCAGAGGTACAGCATCTATGCCGACCTGATGGCTCTGGCCGAATATCACCCCCTCGGGGAGAGCGGTCGCTGGTCGCCCTTCATCCGAGGCGGGCTCGGCCTCGCCTACGAGCAGGACACCACCCGCCTCGGCTTCTCCAGTGGCATGGGGGAGGGTGACGTCGATCTTTTGAGGGTGGACAACAGCGGCTGGTTCCCGATGGCCACGGCCGGGATCGGCGTGGATGTCTATCTCTCGCAGCGCCGGGATTGGTTCGCCGAGGCCGGTGTGAGCTATTCCTGGGCGCGGCTCAAGCGGGACGCCCCGGCTTCTGGACTCCTGGCGCCAGGCCCGACGGTGAGGGCGGACACGGATTCCACCGGTCCGAACGTCTGGATCGGGGTTGGCCGCCGGTTCTAGCGTTCATCAGCCCATGCCGTGCTTCTTCATGATGGCGCTGCGCTGGGTGTCGTACTCGCCCTGGCTGATGAGCTGGCTGTCGAAGAGGTCCTTCAGCTCAGTCAGTTCTTCCTTGAGCGATTTCACGGGAGCCGGGCTGGCGGGGGCGCTCCCCGCGGGGAGGCCCTGCTGGCCCAGGCCCTGGGCGGCCCCGGCCATCTGCTGGCCCATCAGGTTGCCCATGCCGAAGCCCACGCCCACCCCCATTCCCAGACCGGCGACGCCGCCGGGATTCTGGGCGGCTAGGGGGATGCTGTCGGCCACCTGCATCTGCGTGTAGGTGCCCATCACCGGGGCCATCATGCCCACGCCGGTGCGCTTGTCCATCATGGCCTCGACCTCCTCGGGGAGGCTGATGTTCTCCACGAAGAACTTGGACAGCTCGAGGCCCATGGTCCTGAACTCATCCTGGAGCTTCTGCCTCACGTGGTCGGAGAGCTCGTCGTACTTGGAGGCCAGGTCCAGGGCGGGGATCTTGGCCTCGCCCAGGGTGTCCGTGAAGCGGCTCATGATGGTCTTGCGCAGCTGCTCGGAGATGTCGGCCACGGTGTAGACGCCGTTGGTGCCCACCAGCTGCTTAAGAAAGGTGCCGCTGTCCGCCACCTTGATGGAGTAGATGCCGAAGGCCCGGATGCGGAGCATGCCGAAGTCCGCGTCGCGCATCATGATGGGGTTCGAGGTGCCCCACTTCAGGTCGTTGTAGAGCCGGGTGGAGGTGAAGTAGGTCTCGGCCTTGAAGGGGCTCGCGAAGCCGTACTTCCAGCCCTTCAGGTCCGCCAGGACCGGCAGGTTCTGGGTGCTGAGCGTGTGGGTGCCCGGCTTGAAGACGTCCGCCAGCTGGCCCTCGTTGACGAAGACCGCCTCCTGGCTTTCCCGGACGACCAGCTTCGCGCCGTTCTTGATTTCCTGGTCCCGCACCGGGAAGCGCCAGGCGAGGGTGTCGTTGGAATCGTCGAGCCATTCGATGATTTCAATGAATTGGGCCTTGCCCCAGTCCATCAGCCCCATGAGTTGTTCTCCCCGTGGCATCGGCCACGCGTACGATTCTAGGCCGGACTGTCAAACCGGATAGGGCCGGGGGCTGCAAAAACCGGCGAACGGTCGGCTCCGGCCGGGGAGCCGGATCAGCGGGTCCCCTTGATCAGGACGGGCCGTTCCGCCTTCCCCTTGCCGCCGGGCTGGTCGATGCGGGTCTTGCTGTGGACCATGTGGGTGTCCGCGTCGATGACGCAGCGCCAGCCTCTGTCCTCGCGGGGCATCCGCACCTCCACCTCCCAGCCGCCGGAGGCGCCGTTCAGGGGGATGCGCCGGGCGCTGACGGCCTTTCCGCCGGTGTCCTGTTCGGCGATGGCCTTGGCCTCCCTCGAACTCCGGACCGGGCCCGAGGCGCGGGTCCTGGGAGCGGCGGCCGAAAGGACCAGGGTTGGTACCAGCAGAGCCAAAGCCAAAGAGTGCATGCGCATTGGAGACTCCTGGGATATGACCGGCATTCTAGACCCATTCATGCGCAATGGGCAATGGGTCAATGGCATACCCTCCTCGCCGGATCCTCGCTCCGCTGTCCTGCCCCGCAGGACGCTTCTAGGTCCGGTACAGGGCCGCTCCCCAGTGGAGGCCGGAGCCCAGGGCCGTGAACACCAGGTTCATGCCGGGCCGGATGAGGCCCTGCTGGCGGCACTCGTGAAACAGGATCGGCAGGGTGGCGGCCGTGGTGTTGCCATAGCGCTCGATGTTGTGGGGCACCTTTTCCGCCGGGAGGCCCAGGGCCTTCTGCACGCCCTCGATGATGCGGAGGTTGGCCTGGTGGACCAGCACCAGGTCCAGGGCCTCCACGGCCAGCCCCGACGCTTCGCAGACTTCCCGGACCGCCTGGGGCATCAGCGTCACGGCGGACCGGAAGACCTCCTTGCCGGACATGATGGGCAGGGTGTCGCCGGCATCGATCTGCTCATGGGTCACGAAGGGTCTGCGCTTGAAGCTGGCGCCCAGCATGGTCAGCACGCCGGCCCCGGTGCCGTCCGTGTGGAGCCGGATGGCACCGAGGCCCGCCGCTCCGTCCCGGCCCTCGATCACCACGGCGCCGGCCCCGTCTCCAAAGAGGACGGTCCGGTCCCGGCTGGCGGTGTTTTCCGCGCGCTCGGCCGCCGTGATCTCCCGGGTCGATCGGCCGATGAGGGTGTCCCAGCCCAGGTGCCAGGGCATGAAGGCGGTGTGTACCTCGGCCCCCACCAGCAGCACCCGCCGGTAGCGGCCGCTCTGGAGGAACAGGTCCGCCAGCTCCAGGCCATAGAGGAAGCCGCTGCACTGCTGCCGGATGTCGAAGGTGGGGATGTCCCCCAGGCCCAGGGCCGCCTGGAGCAGGGGACCGTTGCCCGGAAGCACGTGGTCCGGGGTCATGGTGGCGAAGATGACGGCGTCGATGTCCCGCGGCGCCAGGCCCGCATCGGCGATGGCATTTTGGGCGGCGATCACGCCGAGGGCCGTGGAGCCCTGGTCCGGCTCGGCGTAGCGCCGCTCCTGGATGCCACTGCGCACGCGGATCCATTCGTCGGACGTGTCCATGAGCCCCGACAGGGCCTCGTTCGTGACGACATGCCGAGGCACGCCGATGCCGGTTCCGGTGATGACGCTTCGCATGGGGACCTTTCGTTGACTTCCGGTAAGGATATCCGAGGCGGGCGGCGGGACCTGAAGAACTGCCATCGAGCGGGGTAGATTAATGATGATGTGATCTTGTATTTTGCCTGCCCGATGACTATCTTCGGTGCTGCGTTCGGGGGAGGATCACCCCGGAATGATTCGGAGCGAGCCGACTCCCCGTGTGGCGCGGAGGAGGGAATCCCATGGCTGACAAGACCGCAGATCTGGCGGGGCCGGGCATCAGCACCTACGAGGAGGTCGAGAAGATCCTCCCGGCGGGCTACAGGCCCCTGCTGAACCGGATGGACACGCAAAGGGCCGTCTTCGTGGTGAAGCGCTACATCGAAGAGCACCTCTGCCGGGAGCTGAACCTAGACATGGTGCAGGTCCCCCTGATCGTGGACCGGGCCAGCGGCGTGAACGACTACCTGGACCGGGACGGCTCCCGCACGCCCGTGGAATTCCCCTGCGGGCTCGGGCTGCCCAGCCCCATCCAGGCCCAGGTGGTGCAGGCGGCCACCAAGTGGAAGCGCATGGCCCTGGCCCAGTTCGGCTGCCGGCCCGGGGAAGGCATCTGCACCGACATGCGGGCGGTCCGCAAGGACTACTTCCTGGACCACGACCACAGCGCCTATGTGGACCAGTGGGACTGGGAGCGGCGGATGACCAGCGACCAGCGGAACCTCGACTTCCTCAAGGACACGGTCCGGAGGATCTGGAAGGTGATCCTCGGCGCCGGGCGCCAGGCCCAGGAGCAGTTCCCGGCCCTGAAGGCGGGCGGCCTGCCCGACTTCCCCGAGGAACTGGTGTTCATCCATGCCGAGGATCTGCTGGAGATGTTCCCCGACCTGCCCCGGAAGCAGCGGGAGACGGCCATCCTCCAGCGCTACCCGGCCGTCTTCATCATCGGCATCGGCTGGGTGCTGAAGGACGGCTATCCCCACGAGATGCGGGCCGCGGACTACGACGACTGGGCCACGGACACCTCGGCCATGACGGGCCGGAGCACCCACGGGCTCAACGGCGACATCCTCGTGTGGAACCCCATCACCCGGCGGCGCCATGAGCTGACGTCCATGGGCATCCGGGTGACGAAGGAGACCCTGCGGACCCAGCTGGAGATCTCCCGGCAGCTGGATTTCCTGAAGCTCCCCTACCACCAGGCCATCCTGAAGGACCAGATCCCGCTTTCCATCGGGGGCGGCATCGGCCAGGCCCGGACCTTCATGTACCTCCTGCGCACGGCCCACCTCGGCGAGGTCACCGTGAGCGTCTGGCCCCGGCAATTGAAGGAGATCTGCGCGAACAAGAACATCCATGTCCTTGAATGACCCAGGCCCGCGGGAGTCTCCTTCGGCCCGGTCCCGCCGGGGCTGGACAACGCCGGGAACTGAGTACACATTTGGGTCCCTTTATTGTTGATGCCGCCATCCTCATTTGGCAGACATCCCAGCCCCGGTGGGGCCCTTTCAACCAGCGGCACGGCCGAGACCGTGCAGAGCATTCTCGAGCCACGAGAAGGAGGGCGAAGCCATGGAACGGTATGGTCTGAGATTTGAAGTCGGCGGCAAGACCCGGCTCACGGTGCCCTACCGCGGGGCCCGGCTCCTGCGGCATCCGATGTTCACGAAGGGGACGGCCTTCACCAAGGAGGAGCGCGCCTCCCTGGGCCTCGAAGGCCTCCTGCCCCACGCCGTGAGCACCATGGCGCAGCAATCCCAGCGGGTCTACGCCAACATCACCCGGAAGAAGGATCCCCTCGAGAAGTACATCGGCCTCGCCGCCCTGCAGGACCGGAACGAATACCTCTTCTACCGGGTGCTGATCGATCACATCGAGGAGTTCCTGCCGATCGTCTACACCCCGACCGTGGGGCAGGCCTGCCAGGAGTTCAGCCACATCTTCCGCCGGGCGCGGGGGATCTGGATCACCCCCGAGCACCGGGGCCACATCAAGGAGGTGCTCGGGAACGCCCCCTTCGACGATGTGCGCCTGATCGTGGTCACGGACAACGAGCGGATCCTCGGCCTGGGCGACCAGGGGGCCGGCGGCATGGGCATCCCCATCGGGAAGCTGGCCCTCTACACCGCGGCGGCGGGGATCCCGCCCTGGCAGACGCTGCCCATCAGCCTGGATGTGGGCACGAACAACCAGGACCTGCTCCAGGATGAGCTCTACCTGGGGTGGCGGGCCCCCCGGCTGCGGGGAGCCGAATACGATTCCCTGGTCGACGAGTTCGTCCATGCGGTGATCTCGCGCTTTCCCAAGGCCATCCTGCAGTGGGAGGACTTCAAGAAGGTGACGGCCTTCACCCTCCTCGACCGCTACCGGAAGGTGCTCACGAGCTTCAACGACGACATCCAGGGCACCTCCGCCGTCGGGGTGGCGGGCATGATCGCCGGATCCAGGGCCACGGGAATCCCGCTCACGGAACAGCGCGTGGTCATCCTTGGCGCCGGGGCCGCGGGCATCGGCATCGCCCGCCTGCTGCGGGACACCCTCCGCCGGGCGGGTCTCGAAGGAGAGGCCCTCACGGCGGCCATCGCCAACCTCGACAGCGAGGGATTCCTCGTGGACGACCTGCCGATCCAGGATGTCCACAAGCGGGCCTTCGCCTGGCCCGCCGCCCTTGCCGAGAAGCATGGTCTGGGAGCGGGCAAGCGGCGGGACCTGTTTGCCGTGGTGCGGGCGCTCGGGCCCACCATGCTGATCGGGACCTCCGGTCAGCCGGGGGTCTTCACGGAGGACATCATCCGCGAAATGGCCCGGCACACGGAGCGCCCCCTGGTGTTCCCCATGTCCAACCCCACGAGCAAGACCGAAGCAACGCCGGCCGACATCCTGCGGTGGACCGATGGGCGCGCCCTCGTGGCCACGGGCAGCCCCTTCGAGCCGGTGACCCTCCTGGGCCGGACTCATGTCATCGGACAGGGCAACAACGCCTTCATCTTCCCGGGCATGGGCCTCGGCCTCCTGGTGTCCGAGGCCCGGGAGGTCAGCGATGGGCTGTTCGCCGCCGCCGCGCAGCGCCTGGCCAGGGAGGTCCATCCCGGGGACCTGGAAGCCGGCAGCCTCTTCCCCTCTACCAGCCAGATCCGGCGCGTCACCAAGGCGGTGGCGGAAGCCGTGGTCCGGGCGGCGCAGGAGGAGGGCCTGGCGAACCGGCTGCTGGCCGAAGCCGACATTCCCGGTGCCGTGGCGGCGGCCATGTGGGATCCGGCCTACCTACCCCTGGACGCGAGCCTCCTGGAACCCGCCGAGGTGGGGCACAGCCTGACCAGGCACGCCTGATCGGGTCAGGCGCCGAGGATCCCCAGCTCCGCCAGCCACTGGCTGTGCTCCGAGGGGCGCTCGCTACGGTGGGCGCCCCGGCGGAGGGCATGCAGCCGCAGGGCGCCCTCCGAGAACCCCAGCAGCACGCCCTCCCCGGTGACGCGGAACCGCCCCGGGGGACAGGGCTCTGGGCTGGGCAGGGCCCAGGCCACCTTCACGGTTCCTGAAGGCGTCTCCAGGAAGGCGTTCGGCCAAGGGTCGGCCACGGCGCGGATCTGGTTGAAGGCCTCCTGGGCGCTCATGGAGAAGTCCAGCCGGGAGTCCGCAGGCTTGCGGCCGCCAAAGTAGGTGGAGGGTCCCAGGGTCTTCTGGTCGATCCGCCGGATGGAACCGTCCACCAGTCCGGGGATGGCGTCGCGCACCAGGGCCCGGCCCGCCTCCGCGGCCTTGTCCGTGAGGCTCAGGGCGGTCTCGTCCCAAGCGATGGGCAGCCGGGCCTGGGCCACGATGTGGCCATCGTCGGGCTTGGGGGTCATGGCGTGGAGGGTGATGCCGGTTTCCGTTTCCCCCTTCACCAGCACCCAGTTGAGGGGTGCCCGGCCCCGGTACTTGGGCAGCAGGCTGCCATGCAGGTTGTAGGCGCCGAGCCGCGGGAGCTC
>JARLGO010000438.1 GCA_031292655.1 Geothrix sp.
CTGGGTGCGGCGGGGCTCCCGGCACGAGGGCCCGAACGAAGAGGGGCTGGCCCACTTCCTGGAGCACACGGTCTTCAAGGGCACCGAGGCCTACCCCACGCCCGACGAACTGGCGGAGGCCACGGATCGCCTGGGGGGCCATGTGGACGCCTTCACGGGCAAGGAGGTGGCCTGCTTCTACGGGAAGGTGCTGGCCGACCAGCTCCCGGAGCTGGTGCACCTGCTGGGCGAGCTGGTGACCGCGCCCCGCTTCGACGCCGAGGAGCTGGTCCGCGAGCGGAGCGTCATCCTGGAGGAGATCGCGCAAAGCGAGGACCAGGCCGACGACTGGGTGAGCGAGCTGTTCTACGGCGGCTTCTGGGAAGGCACGCCCCTGGCCCACCCCATCCTGGGCCGTCCCGAGCAGGTGTCCACCTACGGTCCCGGGGAGGCCCGCGCCTTCTTCGACCATACCTACCGGGCCCCGAACCTGGTGGTGGCCGCCGCCGGGGCCATCGACCCGAAATCCTTCCTCACCCTCCTGAAGCCCATCCTGGACCGCCTGCCCCGGGGCCTCGTCCCGGCGCCCAACGCCGCCGCGCGGACCCGGCCCTTCCTGCTCAACGTGCCCCGCAAGGAGCTCCAGCAGGCCAACCTCGTGATGGGCTTTCCCGCCCCCGACCACCATTCGCCGGATCGCGCCGCGGCGCACCTCCTGAGCCACGTCCTCGGCGGGGGCATGGCCTCGCGGCTCTTCATGGAACTGCGCGAGCGGCGGGGGCTCTGCTACCAGGTGGGCAGCTACCTCAGTCCCTACGCCGACACCGGCGCCCTCCAGATCAGCGCCAGCTGCGCCCCGGCCCAGCTGCGGGAGCTGGTGAACCGCACCATGGCCGAGTGCGCCCGGATCCGCGAGAAGGGGGTGGCGCTCGACGAGCTGGTGCGGGCCAAGCTCCAGGCCCGCACCAGCCTCGTGTTCAGCCAGGAAAGCAGCAGCAGCCGCATGTTCAGCCTCGCCCACCAGGCCATCCACACCGGCGAGCTGCGCAGCCTCGATCAGCAGATGGCGGAAATCGAGGCGGTGACCCCGGGCGATCTCGTGCGCGTCGCCCGGGCCCTGCTGGATCCCGCCCAGCTGGGCCTCAGCGCCCTCGGCACCCGGCGCGGCTGTGACATCCGGCCCCAGGACCTGGTGGCCTGAGGCCGCCCCGGCAGGCCCCTCCGGAGGATCCCCATGAACGGTGATTTGACCTACCACCTGGACCGCCGCCCCTCGGTGGAGGCGATCCGGGCCCTCTACGCGGCCTCGCCCCTGCGTCGGCCCATCCACGACCCCGAGCGCATCCGCCGCATGTTCGAGGGCTCGAACGTGGTGATCTCCGCCTATGCCGGGGAGCGCCTGGTGGGGCTGCTGCGGGGCTGGACCGACTTCGCCTACGACGGCTACGTCTGCGACCTGGCCATCCATCCGGCCTTCCAGAAGGCCGGCGTGGGGCGCCGCCTGCTGGACCTGGCCCGGGGGCTCGGCGCGGGCATCGAGTGGATCCTCCAGGCCTCCCCCCTGGCCCGGGACTACTACGCCCACATCGGCTGGGAGAAGGTGGCCAACGGCTGGCGGCTGCCCCGGGAGGGGTGGAAGGCCGGATCGGTCGAGGCCTTCCAGGCGGAGCACAGGGACCTGGCGGCAAAGGCCTGAGGGGGCGTCATGACCGATACCCCCCTCAGGCCCTGGGACCGTCCCGCCCCCGAGCGGGAGGGGCTGCCCTCCGCCTGGTCGCTCTTCCCGGAGGAGCTGGCCCGGCTCGGCTGCCCCGGCAGCGCCCTGGAGACCTTCAAGCGGCTCCACCGGCCCTGGACCTGGAGGGCCGGCGCCCCGGACCTGGGGCCGGGCATCCGCCGCTGGCTGGAGGGCGCAACGGACCTGCGGCTGCCCGCCATCGTCGAGCGCCAGCCCTCGTCCGATGGGGCCACGAAGCTGGCGCTGGAGCTGGCGGACGGGAAGCGCATCGAGGCCGTCCACATGCCGAGGCCCGTGCGGAACCCCCGCGTGACCTACTGCCTGTCCAGCCAGGTGGGCTGCGCCATGGGCTGCACCTTCTGCGCCACGGGCAGCATGGGCATCCTGCGCAACCTCCAGGCCGGCGAGATCCTGGGCCAGGTGCTGGCCCTCATGGCGGAGCTGGGGCCCGACCGCGGCCACGAGCTCACCCTCGTGTTCATGGGCATGGGCGAGCCGCTGCACAACCTGGACCACCTGCACCGGGCCATCCGCCTCCTCTGCCACTCCTCGGGCCTGGGCCTCGGGAAGGGCCGCATCACCGTGAGCACCTCGGGCCTGGTGAGCGGCATCGAGCGGCTGTCGAAGCTCGAACCGAGGCCCCTGCTGGCCCTCAGCCTCAATGCCACCACGGACGAGGCTAGGAACCGCACCATGCCCGTGAACCGCGTCTGGAACCTGGCGCGGCTCCGGCAGGCGCTGGACGGCTGGGGCCTGAAGCGGGGCGAGAAGTTCTGTTTCGAGTACGTGCTCCTGGCGGGCGAGAACGACACCGAGGCCGACGCGGAGCGGCTGGCGGCCTGGCTGGGCGACCTGCGCCGCGCCCACAACCTCAACCTCATCCCCATGAACGAGCACGGCGCCAGCGCCTTCCGGCCGCCCGGCGAGGATCGCGTGCAGCAGTTTGCCGAATGGCTGAAGGCCCGGGGCTGCTTCGTCACCGTCCGCCGCAGCCGGGGCCGGGATGTCCAGGGGGCCTGCGGCCAGCTGGCCAAGGGGACCCGAGGCCCCGGATCAAGGCTGGGAGCCTAGGGCAGCTCCTCGGAGCTCCTCCGGAGCCGGAGCCACTGGATGGCCCGGGGCGCGCCGAACGCCAGGCCGGCCGGGATGCCGATCCACACGATCTCGGTGCCCAGGGAGAAGAGCAGCCAATCGAGGAGCCTCCCGGTCAGGGGGACCGGAGACACGAAGATGGGCTGCCAGAGGCAGACGAACCGCGCCCTTGAAAACGGCAGCAGGAAGGCCACGCCCGTCCCCCCGAAGGTGCAGGCGTCCAGCAGGCCGTGGGAGAAGGCCGCCGATAGCATGCAGGCCCAGTGGCGGGGGCTCCGGAGCCGGTGCCGGAACCCGATGAGCATGGCCGCGGCGGCGATGAGCGCCGCCGCCAGCAGGGAGTGGCTCACTCCCCGATGGGAGAGGCTGTTTCCGTCGGAGAGCCGGAGAAAGCCGGTGAACCAGTCCAGGTCCGGCGCCACCGCGCAGGCCGTCGCCAGGATCCAGCTCCGCCGGGGGGGGCGGCCCTGGGTATAGGCCGCGCTGATGGTGAGGCCGGCGAGGGCATGGCCGAGGACGGAAGGCATGGGTGGATCCGGGGGACGGTGGGAAAGGGAGGCCCGGTTCGGGACCGGGCCCTCTGGGGAGACAATGTCTCAATGGACGGGGCAAACCGTCATGGTACCGCAGGGGATGAGGGGCGGCCAGCACCGGCCTTGGGAGCACGGGAGCCCGCCCCTTCGGGCGGCGATCACTCCGAGACGGCAAACACCACCTTGTCGTTCTTGAACCGCTGCAGGGTGAGCAGTTCCACCGTGGCGATCTGCCGGTCGGCGCTGAGGGTGAGCCGGTAGTGCTGATCGGGCAGGTGGGAGCCGGGAACGACGCTCACCTGGCGGATCTGCTTCAAGCCCAGGTCCTGGGCCCGGATGAGGATGGTATGGCCGGACCGGAGGTCCAGGTTACGGGTGAAGACCCCATCCCTCCAGTTCCGGCCCGACAGGTCCTTTCCAAAGAGTGGGACCTCGATGATCCCCTCCTTCTCGAGGGTGTCCCGGACGCCGACCAGGTAGTGCAGGGAATTCAGCCGGGACGTGAGCTTGGCGTTTTCCGACTGGAGCTGGTCGCGCCCCTCGAGGACCCGTTTGCGCTCGGCCTGGATGGCGGCGATGTCCGCCTCGATCTGCCGTTTCTGTTCCATCAGGAGGCCCAGCTCCCGCTGGAGGCGGCGGCCCGCGGCCACCGCCTCGTCGCGCGCCTCGGCGAGGGGCGCTGGATCCTGGTTGACGAGGTCCCCGGGAGCGACCGTGGCCCTGCCCTGGGAGACCCAGGTGGCGTAATTCCCGTCCTCGTAGAAGTGGTAGACCTCGAAACCCGGTGCCAGCCGCTCCGCGAGCACCGCGCGGCTCAGGATCTGCCTGGCCTGGGCCTCCGAGCAGCCCCGCCCGAGGAGGAAGCGCAGGGCCAGCCCGTAGTGGCTGTCGTTGGGCTTCACGAGCTCCGGTTCGGGCAGGCCGGCCTTCAGGCCCGCCAGCTTCTCGCTCAACGCGCGAAGCTCCAGGTCCTTCTCCAGAATCTCCCGGATCAGGCCCCGGCGGGAGTTGTCCTTCTCGAGCCGGACCCGCACCTCCAGGGCCTGCTTCTGCTCGGCCGTCAGCAGCATCAGGCTGGTCCCGAAGGGGGGGGACTTGACCCCGGCCCGGGTGAGCCGGTCGAACTGCTCGACCCAGGCCTGCCGGAGCTGCTGGGCGGCGTCGTCGGCCTGCGCCGCCTTTTCCGTCAAGGCCCGGATCCGGGGGTCCTCGCGCTTGCAGGCCAGGAAGGCGGTCGAGAGGCCGGCCATCACGAGCACCGGGGCGAACCACCGACGACCCCCCCTGGCCATGATCCCTCCCGCAAGACCGCCCAGGAGTTCCGGGCCGGAAGGTCGAGTGTAGGCTGCGGCGGGCCCGGGCCCAAGGCCAGCAGGGCCCCATTTCCCCTTTGCGCGGGCGAGCCCTTGCCGGAAGCTTTTCAAATGCGCATCCCCGTCCACCAGCTCCCCCACGGCCTCGGCCTGGACCTCCCCGCCGCCGCCACGCCCCACGCCGCGGGCATGGATCTGCGGGCGGCCATTCCCGAGGGCGAGACCTGGGAGCTGGCCCCCGGCGAGCGCAGGCTGGTACCCACGGGCCTGGTGATGGCCCTCCCCCCCGGTTTCGAGGGGCAGGTGCGGCCCCGCTCCGGCCTGGCCCTGCGCCACGGCCTCACGGTGCTCAACAGCCCCGGCACCATCGACGCCGACTACCGCGGCGAGGTGCAGGTCGTGCTCATCAACCATGGGGAGGTCCCCTTCGAACTGCGGCGCGGCGAGCGTATCGCCCAGCTCCTGGTGGCCCCGGTGGCCTCCTGGGAGTGGATTCCCGAGTCCCGCCTGGAGGCCCTGGGCGACACGGAGCGGGGCAGCGGGGGCTACGGCAGCACCGGGCGCTGACAAGGACCTGGAATTCGCGTTGAAACAGCTATAGGATTTGCTTCCCAGCCAAGGAGGTCCCATGCGCGCCGCCGCCCTCGCCCTATCCCTCGCCGCCCTCCCCGTCCTCGCCGGCCAGCCCCTGACCTACGCCGATGGCGCCACGAAGCTCGCGGGCTACGTGGCCCGGCCCGCCACCGTCCAGGGCAAGGTCCCGGGCGTGGTGGTGGTCCATCAGTGGATGGGCCTCACGGATCATGAGCGGCATGTCTCGGATGAACTGGCTCGCTTGGGCTACGTGGCCCTGGCGGCCGATATCTACGGCGAAGGGGTGCATCCCAAGGACACGGCCGAGGCCGGGAAACTGGCCGGGGCCTACAAGGGGGACCGGGCCCTCTATCGGCGCCGCGTCGCCGCGGCCATCGAGACCCTCAAGGCCCAGAAGGGCGTGGATGGCAGCCGTGTGGCCGTCATCGGCTTCTGCTTCGGGGGCACCGGCGCCCTGGAGGCCGCCCGCGCCGGCCTGCCCGTGAAGGCCGTGGTCTCCTTCCACGGCGGCCTGGATGTGCCCGCCGGCTACAAGGCGGGGCCCATCTCGGCCAAGGTCCTGGTCTGCCACGGGGCCGATGACCCCTTCGTGCCCGCCAAGGACGTGGCGGCCTTCCAGGACGAGATGCGCCAGGCCAAGGCGGACTACGTGTTCGTGGCCTACGGGGGCGCCGTCCACGCCTTCACGCAAAAGGAGGCCGGGAACGACAACAGCAAGGGCGCGGCCTACAACGAAGCCGCCCAGCGCCGCAGCTGGCAGCACATGAAGGACTTCTTCAAGGAAAATCTCTAGCGCGGCTCGGACTGTTTCAGCAGGTCGACCAGGTCCTGGCTCCAGAGCGCGGCGACGGTGTGGCTGCCGTGGCCCCGCGTCAGGGGTCCCAGGGGCAGCAGCACGGCGCGCCCCCTGGGCACCCGCTTGATCTCGCGTTCCAGGATGCCGAGCTCGGGCGGGTTGATGAGGTCGTCCGCGGAGTTCACGGCCAGGAGCGGGACCTGGATCCGGCCGAGCCCGGGCCCCGGATCGTAGTCCCGGGAGGCCTCCACGGCGTAAAGCACGTCGTTGGCATCGGCGGTCTTCAGGTAGGCGGCCACGTACCGGTCCAGGTGGGCATCGGCCTGGGCCAGGGTGGGGGACTCCTCCTGGCGAAGGACCGGATTGCTCCCCATGAAATAGAGCACCTCGGTGGCCGTCCTGAGGGAGGGGGGCTGGGCTGAATAGTCGCCGCCCGCCCACTGGGGATCCTGCCGGATGGCATCGATGATCGTGCGCCGCCAGACGCGGTTCCGCCCCGCGATTTGCGTGGGCAGGCTGGCCAGCGGCATCAGCGCGTCCATCATGTCCGGGTGGAGCTGGCCCCACAGCCAGGTGTGCATGCCGCCCATGGAGGTGCCCATGACCAGGCGGAGGTGCGTCACGCCGAAGCCCTCGGCCAGCAGGCGGCGCTGGGCCTCCACCATGTCGAGGTAGCCGTAGCGGGGGAAGCGGGCATGGAGGCCGTCGCTGGGCTTGCTGGACTTCCCGTGGCCGATGCCATCGGGCAGGACGATGAAATAGCGCTCGGCGTCCAGGGGCTGGCCGGGGCCGAAGAGGCGGCCCGAAAATTCGGGACGGACGAACTGGGCCCCGCTGCCGGTGGTGCCATGGAGGATGAGCACGGCGTTCCGCACCACCCCGGCGGCATC
>JARLGO010000439.1 GCA_031292655.1 Geothrix sp.
ATAGGAGCGAACCATGGCCTTTGATGTCGTCATGCCCCAGATGGGCGAGAGCATCGCCGAAGCCACCGTATTGAAGTGGCACCGGCAGGTGGGTGACGTGATCGCCAAGGACGACACCCTCTACGAGATCAGCACGGACAAAGTGGACGCGGAAATCCCCGCACCCGCCGCGGGCACCCTGCTGGAGATCCTCGTGGAGGTGAACGCCACCGTCCCCGTGGGCACCGTGGTCGCCCGCATCGGTGATGCCTCCGAGAAACCCGGCGGCGTGGCAGGCCCAGCCGCCGCCTCCGCCCCCGCCGCGATGCCCGTCCCGGCCGTCCCCACCAGCCCCACGCCGGACGGGGACGACAACAGCCTGGAGGGCCGGCTCCGGACCAAGAGCAGCCCTCTGGTGCGCGAGATGGCCAAACAGCATGGCGTGGACCTCGCCACGGTGCAGGGCACCGGCCAGGCGGGCCGCGTCACCAAGGAGGATCTGGAGGCCCACCTCGCCAAAGGTCCCACGGCGGCACCGGCCCCCCGCCTGGCCCCCGCCCTGCCCGCCGTGCATGACCCTTCGGCGCCGACCATGGGCCTGACGCCAGCCCTCGCGGCGGCCCCCGCGCCCGCCATGCCCGCCTTCGCCCCGGGCGAGCGGGTGAAGGTCGAGCCCATGAGCCGCATGCGGAAGATCATCGCCGACGGCATGGTGGCCAGTCGCCGGACCTCGGCCCATGTCTACACGGTCTTCGAGATCGACATGACCCACGTGGCCCAACTGCGCCACAAGCACAAGCAGGCCTTCGAGGCCCAGTTCGGCACCAAGCTCAGCTTCATGCCCTTCGTGATGATGGCCGCCTGCAAGGCCCTCCGCGCCTACCCCGTCGCCAACGCCTCCGTGGACGGCGACAACATCGTCTACAAGCAGGACATCAACCTGGGCGTGGCCGTGAGCCTGGACTGGGGCCTCATCGTGCCGGTGGTGAAGAACGCCGACATGATGAACCTGGGCGGCCTGGCCCGAAGCCTCAACGACCTGGCCGAGCGGGCCCGCGCCAAGCAGCTCAAGCCCGACGAGATCAGCGGCGGCACCTTCACCATCACCAACCCCGGCGTCTACGGCGACACCTTCGGCCTGCCCATCATCAACCAGCCCCAGGTGGCCATCCAGGGCGTGGGCGCCATCGTGAAGCGCCCCGTGGTCATCACCGGCCCCGATGGCACCGATTTCATCGCCATCCGGCAGATGATGTTCAGCAGCCTCGGCTTCGACCACCGGATCATCGACGGCGCCACTGGCGACTTGTTCATGGCTTTCGTCAAGAAAGAGTTGGAGGCCTCGACCTTCGGGTTGGAGTAACCGCGCTCCAATCACCTTCGCGATCGGCGAAGAGGTCTCGCGTATCGCACCGCTAGGGGCGATACCGAGAAGAAGGAGTTGGAGGCCTCGACCTTCGGCCTGGAATGACCACCGCCTGGAGGTTCCTGCGAAAATCGGTCAGCTGGCCGATTTTCGTTATGCGTAAGTCGAGGTCTCCCGCACCAGCTCCCGGTAGAGGGCGAATTCGCCCTGGAAGTGCAGCTGGATGATGGCCGTGGGACCGTTGCGGTGCTTGGCCACGATGAGCTCCGCCGAAGGATCCGGTTCCTCCGTGGCCGAGGGCATCATCTTGCGGTGGATGAAGGCCACCATGTCCGCGTCCTGTTCGATGGCGCCGGAGTCCCGCAGGTCGCTGAGCTGCGGTCGGCCCCCGGTCCGGTGTTCCACCTCGCGGTTCAGCTGGGACAACACCACCACGGGGATGCCGAAGTCCTTGGCCATGAGCTTGAGCCCGCGGCTGATCTCGCCAATGCGGACGGCCTCGTTTTGCTTCGCGCCGCGGCTGCCCTCGGGACTGCTCAGCAGCTGGAGGTAGTCGACGATGACGAACTCCACCTTCCGGTTGCTCTGGCTGCCCTGCTTCACGATCATGTTCTGGATCTGGGGCACGGTGATGGAGGCCCGGTCGCAGATGAAGAGCGGCATCTGGACCAGCTCATCTCGGGCCTTCAAGACGCTCTCCATTCGGCCACTGGCCCGGCCCGACTGCAGGTCCTTCATGTTCGTCCTGCTCTGGGCAGCCAGCAGGCGCATGAAGACTTCCTCGTGGCTCATCTCGAGGCTGAAGAAGGCCCCGCAATGCCCCGGACGGCCCTCCCGATCCTGGGCGGCCCGCAGGATCCAGTTCAGGGCCAGGGCCGTCTTCCCGATGCCGGGCCGAGCGGCCAGCACGATCAGGTTGCCGGGCTGAAAGCCCTGGGTCAGCTCATCGAAACGCTGGAACCCCACCCGGACACCCGGGGAGAGGCGCCCTTCCATCCGATCCGAAAGCCGCTCCATGGTGTCATCCGCCACGGCCTGGATGGCGAGGAGCCCCTTGGCCTTGGCATCCCCCTGGGCCAGGTGGAAGAGGCTTTGCGCGGTCTGATCCACCAGGATTTCGGGGGCTTCATCTTCTTCGGCGGCCTGGCGAACGAGCTGTGCGCCCAGGTGCACGAGCCGGCGCAGCTTCGCCTTGCGGCGGATCACATCGGCCAGCACCTGGGGCCGCTCCACATCCTCGCCGGCGAGCAGCTCCACCAGGCCCGGATAGCCGCCCACCTTGTTCAAGCTGTCGTCCTGATCGAGGGCATCCTTCAACGTGAGGGAATTGACCTCGACCTGGGCCTCGATGAGCGCGCGGAGCGCCCGGAAGACCGCCCGGTGGGCCGGGTGCACGAAGTCCTCCTCGGCGAGCGTGAACACCGCCTCGCTGGCCACGAAGCCGGCCCCCGGCGCACAGCAGGTGGCCAGGAAGGACCTCTCCGCGTCGATATCCTCCGGAAGCCGTTCCGGAAGCCAGTCCGCCATCACCACTCCTGCCGAAGTCGCTGCAACAAAATCATCCTGCCATCAAAATCGGAAGGACGATATCAGAGGCCCGGAGGAGTGTACCCCCCGCCGTTCACATCCACAAAGATCGGGTTGGTGATGGCGATGGGATAGATGCCTTTCATGATCTTGTTCCAGGGCGTTCCGGCCAGGTAGGGACCCGTCTGGGTCCGGGAAACCCCCGCCTCGACCACCAGCCAGGCATCCTTGCCGGCAGGCATGGGGACCGAGACCGTCGTGGTCCGAAGGCGGGGGTCGGAGGCCGAGGCCGTGAAACTGGCCATGGGCACCTGGATCGGGGCGGCCCCGTTCACCACCACCCGAACCTCGTCCACAGGCACCCAGTCGGGGGCGTAGAGGTTGATGAGCAGATCGACACTGGCCGTGGGCCCGGCGACCAGGCCGCCCGGGCCGGTGCCATTGACCGATACGACTAGGAGCGGCCCCGTGGAGGCCACCGCCGCGCCGCTCTGCAAGGCCGTCAGCACCGCGGCCATCATGGGTGCGGAGATCGACGGATAGGGGACCACGACCCCGTTTTGCAGGGCCGTCGACACCAGGTTCAGGTTGGTCTGGAGGAGGGCCGTCGTGGCTGGCCCGACATTCAGGTAGGTCCGGGCCAGGCCCACGGGCGTGTCCAGGCTGAACAGGGCGGCGGACAGGCCCAGGCCCTTGGTGAAGGCGGCGGGCGTCTGCTGGTTCAAGATGGCGTACCAGTCGTTCCGGACGGTGGTGAACTCCGCATACCAGGCCGTGGGATCCGCCGGGTTGCAGCCTTCGGCCCGGAGCAGTTCCAGGGCATCGAAATCGCCCATATGCTTGCCGAAGGAGATGGGTCCCGTCTGGGTCCACCAGGCGTTGACGCCCGTCCCCAGGGGCACCGTGGGATCGAATCCCTGCAGGGTGAAGAGGCCGTTGGGGCCACAGGGCCGGTGCACGATGTTGTAGGAACCCTGGGCCTGCGCGATGAAATCGGCCAGGGTCCAGCCCGTGGAGGGAGTGGCGCCCCCATTGCGATAGCCGGTCGGCGCGGGGGTGAAGAGGGCGGTGGTGAAGCCGTAGCCAGGGAGGGTCGAACTGCGGGCCCCGACCACGTAGGGATCGTTCCCGAGAGGCGCCCGCTGGGCGTCCGTGACCGCCGGATTGTCGATTTCAGACCTGAACTCCGCCTGCAGGGCGATGGGGTCCGTGAGCAGGTCCTGTTCCGTGCGGGCCACCACCTGGACGCCCTCGGCCACGGCGGAACTGAGCATCTCTCCGGGGTTGAGCCCGCCCGTGGTCGCCTGGGTGGGCGCCGGAAGGTCGAAGGAGGTCCAGCCCGTCGGCAGGGCCGGCGGGAAGACCACGAAGGAGTGGTTCACGTCCGTCTGGCCGTTGAAGGCGGTCACGGGCAGGGAGTTCAGCGTCGACATGGGGCCCCGGGTGGCATAGACCAGGTAGTTCCCCGGGGTGAAGTACATCGTGGCCGTCGAGGCCATGGAGCCGAAGGCGGTGCCGAAGATCTGATTGCCGGCGGTGTAATGGTAGGCCCCGTTGTTGTTGCCCACTCCGATCTTGGCCTGGGTGACGGGGCTGAACGTGCACTGCAGCTGCCTTATGCGCTGCACATTGGGATCGGGTACGTTGACCCCCAGGAAGGTCAGGCGCAGCGGGTTCATGCCCCCGAACTCCAGGGTCCCCGCCTGCCGGGCGGAGAACCCATGGACGGTCTGCAGACTGGTGGTCATGTTGCCCGCCGCATCCGTGACGTCCGCCCGCTCGGGGCTCAGGGGCTCGGCCACCACCCAGTTCTGGGTCGCGGAGGGCGTGATGGGGGTGGGCAGGTTGGGCGCCTGCGAACTGAGGATCGGATTGACCGGATTAACGTAGATATTGGTGCCCAGGTAGAGCGGATCACCCTGCTGGTTGGCATTTCGGGCGCTGATCCGGTACCGGCTGGGGAAGCCTGGATTGGCGGGGTCGGGAATCACCGGCAGGGACAGGCCGATGGAACTGCTGGCGGCCGAGGCTTCGGTGGGTTCCATCCACTCGACGCGCTCCAGCGTCCAGTTGGCGGCATTGGCGAGGTTCCCCGGATCCGTCGGATTCGCCCCGCCGTAGGTGTACCGCTCGACCCTGAACTCGGTCTGGAGCGGCCCGCCGCGCGCGGCCGTGCCAAAGGAACTGAAGGTGAGGAAGCCCACGAACCCATTGTTGAGGGTGGCCCGGTCCTGGGCCATGGCACTGAAGATGCTCGTGGTCTCAGCGGGCAGCGGGGCTGAATAGCTGGGGCCGCCCATGATGTAAAGGCGGCGGCTGTAGGTTAGGGACTGCCCTGGCGGGACATTGGCCACGGCGGGGCATCCCACCACCAGGCGGCCTGGAACGATGGGGCGGTTTTCCGTGAGGGCGTGCTGGGGATCTGAGGCCACCAGCACGGTGTTCACCGGACCGGAGTTCACGGAACCCGGGTCCACGGCCAGGGGGAGGATGCCGAGGGAGGCGTGGTAATCAAAGGTGCTGCCTGCGGATTCGGCCCCCATGAGGCCCACCATGGGAGCCTGCACGCTGGTCTGAAGGGGCTGCGTGAAGTCGGCCCCTGGAATCTCCACCCCCCAGGACGTGGACAGCGGATTTCCATTGAAGTCCGCCACCGCGGGCACCACGAACCGGAACCCCCCGCCGTGCTGGGAGAGGTAGTCGCCGAGGCTCTGCACGGGAAGGGCGGACCCGCTGCCGTTGGTCAGGGTCGTCACCAGGGTGAAGAAGATCTGGCCTTGGGTGATGGTGATCTGGTGGGTCACCGTCACCCCGGTCACGCGGCCCTGGGCGTCCGTGGGCACCCCCAGCTTCCCCTTGGGATCCAGCAGGTAGCCCTGCATGAAGAGCTGGGCGGAATTGTTCCCGTTGCTGGGGAGGAACTGATCGAAGGCCATGGGCAGGTCGGGATCCTGGTTTGCCACGGGCCCCAGGCGCTCCAGCATGTCGGTCGGCATGGACACCCGGTGGAAGCTCTGGTCCAGGGCGATGGCCCCGGCATCCAGCACGGCCCCGCCCGAAGGAGCCCCGAACTGGCCGGGGCGCTCGCCGAAGGCGGCCCCGTCCACGGCCATCTCCACGGAATCATTGCCGAGGAAGAAGTCGCCGGGGCCCGAGGTGGCCTTCAGTCCGTTGACCCGGTCCCCTCCCGTGGGGGGGATCTCCTCCACGGCCGTGTCGGGCCGGGAGAGCCCCGTGGCTCGGAAGCAGCCCATGCCGCTGCCCGCGAGGGCCAGGATGAGTGGAACCAGCACCCGCAGATGACGCTGAAAGGCCATCCGGGAGGAGGCTGAGACGGAAGCGGGGCTCATGTTCATCAATAGGTCTCGTGGGATGCGGAGGTCCATGGGTCTGGGCGGGCGAAAGGTCTATGCTAACTCACGATGCCCATCTCCGCCTTTCTTCATCGCTGCTGGCAACGCCGGTGGTTCCTTGTCCTGATCCCGGCACTGGCCCTCCTGGGAGATTTGCTCTGGACTCTGGGAAGGTTCCCCACCCTGCACCGCCTTCAGATCTACCCCGCCGAAGGCCTGCCGGCCGTGGGGGGGGCCGTCCTGGTGCTCGGGGCGGGTGTCTATGGGGATGGGGAACCCACCTCGATCCTCGAGGGCCGGCTCCGGACCGCCCTGGAGCTCTATCAGAGCGGCAAGGTGCGGTGGTTCCTGGTCTCCGGCGACAACCGCCATTCCACCTACAACGAGCCCCAGGCCATGCGCCGCTGGCTCGTCAAACAGGGGGTGCCCCTGACCCTCATCGTGAGCGACTACGCGGGACTCCGCACCTGGGACAGCCTCAAGCGGGCGCAGGCCGTCTTCGGGCTGCGCCAGGTGGTCATCGTGACCTCGGATTTCCACCTGCCCCGGGCCCTGTACCTGGCGGACCACATGGGTCTCAGGGCCTGGGGCGTGCCCGCCAAGACCGACGGCCGCCCTTGGGCCTTCCGGGTCCGGTTCTGGAGCCGGGAGTACATTGCCCGCCATCTGGCCCTGTGGGACGCTTGGTTCCCGCCGGATACCCGTCTCGGCCCCAGGGAACCCACGCCCGATGACTGGAGCCCCGCCCCGTGAATCGTCCCCAGGACCTCGTCATCCTCGCTGCCGGCAGGCTTCCCCAGGGCCACTACGGCGGCAGCCTGGCAGGCCTGGGCGCGGTCAGCCTCGGCTTGACCATGGTGGAAGGGATCAGCAGGGATCCTGCCCTGCCCCGCCCGGGCAGCCTGATCTGGGGCATGGCCCGCAACCACACCCAGGGCATGAATCCCGCCCGCACCCTGGCCCTGAAGGCAGGCCTGCCCCTGGACACCCCGGCCTTCACGGTCAACATGGCCTGCGGCTCCAGCCTCCAGGCGCTCATTCTCGCCGCCCAGCGGCTCCCCGGGGACTCCGAACCGGTCCTGGTGGGCGGCAGCGAGGCCATGTCCGATACGCCCCACCTGGTGCCCGGACTCCGCTGGGGCTTCCGCATGGGCCATCGGCCGGTTCCGGATGTCATGCACCAGGACGGCCTCCGCTGTCCCGTGACGGGCCTGTTGATGGGGGAAACCATCGAACGCCTGGCGACCAAGCGGGGCGTCACCCGTTCCGAGGCCGATGACTGGGCCGCCGAGAGCCACCACCGGGCCGCCCGGGCGGACTTCCGCGCGGAATGCCTCGTCCACCCCAAGCTGGATCACGACGAGGCCATCCGCCCCGAGGTCTCGGTGGAGGTCCTGTCCCGGCTCCCCCCGGTGTTCACGCCCATGGGCCAGGTGACCGCCGGCAATGCCTCAGCCATGTCCGATGGCGCGGCGGCCCTGCTGCTCTCCCGGCGGGACCAGGCCGGGGACGCGAAGCCCCTGGCCAGGCTCCTGGGCTGGAGCGAGGCTGGCGTGGATCCCCTGGACATGGGCGAGGCCCCCGTTCCCGCCGTGCGGCGCCTCCTCGCCGCCAAGGGGATGACCGTGGCCGATATCGACCTCTGGGAATTGAACGAGGCCTTCTCGGCGCAGCTGCTCGTCTGCCAGCGGCAGCTCGCGATCCCCCCGGAACGGCTGAATGTCGCGGGCGGGGGCGTGGCCCTGGGCCACCCCATTGGCGCCAGCGGCGCCCGCATCGTCTGCACCCTGATCCATCAGCTGCGGCAGCGGGGCGGCGGGTTGGGGGTCGCCACCCTCGGCATCGGGGGGGGCCTGGGCCTGGCCGTGCTGCTCGAAGTGGACCCCTAGCCCCATGACTGCGCCTAAACCGGCACGCCCACATCTGCGAAGATGGGGGAACCCCGATAGGGTCGATTGAGGACTCCATGACCGAAGCGCCACTGATCCGGCTCACCAACATCACCAAGTTCTATCAGATGGGGGACATGGAAGTCCGGGCCCTGGACGGGGTCTCCATGGAGATCCGCCGGGGGGAGTACGTGGCCATCATGGGCCCGTCCGGTTCGGGCAAGTCCACGATGATGAACGTGATCGGCTGCCTGGACACCCCCACGGACGGCACCTACGAGCTGAACGGCAAGCTGGCCTCGGCCATGACGGACGATGACCTGGCCAAGATCCGCAACGAGGAGATCGGCTTCGTCTTCCAGACCTTCAACCTGCTGGCCCGCACCACCGCCCTCCAGAACGTGGAACTGCCGCTGATCTACGCGGGCAGGAAACCCGCGGAACGGCACCAGATGGCCCTGAAGGCCCTGGAAAATGTGGGCCTCGGCACCCGCAGCGACCACATGCCCAACCAGCTCTCGGGCGGCCAGCGCCAGCGCGTCGCCATCGCCCGGGCCCTGGTGAACGACCCGTCCATCCTGCTGGCGGATGAGCCCACCGGGGCCCTGGATTCCAAGACCAGCATCGAGATCATGGCCCTGTTCGAGGAGCTGTACCAGAAGGGCAACACCATCATCCTGGTCACCCACGAGGAGGACATCGCCCGGCATGCCCATCGCATCGTGAAGCTCCGGGACGGCAAGATCATCCACGACGAACCGAACATCCCCATCACCTCGGAACAACATCTGGCCAACCTGAGCCTTTGAGAGTCTGTTTCAACTCGGGATCGGACCCCAGGTAGAATCCTGAAATGCAGAAACTCGTCCGCGGCATCCACCAATTCCAGACCCAGATCTTCAGTTCCCACAAAGAGCTGTTCGAGCGGCTGGACCAGCGGGACCAGACGCCGGAGACGCTCTTCATCACCTGCTCCGATTCGCGCATCAGCCCGAACCTGATCACCCAGACCCAGCCCGGCGAGCTCTTCATCTTGCGCAACGTGGGGAATCTCGTGCCGCCCTTCGAGAGCATGGGCGGGATGGCCGCCGGCATCGAGTTCGCGGTGGCCAGCCTGAAGGTGAAGGACATCATCATCTGCGGCCACTCCAACTGCGGTGCCATGAAGGCCCTGCTAGAGCCCGAGCACCTGGAGGGGCTGCCGGCCACCAAGTCCTGGCTGTCCTACGCTCGCGACACCGAACGCATCATGTGGGAGAGCTACGGCCATCTCCAGGGTCAGGCCCTGCTTCACGCCACGGTCGAGGAGAACGTGCTGGTCCAGCTGGAGAACCTGCGGCGGCACCCCGCCGTGGCCAAGGCCGTGGCCAGCGGCATGCTCCACCTGCACGGATGGGTCTACAAGATCGAGACCGGCGAGGTCTTCGCGTTCGATCCGGACCGGAACCAGTACAGCTCCGTCACGGGCACGGAAGGCCTGGTGCCCCTCGACGAGGAGCACCGCGCGACGGACCTTTCCATTTAGATCGAAAGCCGGTCCAGCCGATCGGGCCGGTCCCGCCAGCCCTCGTCCACCTTCACGAAGAGCTCCAGGCGCACCGGCCGCTGAAGCAGCTTCTTCAGCTCGCGCTGGGCGCTCTGGCGGATGTCCTTGATCATCTCTCCGCCGCTGCCGAGCAGGATCTTGCGATGGCCGTCGCGATCCACCAGGATCTGGGCCGCGATGAAGACGCCCTCGGGGCCCAGGTCTGCGGGATAGTCCTCCTGCCCCGGCTCCAGCCACTGTTCGATGAGCACCGCCACGCCGTGGGGGACTTCCTCCCGGGTCTTGCGGAGCACCTTTTCGCGGATGAACTCGGAGGCCAGGGTCCGTTCGGTCTGGTCCGTGAAGACCTCCTCCTCATGGAGCCAGCCGGGCAGCGCGGCGTCCCGTTCGAGGATCATCCAGAGGGGATCCAGGTTCAAGCCCATCTTGGCGCTGATGGGGACGATCTCCTTGAAGGGGAGCAGTTCCTTGTAGGTCGCGATCTTGCCCAGCAGGCGCCCCTTGGACAGCAGGTCCACCTTGTTGAGCAGCAGGTAGGTGGGCCGCCCCAGCTTGCGCAGGCGCTTGGCCAGCGCATGCTCTCCGGTGCCCAGGTAGTCGTCGGCATCGACGACCCAGAGCAGCAGGTCCGCTTCCTCCAGGGCCTGCTCCACATGGGCCATCATGCGCTCGTTGAGGGCGTGCTTGGGCAGGTGGATGCCCGGCGTATCGAGGAAGGCCAGCTGGACCTCTCCGCGATCCACGACGCCCAGGACCCGGGTTCGCGTGGTCTGGGGGATCTGGCTCGTGGCCGCCAGCTTCTGGCCGAGCAGGGCGTTCAGGAGGGTGGACTTGCCGGCGTTGGGAAGGCCGATGATCGCGAGGGTCGCATGGCGGCGTTCAGCCACGATGCACGCCCCGCTTGGCCTCGCGGATGAACCTCAGGAGGTAGGCGACCTCGGGGATGTGGCCCAGTTCCTTCTCGGCCCGGGCCATGGCCTCTTCGCGAAGCAATCCCGCGTGGAACAGCAGGCGATGGGCCTTCTTCAGGCCCTCGACCACGTCCAGGGAGAAGCCCTTGCGCTGGAGGCCGATGGTGTTCACGCCGTAGCTCTTGGTATCCCGGGCGCCGACGGTCTTCATGTAGGGCAGCACGTCCTGGGTGGCCACGGTGAAGCCGCCCATGAAGGCATGGTCGCCCACGCGGCAGAACTGGTGCACGGCGGAAAAGGCGCCGATGTTGCAGCCGTCGCCGACCTCGACATGGCCCGCCAGGGTGGCGCAGTTGGCGAAGATGTTCTTGCTGCCCACGTGGCAGTCGTGGGCCACATGGGCGCCCGTCATGAGGAAGTTGTCATCGTTCAGGGTGGTGAGCCCCCCCCCGCCCTCGGTGCCCCGATGGAGGGTGCAGCCCTCGCGGATCACGTTCCGGTGGCCCACCTTCAGGCGGGTGGGCGCCCCCTTGAACTTCAGGTCCTGGGGCCCCATGCCCAGGGTGGCGTGGGGATAGATGTCATTGTCCTCGCCGAGTTCGGTGTGGGGGCCGATCACCACGTGGCTGCGCAGCTGGGTGCGGGCCCCGATCACGGCATTGCCCTCGATGAGGCAGAAGGGGCCGACGACCACGCCCTCACCCAGCCGGGCCTCCGGACTCACCACGCTGCTCGAATGGATCTGAACGCTCATTTACCCTCTCCATCCGCCAGGTCCATCAGCATGGACATGAATTCCGCCTCGGCGACCTTCTGGCCGTCCACGAAGGCCTCGCCCCGCATCTTGCAGATGCGGCCCTTGAACTGGATCACCTTCACTTCCATGACCATCTGATCGCCCGGAAGCACCGGCTTGCGGAACTTCACGGCATCGATCCCCATGAAGTAGATCACCTTCCGGGCGCGATCCTCGTATTCCCGCATGAGCAGGCAGCCGCCGGTCTGGGCCATGGCCTCCACGATGTAGACGCCGGGGAACACCGGGCGGCTGGGGAAGTGCCCCTGGAAGACCGCCTCGTTGAAGCTGAGGTTCTTCAGCCCGCGGATCCACTGCTTGGGCTCGAAATCGAGGATCCGGTCCACCAGCAGCATCGGGTAGCGGTGGGGCAGCAGGTCCATGATCCCCTGCAGATCGATCGTACGTGGTTCGCGTTCAGACATGGGCACTCCAATCCTATAGCCTACCGTCTCTGAGGCTTTGCCTCCACCCTCAGGTCCGCGGCACCGTCCGCTCGAACACCCGGGCCTCGATGAACAGGTCCAGCAGGGGGTGGTCCAGGGCCCCGTCCCGGGCCTCTTCCTCCAGGATGGCCAGGCTGCGGTCCAGGGGCACGGCGCCCTTGTAGGGGCGGTCCCGGGCGGTGAGGGCATCGAACACGTCCGCGATGGCCATGGCCCGGCTCTGGACGGGGATCTCGGAGGCCCCCAGGCGGCGGGGATAGCCGCGGCCGCTGAGGCGCTCATGGTGGGCGTAGGCGATCTCGGGAATGCCCGAGAGGTCCCGGGTCCAGGGGATGCGCTCCAGGAACCGGAAGGTGTGGGTGACGTGGCTTTCGATCTCGAGCCGCTCGGCCTCGGACAGGCTGCCCTTGCGGATCCGCAGGCTGGCCAGGGACTCCGCCTCGACCAGCTCCCGGCGCTCGCCGCTCCAGTGAGTGTAGGTGAGGTTCTCCAGCAGGCCCAGGCCATCGGCCACCTCCTGGGCCAGGACCGTGGGTTCGTTGCTCTGGCAGACCAGGTGCATGAGCTGGTCGGTCACCGCCTGGCGGTCCCGGACCACCTGCTCCCAGCGCGCCCCGTCGAAGCGCTCCCCGCTGCGCCAGGCCTCGGAAAGCAGGTCCAGGGCCTCTTCCAGCTCCCGCTGGCGGAGCCGCTGGAGGATCATCTCCAGCTGGCCGGGATCCAGCTTCTTGGCCTTCACCAGCACCTGCTCCCGGACGCCCACCTTGCCGAAATCGTGGAGCAGGCTCGCATAGCGGACCTCCCGCAGCTTCCGGTCCGTGAAGACCAGCCCGCCGTAGGCGCCGTTGGGCGTGGCATTGACAGCCTCCGCCAGGCCCACGGTCAGGTCGGCCACCCGGCCCGAATGGCCGCTGGTCACCGGGTCCCGGGCCTCGATGGCGGTCACCGAGGCCGCCACGAAGCCCTCGAACAGCTGCTCGATCTCCTCGCGCAGCTGCGCATTCTTCACGGCCACCGCCGCCTGCCCCGCGAGGCTCTGGGCCAGGTTCTGGTCCTCGGCCGTGAAGACGCCCCCGCCGCCGGCCTCCTCGTCCAGCCGGTTCAGCAGCTGGAGGATGCCCAGCACCTCGCCTTCCGTGTCCTGCATGGGGACCACCAGCACCGAGGTGGTGTGGTAGCCGGCCTGCCGGTCGAAGCTGTCGTTGAACCGGTAGGGGGCCCCCTCGGGGATCCGATAGACATCCTGAATGTTGAGGCTCTCCCGGCTGAGGGCCACGAAGCCGGCGAGCGTCCGGTCGGAGACAGGCATGAGGACGCGGTGGAAGGGCAGCCGCACCTTGGCGTTCTGGGTGTGGGCGAACAGCAGTTCCCGGCGCTCCCCCTCGCCGGTCAGCAGGTAGATGGAGCCGGCCTCGGCCTTCAGCAGTTCCCGGGCCTTGGTGAGGATCAGGTCCAGCAGGCGGTCCAGGTTCTGTTCGGAGGCCAGGGCCCGGCCCACTTCATGGAGGCGCGCCATGGACCGCCGGTCCTTGGCGCGCTCCCAGCCCGCCTTCATGAGGGCCAGGGCGGCCTCGGCCCCGGGCCAGGTTCCGCAACCGGCAAACAGGCCCTCCCCGGCCACCCCGAGGACCACATCCGCCGGGCCGCAGTCCACGAACACCAGGGCGCGGCGCATCTCTCCGGCAACCCGGTCCAGGAGGGTGCTACGGTGCTCTGGTGGGAGGGCCACGGTGAATCGCAAGGCGGAATCAAGCTCCAGGAAGGCCAAGCTGCCGCCAGCATATCGGAATTCTCCCGCGAGGATTGAAAGCTGGAGCGGGTCCATCGAGCGGTTGGCCTGGGGCGGCAAGGGTGTGGGCCGGTCCGGGGACGGCCGCCTCCTGCTCCTGGAGGCCCCCCTGGCCCTCTTTCCGGGCGAGGTCGTGGAGGCCCAGGTCATCTGGAAGGCCCGGCATGGCGAGGGGCGCGTCACCCGCTGGATCACCCGCGATCCCCGGCGGGCCCGGGCCGCCTGCCCCGTCGCCGGAACCTGTGGGGGCTGCGAGCTGTGGGAGGCGGGCTCCCAGGCGACCGAGCTGAAACGCCAGATGGCGGCCGACCTCCTGCGCCGTCAATTCGGCGAGGACACCCCCTGGACCTGGCATCCCGCCCCCGATTCGGCCCGCCGGCACCGGATCCAGCTGCACTGGGACGGGGCGGCCCTGGGCTATTTCCAGCGGCACAGCCACGTCCTGGTCCCCGTCTCGGCCTGCCCGGCTGCGGCCGATCCCCTTTCCGAGGCGATCCCCCGGCTTCAGGAGGCCCTCACCGGCCGGGCCCTGCCCACCCGCCCCGGCCGCTGGGAGCTGTCCACCGGAACCCCGGCCCAGACCGTGTGGGCCACCGACGAGCGCGGACGCACCTGGCAGCTCGAGCCCGACGGCTGGCACCCCAGCACCGAGCCCATCCGCCACCGCCTGGGGGCGGCCACGCTCCTCCACGCGCCCGGCGCCTTCTTCCAGGTCTGCCCGCCCTGGGCGGCGGAGGCCTTCGGCGGGCTGCTGCGCTCCTGGGACCTGAAGGGCGGGACGCTCTACGACCTCTATGGCGGCGTGGGCCTCTTTTCCATGCTGCTGGCCGGCCGCTTCCAGCACCGGGTCCTGGTGGAATCCGGCGAAGCCGCCGTGGCCTGGGCCCGGCGCAACCTCGAGGCCGCCGGGCTCCCGGCGGAATGCCTGGTGGCGGACGTGGCCGCCTGGGTGCCCGAAGGCCTCGGCGCCCAAGGGGACCTGATCCTGCTGGATCCGCCCCGGGCGGGGCTGGAACCGGCCCTCTGTGACCGCCTCGGGACCGCCGGCGCCAGCACCCTCGTGCTGGTGGGCTGCGATGGCGCAGCCTTCTGCCGGGACGTGAAGCGCCTGGCCGCCACCTGGAACCTGGACCAGCTGGCCGTGCTGGATCTCTTCCCCCTCACCGGCCACGTGGAATGCGTGGCCCTGATGACGAGGCGCCCGTGACCGCGCTGGGGCACCACCTCCTGGTGGAGTTCACCGGCTGCGACGCCGCGGCCCTGGCCGATCTCGACCGGGTCACCACGGCCATGCTCCAGGCCGCGGGGGCCTCCGGCGCCACGGTGGTCACCCACAGCTTCCACCACTTCAGCCCCCATGGCGTGAGCGGCGCCGTGATCATCGCGGAAAGCCACCTGGCCATCCACACCTGGCCCGAGCACGGCTTTGCCGCCGTGGATTTCTTCAGCTGCGGCCCCGTGGACATGGGCCGCGGCCTGGCCGTGCTGCAGGCGGCCTTCGGCGCCAGAGAAGAGACGCGCCTGGAGCTGGAGCGGGGGCCCCTGCGCAAGATCAGCCCCTGATCGCACCCTCCAGCCGGAGCAGCCGCTCCTTCAGGGCCAGGCCCCCCGCATAACCCGTGAGGGCTCCCTTGGCGCCGATCACCCGGTGGCAGGGCACGAGGATGGAGACGGGATTGGCGCCGTTGGCCCGGCCCACGGCCCGGCTGAGCTTCGGATCGCCCAGGTCCGCGGCCAGCTGCCCATAGCTGCGGGTCTCGCCAAAGGGGATGCGCTGGAGGGCCGCCCAGACCCGCAGTTCGAAGGGGCTCCCATGCATCCGGAACGGGACCTCGAAGGCCCTGAGGCCCCCGGTGGCATAGGCCTCCAGCTGCCCCTGCAGGCGGGCCATCGCGTCCCTCCCCGGAGGCGCGGGCCCCAGGCGGGCCACCTTCGCCAGTAGGGCTTCCCGGAACTCGTGCTCGGCAAAGCCCAGGTAGATGACGGCGCCATCGGCGTCGAAGGCCGCCTGGACGGGGCCGAGGGGCGTGTCGATCCGAGGGAGGCGGCTCATGCGGGGACCCCTTTCAGGCTGGACCAGAAGTGGAAGGTGGCGAGGCTGCGGTGGTGGGCGAAGGGCGCCATCAGGCGGAGGGTCTCGGGACCATCCGGGCGCGTGTCGAGGCCGAACCAACGCTGCAGGGCGAGGGTGAGACCCGCATCGCCCACGGGCACGCAGTCGCGGAAGCCGAAGCCCCGCATCAGGACGTACTGGGCGGTCCAGGGACCGCAGCCCCGCAGCCCCAGCA
>JARLGO010000440.1 GCA_031292655.1 Geothrix sp.
GCGGCGACCATGTGCCGGATCCGGGGCCGCCCATCGACGCTCAGGCCGTAGGCCCTGCGGAACATGGCGCGGTCCTCCATGGTGGCGCGGTGGTGCTGGCGGAGATGCTCGCCCCAGCTGGAGCTGAGAAAGCTCTCCGAGAACCGGAACAAACCCGGCTCGGGGGAGGAGAGGTCCTGGAAGAGCGACCAGCGGACGGCGCCGTCCCGGATGCGGATGCGGCGGACCTCCCGCATGGCCTCCTGGAAGGCCGTCTTGCGGGCCTCGGGCACCAGGTAGACCAGGACCGTGAGGATGGGCCCCTCGTCCGGATGGATGGGCTGGGGGGAATGGGGTTCCAGGCGGTGGGGGCTCAGGTCCATGGGCTCCTCCAGGGCCTGGATCTTCAGGCGGGCGGTGAGGGCCAGCATCGACAGCATGCCGATCCCCGCCGCGGCAAAGGCCACGTGGATGCCCCACCGCTCGCCGACCAGGCCCCAGAAGGCCGCGCCGCTGGCCATGGCGCCCCCCCAGACGGTGATGTAGACGCCCAGGGCCCGGGCCCGCACCCAGGAGGGGACCGAGAGCTGGACGCCGGTGTTGCAGGTGCTCAGCACCGACAGCCAGCCCGCGCCGCAGACCAGGAGGGCCAGGGCCACCGGGACCGTGCGGACCACGAAGGCGAGCACCAGCAGGCCGGCCGCAAAGGTGGACGTGGCGATGGCCAGGAGGGCGTTGGGGCTGATCCTCGCCCTCAGGGCGGGAAGGACCAGGGTGGCGCCCACGGCGCCCGCCCCGATGCACCCCAGCAGGAGCCCGAAGCCGGTGGAGCCCAGGTGGAGGTGGTGGATGGCCAGGGTGGGCAGGAGGGAGAAGATCGGTCCTCCGAAGAACACGAACCCGCCCCCCCGCAGCAGGATCACCTGGAGGGCCCGGCGATGGCGCGTGTAGCGCAAGCCCACCTTCATGGCCGCGGCGAACCGCTCGGCGGGCAGGTCCGTGGTGACCGGCTGGCGCTTCCAGCCCTTCAGCACCACCAGCACGCCGATGAAGGAGACCGCGTTGAGGGCGAAGGCCCAGGTCGCGCCCAGCCAGCCCACCACGAGGCCGCCCAGGGCGGGGCCAATGGCCCGGCTCACGTTGAAGCCCGCGCTGTTGAGCGCCACGCCCGCGGCGATCTGGTCCTTGGGCACCAGGTCAGGCACCGAGGCCTGCCAGGCCGGCGCGTTCAGGGCGGCCCCCACGCCCAGCAGCAGGGACATGGTGATGAGCAGGCCCGGCGTCACGAGATGCAGGGCCGACAGGATGGCCATGGCCGAGGCCGCCAGCAGCATCCAGCCCTGGGTGAGCAGGAGCAGGCGGCGCCGGTCCACGATGTCGGCGATGGCGCCGCCGGGCATGGACAGGATCAGCATGGGCAGGGTGGCGCCCGTCTCGATGAGGCTCATGAGCAGCGGGGACCGGCTGAGCTCCGACATGAGCCACTTCTCGCCCACGCTCTGGACCCAGGTCCCCACGTTCGAGGCCATGGCCGCGATCCAGATCGCCAGGAAGAGGCGGCTGCGGAGGGGCGCGAAGGGGGATTTGGCGTCGGTCACGGGCTCAGGCTGACTATCCCAGGAAGGCCTTCAAGGTCTTGGAATAGCGGGGATGCCTGATTTTCCGCAGCGCCTTGGACTCGATCTGGCGGATGCGCTCGCGGGTGACGGCGAACTCGCTGCCCACCTCCTCCAGCGTGTGCTCCGAGCCGTCGTCGCCCACGCCGAAGCGCATGCGCAGGACGCGCTCCTCGCGCTCGCTGAGGGTGTTGAGCACGTTGCGGACGGTCTCCTTGAGGCGCTGCTGGACCACCTGCTCCACGGGGGAGACCACGGTCTTGTCCTCGATGAAATCGCCGAGGTGGGAATCCTCCTCCTCGCCGATGGGCGTCTCCAGGGAGATGGGCTCCTGGGCGATCTTCATCACCTTGCGCACCTTGCCCACGGGCATGTCCATGGCATGGGCGATCTCCTCGCTGGAGGGTTCCCGGCCCAGCTTCTGCACCAGCTCGCGCTGGGTGCGGATGAGCTTGTTGATGGTCTCGATCATGTGCACGGGGATGCGGATGGTGCGGGCCTGGTCCGCGATGGCGCGGGTGATGGCCTGCCGGATCCACCAGGTGGCGTAGGTCGAGAACTTGAAGCCGCGGCTGTACTCGAACTTGTCCACGGCTTTCATGAGGCCGATGTTGCCCTCCTGGATCAGGTCCAGGAACTGCAGGCCGCGGTTGGTGTAGCGCTTGGCGATGGAGACCACCAGGCGGAGGTTGGCCTCGATGAGCTCGGCCTTGGCGGCGCGGCTGATGCTCTCGGCGCCCTTGAGGCTGTTGAAGTCCTTGTGGAACTGCTCGCTGACGGTCTCGTACTTGATGAAGAAGTCCGCCAGGGTCTTCTCGATGTGGGCCAGTTCGTCCTTGTACTTGTCCTTCAGCTTGGCGAAGGCGGGGTTCTTGAGGCGGTCCCGCAGTTCGCGGCACTTGCGCTCGCCGGCCATCACCTGGCTGTGCTGGTGGGTGATGCGGTCGATGAGGCGGGTGACGGCCAGGCTGTTGAGCCCCAGCTTCCGGATCTGGCGCGAGAGCCGGCCCCGGGCCTGGAGGATTTCCTTGTCGAGCTTGCGGCGCTTGGGCAGGGTCTTGGTGCCGGCGTCGACCTGGACCTTGAGGGCCAGGAGGTCCTGCAGGGCCTGATCGAAAACCAGCAGCTTCTCGAACTGGTGGTGCACGTGCTGGGTGGCGGAGGTGCTCTCGGCATCCTCGTCGTCGTCCACCTCATCGGAGAGGCCGACCACCTCCCGGATCTTGCCCGGGTTCTCCTTCAGCATCCGGCCGATGTCGATGAGCAGGCTGGCGGCCAGGCGGGACCGGGAGAGGGCCCGCATGACGCTGCGGACGCCGATCTCGATGCGCTTGGCGATCTCGACCTCGTCCTCGCGCTTGAGGAGGGGCACCGTGCCCATCTCCTTGAGGTACATGCGGACCGGATCGTTGAACTTGTCGCTGTCGGGGCTGTCGATCTCGACTTCGAGGTCCTTCTCGCCCTTGCCGCCGCCGTCCACCAGGATGAATTCGGGCTCGATGGCCTCGCGGGCGGCCTGGGCCTCTTCCTCCGTGGCGCCGATGCCCACACCCAGCCGCGCGAACAGACCCATCATCACCTCGAGGTCCAGGGGACTGGAGGCGGTCATGGGGAGGAAGTCGTTGAGCTGGTCGACCAGCAGGAATCCGTTTTTCCTTCCGATGGAAATGAGGGCTTTGGTCAGGGTGTAGTAGCTATCGCGGTGCGGCGTCGGAACCATTCGTACCTCAAAGAGCGCTGCGAACGTCGGACCGGGGGACCCGGTGGCCGAGGGATGTGCAGAACTCGGCCAATGTACCGGCCGAGTCCGGAACTTTTCAGTATAGGGAATCTACGATTTCAGGCAAGGGCCGAGATCCAGGAGCCGGTCAGCGCGGGCCCCTCCGCCGGCGGGAAAGCTCTTTCTGGCGGGCCAGGAGGTCGTTTTGCCTGGCCATGACCCGGCTCATCAGGGCCGGGTCCACCACCGTGGCGGGATCCTGGAGGAGGCGATTGTTGGCCTGGAGCTCGCGGTCCACATAGCGGCCTTCGAGTTTCGTGAGCAGGGCCTCGGCGTCCCGGCCGGCCTCGTCCTGGCGGCTGGCCTGGGCCTCCAGATGGCGGAGGGCCGCCACGGCACCTTCCGGCAGGCGGGTGGGATCGCCCTCCGCATCCAGCAGGGCCTGAAGCAGGGGCGCGCCCTCCAAGCTCTCCCACCAGGCGGGCGGGACCTCCTGGATGCGCCGCCACTGGCCGGCGGCGCTCAGCAGGAGGAGACCGCGAATGAGCTCGTCCAGGTTGGGCAGGAGGGGAGCCGTCGGGGGGGGCTCCTCCGGTTGCTGCGCGGGCGCCTGCCGGCCCCGCACGGCCCGGTCCAGTTCCTGGAGG
The DNA here is from genome assembly GCA_031292655.1 of Geothrix sp. Taxonomy (GTDB): domain Bacteria; phylum Acidobacteriota; class Holophagae; order Holophagales; family Holophagaceae; genus Geothrix. Next base: position 3,963 of record JARLGO010000440.1, read on the forward strand.
GGCACCTGGAGCTGGTGAGCCAGGCTGGCGAAGAGGTCCCGGCTTTCCGTGGTGCGGGGGAGGAAGGGCAGGAAGTCCAGGAGGTCCTTGAAGGCGCCCATGCGGTCCGTGATGCGGCGGAGATCCTTGCCCTCCATGGCCCGGTCCACCATGAAGGCGGTCCAGTCCGGCGCGGCCCGCAGCAGGTCGCCGAAGGCCTCGCCGCCCAGCTTGAGGCACCAGGTGTCGGGATCCTCGCCCTGGGGCAGTTCCAGGAGGCGCACCTCGAAACCCAGGGGCAGGGCCATCCGCAGGCTCTTTTCCATGGCCCGGCGGCCGGCGGCATCGCCGTCGAAGCAGAGGATGACCCGGCGGGTGAAGCGGCCCAGGGCCTTCAGGTGCTCCTCGGTGAGGGCCGTGCCCAGGGGCGCGACCGCCTGGTGGATGCCGTGCTGGTGGAGCTGCAGCACGTCGAAATAGCCCTCCACCACCAGGGCCCCGTCCTTCATGGCGCCCTTGGCGCGGTGGAAGCCGAAGAGGGTGCCCCCCTTGTGGAAGAGGGGCGTGTCGCGCGTGTTGAGGTACTTGGGCTGTCCGTCGCCCATGATCCGCCCACCGAAGGCCACCACCCGGCCCCGGGCGTCGTGGATGGGGATGGTGAGCCGGTTGCGGAGGAAGTCGATTTGCGTGCCCCGCTCGCTGCGGCTGGCCAGGCCGGCCTGCTCCAGCAGTTCGCCGGAGAAATTGAGGCCACGGAGGTGGTTCACCAGGGCGTCCCAGGCGTCCGGCGCCAGGCCGAAGCCGGCTTCCGCCAGGAAGGGGCCCTCGTAGCCGCGATCGCGCAGGTAGGCCCGGGCCCCCTCGTGCCGGGCCAGCTGCGCCTCGAAGAAGGCCTGGGCCGCGTCCAGGGCGGAGCGCATGCGGGTCTCCAGGTCCACCTCGGCGGAGGGCCGTTCCCGGCGCTGGGGCAGGTCGATGCCCGCGGCCCGGGCCAACTGCTCCAGCGCCTCGGGAAAGGTCATGCCCTCCCGCTCCATGAGCCAGGCGAAGGCGTCGCCGTGCTTGCCGCAGCCGAAGCAGTGGTAGAAGCCGCGGCCCGGCACCACCTGGAAGCTGGGGCTGCGCTCGGCGTGAAAGGGGCAGAGGCCCACATGGGCCGAGCCCTGCTTGCGCAGCTTGACCGCCGACCCCACCAGGGCCAGCAGGTCCGTCGCGTCCCGGACGCGCTCGACGATTTCGCGGTCACGCATGCTCCAGGCATAACATGAGCACGGACCCAGGTGGCGTGGCATATTTGGGGATTCGCACGGTGGATCCCATGAGCCAGCTCCTCGACACGGTTCTCCTCTTCAGCCTGCCGGCCTCGGGCAAGTCGGAGGTGCGCCGGTACCTGGCCAGCCTCACGCCGGACCAGTGCCGGAACGACTTCCACATGGGCCCCACCCTGCAGCTGGACGACTACCCCTACGTCCACCTCATGCACCGCATCGACGACGCGTTGAAGGCGAACGGCCTGGACTACGCCTACTACCTGGGGCCCAACCGCCCCTTCCGGGATCCCTGGACCTGGGCCGTCCTCATCGAGCTGCTGAACGAGGACCATGCCAACCTCATGGCCGGCAACCAAACCCTGGTGGCCAGCGCCGCCCAGCACCTCTTCGACCGCCTGGATGCCGCCCACGCCAAGGTCGGCCTCGCCCAGCCCCTGGGGGAGATTCCGCACCGCATCCGGGTGCGCATGGCCGAGGTCCTGGAGGCCGAGTGCCGGGCCGAACTGGACGCCCTCAACCGCCAGAACGCCCAGGACAAGACCGGCCGCACGCTCGTCATCGAAGCCGCCCGGGGCGGCGCCCACGGCTCGATCTTTCCCCTCTGCCCGCCCCACGGCTATGAGACGGCCTTCCAGACCCTGTCTCCCGCCATCCTCGAAAAGGCCTCCGTGCTTTACGTCTGGGTGGATCCTTCCGAAAGCCGTCGCAAGAACCTCGAACGGGGCCGCCCCGATGGCCAGGGCAGCATCCTCCACCACAGCGTGCCGAGGGAGGTCATGCTGGGCCAGTACGGCTGCGACGACATGGCCTGGCTCATGGCGCAAAGCGACCGCCCCGGCACCATCCAC
>JARLGO010000441.1 GCA_031292655.1 Geothrix sp.
CGTGGATCTCTCCCCCGAGGCCGCCCCCATCGCGGGAACGCTGCTGACCATGGTGGCGCGGATGCTCACGACCCTGCCCGGCGCCCGCGTGGCCTGCCTGAACGTACTCAAGCAGGGGCTCATCACCCTGGACGCCACGCATGACGCCGAGGGCAGGAACCTTCACCTCCAGCGCCTCGTGGCCCTGAAGGCCTGGGCCAAACCCCTTGACCTCGAAGAGAGCCGCATCAGCTTTCACGTGCTGGAGTCCCCGGATCCCGCCTCGGCCATCCTGCAGTACGTGAACGCCAATCACGTGGACCACGTGGTGATCGGCGCGCGGGCCAGCTCGCTGCGTCGGACCCTGCTGGGCAGCGTATCGAGCCCGGTGGCGGCCCAGGCACCCTGCACCGTGACCGTGGCCCGGTCCCGCCGCCTCCGAAAAACGGATTTCGCACCGGAGGAAGATGAATCCGGTGGCACCTGGACCGTCGGCTGAGCCGGGGATTTCAATTACCGCACGAACGTGAATCCGGGCCGCAGAACCTCCATCGCACGGTTCAGATGGTCATTTTCCGGCATGGAACCCCAAGGTCCACAAACAGGCTTCCCTTCCGAGGGGAACCTGGCTCATACTTGCACCTCAATCCCCGAAACTTTGAATTCGTTCGCCCATCTAGGCGCGTCCCATGCCTGGCACCGGAAACGTAGCGGCCCGCCATCACCCTGGCTCCCCCCATGCCGCAGCCCTTGCCTTCCCATCCACCTTTCCTAAGGAGAGAAGCAATGTCCCCCAAGACCGTACATCAGATATTGGAGGATCCAGACTTTCTGGAACTAGTAAGGAAAAAGGACAGAATCTCGTCGATTCTCACCACCCTCGAACTGGTGCTCTACTTCGGTTTCATCGCCCTGATCGCATACAACAAGGCCTACCTGGCGGAAAAGATCAGCGCGGGATCGTCCATCACCATCGGGATCCCCATCGCGGTGGGCGTCATCGTCCTTTCTTGGATCCTGACCGGGGTGTACGTCTTCTGGGCCAACGGTAAATACGACCCGATGGTCAAGGCCGTCAAAGAAAAGATGGAGAGGTGACCAACATGCAGGCTCAACCGCAGTCGATCATCGGGACCCTGAGTCCCATGGCCATCTTCTTCTTCCTGGCCTTCGTGGCCGTGACCCTTGGCATTACCTACTGGGCTGCCAAGAAGACCAAGAACGCCGCCCAGTTCTACGCCGCCGGCGGCGGCATCACGGGCTTCCAGAACGGTCTGGCCCTGGCGGGCGACTACATGAGCGCCGCCTCCTTCCTGGGCATCGCCGGGCTCGTATCCCTCAAGGGCTACGACGGCTTGATCTATTCCGTGGGCTGGCTGGTGGGCTGGCCCATCGTCATGTTCCTCATCTCCGAGCCCCTGCGCAACCTCGGCAAGTACACCCTGTCGGACGTGGTGGCCTTCCGGCTCCACCCCCAGCCTGTCAAGACCGCCGCCGCGGTGGGCTCCCTCGTCACGGTGCTGTTCTACATGACCGCCCAGATGGTGGGCGCCGGCACCCTGATCCAGCTGATGTTCAACCTGCCCTACGAATCGGCCATCATCCTGGTCGGCATCCTCATCATCTGCTACGTCCTCTTCGGCGGCATGCTGGCCACCACCTGGGTGCAGATCATCAAGGCCTGCCTGCTCCTCGGCGGCGCCACCTTCCTCGTCATCCTCACGATGAACTCCTTCCACTGGAGCTATCCCCAGATGTTCTCGGAAGCGGTTCGGCTCTACTCGCCCAAGTTCCTTGAGCCGGGCGGACTGATCACCAAGCCCCTGGACGCCTTCTCCCTGGGCCTGGCCCTCATGTTCGGCACCGCCGGCCTGCCCCACGTTCTGATGCGGTTCTACACGGTTCCCAACGCCAAGGAAGCCCGCAAGTCGGTCTTCTACGCCACGGGCTTCATCGGCTACTTCTACATCCTCACCGTCACCATCGGCTTCGGCGCGGCCATCCTCGTCGGCAAGACCTTCATCACCTCCATCGATGCGGGCGGCAACATGTCGGCCCTGGCCCTGGCCGAGCACCTGGGCGGTGGCCCCTTCCTGGGCTTCCTCGCCGCCGTGGCCTTCGCCACGATCCTCGCAGTGGTGGCCGGCCTCACCCTGGCGGGTGCGTCTGCCGTCTCCCATGACCTCTACGTGGGCGTGTTCCGCCACGGCAAGGTCAAGAACGATCAGGAAGAAATGAAGGTGGCCAAGATCTCCACGGTCGGCATCGGCGTCATCGCCATCCTGCTGGGCCTCCTCTTCAAGAAGCAGAATGTGGCCTTCATGGTGGGCTTGGCCTTCGCCGTGGCCGCCAGCGCCAACTTCCCCGCTCTCCTGATGTCCATCAAGTGGAAGCGCTTCACCACTGGCGGCGCCGTCGCGAGCATGTATACGGGCCTGTTCCTGGCCGTGATCCTGATCGTCCTCTCCCCGACCGTTTGGGAGGACGTGTTCCAGGATGGCGCGGTCAAGGCTCGCGCCACTGCCGTGGCCACCTTCACCCGGCTCGATGGCTACTCGAAGGACACGGCCAAAGCCCTGACCACCCTGCAGGCGCATGCCGCTTCGCTCCAGGTGGACCTGGCCATCCCCGACCTCAACCTGAAGGTCAAGGCCAACAAGACCAAGGCCCTCGCGACCGATCAGGCGGATATCGCCGTGCTCCAGGGCGGTGCGTTCCCCGCCGCGCTGGCCGCCGCCAAGGCCGCTAAGGACCAGGCGGTCGCTCAGGTGAGCAAGGCTCCCTTCCCCATGAAGAGCCCCGCCATCATCTCCATGAGCGCGGCCTTCCTGGTCGGCATCCTCGTTTCGCTGTTCAAGCGGGAGGAATCGGCCGAGGAGATGTTCGAATCGGAAAAGGTGCGGACCTATGTCGGCGTGGGCGCCGAAGGCAGCGCCAGCCACTGAACCCAGGACATTCAGAAAAGGGCCGGGAGCGCGTCTCCCGGCCCTTTTCCGTTCCGGACCGGGAGGCATCCTAGAAATGCACCTGCCCCTTGGGACCGATGAGGTTCTCCGCCTGGCGGTTCGGATCTCCGATCCGGAGGAGGCTCGTCAGGTCGTGGATGCCGGCCTCGACCAGGAGCGGCAGGAGCCGCTGGAACAGCTGGGCCGTGAGGTAGGCGTCCCCCAGGGCCGTGTGGGCCCCGGCCACGGGGATATCGAAGAGGCGGGCCAATTCGAAGAGGCTCAGCCCCGGGAGCGACGCCGCCAGGGCCGGATTCTCC
>JARLGO010000442.1 GCA_031292655.1 Geothrix sp.
CCCAGCCAGCAGAGCCAGCTCCAGGCCAGCAGGGCCGAGAAGAGGAGGTCGATCTGGATGAACTGGCTCTGCCAGAACCAGAGGGGGGTGGTGGCAAGGATCAGGGCCGCGGGTTCCGCGGTGCCCGGTTCCAGGAAGCGCACGGCCCAGCGGCGGAACGCCGACAGGAAGGCCACGGCGGCCAGCACCGAGGGCAGCCGCAGGGCCCAGGCCGCCACGCCCTGGGTGAAGCCGAGGCCGCCCGTGAGCGTGTCCAGCAGCATGGAGGAGGCCTTCATCACCCAGTAGTAGAGGATCGGCTTCTCGCTGTAAGGCACGCCGTTCAGGTAGGGCAGCAGCCAGCCGCCCCGGAGCCGCATCTCCTTCACGCACTGGGCGAAGTCCGGCTCGTCCGGGGCCCAGAGGTCGCGCATGGGCAGCACCGCCAGCAGCAGGATGGCAAAGAGCAGCTCCGGGGCGTGGGCCCGCAGCCAGCCGGCCAGGCGAATGCGGAAATCCGGCGGGGAGGAAGGTCGGTCCATGCCTCCATCTTCCCCTGGAAGCGTCCCTCTCGCCCAGCGCGTTAGAATGGATCATGACCCCCGCGCTCCTCAGCCTCCTCCTCCTCACCGGCCTGGCCACCGTCGACAGCCCGAAGGAAGACATCAAGCGCGCGGGCAAGGAGATCGGCCAGGGCTTCAAGAAGGGCGGCCTGGCGGTCGGGCACGCGGCCAAGAAGGCCGGCCTGGCCGTGGGCCACGGCGCCAGGACCGCGGCCAAGGGCGTTGCCAAGGGCGCCAAGGAAACCGGGCATGGGGTCAAAGAAGCGGTGAAGTAGGCTGTGGGCTGTGGGCTGTGGGCCATAGGCTGAAGGAAAGACGTGCCCTGGCAAATCGAGCGGCCGCAACAGAATCAACGGCCCAAAGGTGAATACCGTCGCGGCCCGCAGGGCCGCCTCAGGAATCCCTTCCCACAGCCCTCAGCCCATAGGCTTCAGCCAAAAGCCCTAGCGCCTGCGCGCCATCACCGCCGCCGGACTGCTCGCCACTTCCTCCCAGCGGGCCTGCCCATCGCGGCTCAGCTGTTTCCAGCTGGCTGGCTTGGCCAGCACGAGCACGGGCCTGGAAGGATCCTCGGCCTTCATGCGGTCGGCCATGGCTCCCAGGGCGGCGGGATCCTCGCTGAACCAGCGTCCGGCGTCCGGCAGGCGATCGCGGCCATAGGCCAGCTCCCCGGTGCCCGCCACCACCCCCACCCGGGTTCGGGCGTAAAAGGGAAGGCCCTGGAAGTAGGTGCCGTAGCTGATCCACTGGGCGCGGGCGGGGGCCTTCCGCACGAGCTCCGCCACGGACTTGCCCGGGCCCGCCGCGGCCTGGGCCGCCAGGATGAGCAGCCACAGGGCCGCGCCATGGGCGGCCTTCAGCCGGAGCGGCGTGAGGCCCTTCGGCCGGTGGGCCCAGAGGCCGAGGCCCGCGAAGGCGGCCCCGAGGAGGAACACCCAGACCAGCCCCCCCAGGTCCTTGCGGAAGAAGGCGGCGGCCAGTAGGAAGAGGCCCCCCAGCAGGACCAGCTCCCTCCCCATGCGGCGCAGCGCCAGCCCCTCCTCGCCGTCCCGCTCGAAGCTGCAGGCCAGGGCGGCCAGGGGCACGATGGAGGGCAGGATGTAGGGCGGCAGCTTGGAGCCGGACAGGCTGAAGAAGGCCAGGGGCCAGAGGAAGGCCAGTACCGTGATCCCCACGGTCCAGCGGGCCAGGTGGTCCCGGCCCTGGGGCCCCCTGCCCTGCAGGAAGGTCCAGCTCCGCTTTAGCCCCGTGACCGAGGCCGACAGCCAGGGCAGCAGGCCCACGGCGAGGATGCCGATGAAGTAGAGCTTGTCCAGCAGCCAGTTGTTGGAGCCCTGCCGGGCATGCTCGTGGGTGAGGAAGCGGGTGAAGTGCTCGTGGATGAAGAAAAACTGGGCGTGACCCGGATTCACCCGGTCCACGGCCCAGAACCAGGGCACCACCAGAACCAGGTAGAGCAGCCAGCCGAAAGGATCCAGGGCCGTGCGGAGCACCGCGCGCCGCAGCGCGGCGTCAGGGCCCGTGAAGACCAGGGAGAAGAGCAGGATGCCGCCCGTGAGGATCGCCTCGGCCAGCCCCTTGGTGAGCATGGCGCCCGCCAGCAGGGCGTAGGTCAGCAGCGTCCACCCGAGGGAAGACGCTCCCTCCCGCCGCCGGGCCACCGCTTCCACGAAGGCCGCGATGGCCGCCACCAGGAAGGCGCTGAAGAGGGCATCGAGGGTGAGGAGCTGCCCCACCAGGAAGGCCAGCAGGCCCGTGGCCGCCATGAAGGGCGCCCAGAGCGGCTCCCGGGCCCCCAGGCGCCGGGCCAGCCGCCAGGCCGCCCAGATCATCAGCCCGAAGGCCAGGGCCAGGGGCAGGCGCGCCGCCGCGCCATTCACCCCGAAGAGCTTCATGCTGAGGGCCGACAGCCAGTACTGCAGGGGCGGTTTCTCGAAGTAGAGCACGCCGTTGAGCCGCGGCGTGAGCCAGTCTCCCGTGGCCAGCATCTCCCGCGGGATTTCCGCGTAGCGGCCCTCGTCCGGCTCCCAGAGGGGCCGGACCAGCAGCGGCAGGAAGCCCAGGAAGAACCAGAGCAGGAGGAGGGAGGTGCGTTCGCGGCGCGTCATGGGCGCGGCCTGGCGGCTAGTTCTCAGTCTCGACGACCTTCTCCAGCTGCTTGTGCTCCTCGACGAAGAAGTCCATGGCCTTCTTCAGCGAATCCTGCATGGACACCTTGGGGTCGAAGCCGAAGGTCTCCTTCATGCGCTTGATGCTGGGGGTGCGGCGGGCCACGTCCTGGTAGCCCTTGCCGTAGAAGTCGCCGCTGCCGGTCTCCACCATGCGGCCCTCGGGAATGCCCCGCTCGATGCGGAAGGGATGATCCTTCCAGATGGCGATCATCATCTCCGCGATCTCGCGGACGCTGTAGTCGTTGACGGGGTTCCCGATGTTGAAGATCCCCCCGTCGGCCTTGCCGCCCTCGTTGCGCAGGATGGCCATGATGCCGTCCATGGCGTCGCTCACGTCGCAGAAGCAGCGGTGGGCGTGGCCGCCATCCACCAGGTTGAGGGGCTCGCCGTTGAACAGGTTCCAGCTGAACTGGGTCACCAGGCGGGAACTGCCCTCCTTGGCGGTGTTGAGGCTGTCGAGCTTGGGCCCCATCCAGTTGAAGGGACGGAACAAGGTGAACTTGAGGCCCTGCTGGAAGCCATAGGCCCAGATCACGCGGTCCAGCAGCTGCTTGCTGGTGCTGTAGATCCAGCGGTTCATGGGGATGGGGCCGGTCACCAGGGGGGATTCGTACTCGTCGAACTCCCCGTCGGGGCACATGCCGTAGACCTCCGAGGTGCTGGGGAACACCACGCGCTTCTTGTACTTCACGCACTGGCGCACCACGCGGAGGTTCTCCTCGAAGTCCAGCTCGAAGACGCGCAGGGGATCCGTCACGTAGACCTTGGGGGTGGCGATGGCCACCAGGGGCAGCACCACGTCGCATTTCTTGATGTGGTACTCGATCCACTCCTTGGAGATGGTCACGTCGCCCTCCACGAAGTGGAAGCGCGGATTGGCCAGGTGGTCCGTCACCTTGTGGGTGCCCAGGTCCAGGCCGTAGACCTCCCAGTCCGTGTCCGCCATGATGCGGTCCACCAGATGGGAACCGATGAAACCGTTGACGCCGAGGATGAGGACTTTCACGGGAGCTCCAAAGGCAAACGG
>JARLGO010000086.1 GCA_031292655.1 Geothrix sp.
ACCAGGCGGTAGGCCGTGAGGAAGTCCGGCGTCCGGAAGGTTCGCACCAGCTTGCCATCGGATTCCGTCCAGCTCATGCCCTCGCCTCCAGTTCGGCCAGTTCCGCCTGCAGCAGCCACTCGGCGGGGTGCGCCCCGGCCCGGGAGATCAGGGCCTGCAGCTGGGTCCCATCGATGGGGCCACCCTCCCTCAATGTCCTGACCTGGCGGTAAAGTTCCGCGACTTCCGCGGACAGGGCCGCCGCCTTCCGCTCCCGGGCCTGGGCCTCGGCCTCGCCTTCGGCCCGGGAGTTCGGATCCCCGAACCAGGTGTCCCAGGCGCCGGGATCCGCGGGCCCGCCGGCCACGGAGGGCAGCCCCGCGCTCAGGAACAGCAGGGCCCAGCTCGGCAGGTCCAGGGGACGCCCATCCTGGTGGCCCCGCAGGTTGATCACCTCGTGCTCGCCCACGCGGAAGCCCGTGAGGAAGAGGCCTGAGGGCAGGTCCAGGCTGAAGGCGCCGCGGGGAGGCAGGGCGCCGCTTCCGAAGGCCACCAGGGCCTCGCCGTTCCAGGGCCGGTCCAGGGCCCGGCCCTTCCGCGAGACCAGGATGGGCCCTTCCAGCCGCGCCACGGCCGTGCCGAGACCCGGGGCCAGCGGGCCCCGGGCGGGAATCCGGGTCACCACCTTGCCCGTGAGCTCCAGCCCGCCGTCCAGGGCCAGGTGGTTCACGGTGCGGGCGCGGAGGGCCTCCTCCAGGCCGTGATCGCCGCCGCGCCGCCAGCCGAGGGTGGCCTCGAAGGCCTCCAGTACCTCGAAGAGGTGGTCGAAGTCGCGCGCCACGAAGAGCTGGGGCTGCATGCGGGTGATGTCGTACTCGGTGTCCGTGCAGGCCAGGCCGAGGGGCACCTTTTCCACCGCCTCCGTGAGGCAGTGGGCCGCCTCCCCCAGGCTGCTGAGGAGCCCGGCGCCGTAGAGCTTCGGAGCCCCCAGCTGGCCCACCAGCCCGTACTCCGCGGTCCACCAGTAGAGGCGGCTGGCCTTGGTGCTTTCGCTCACGTAGCGGCGGCTGGCGCCGGCGGCCCGCAGGCGCTCCTCGGCCAGGCGGAACTCGTCGGCGGTGGCGGAAGGATCCTCCTTCACCACGCTGAGGTGGCGGATGGCCTCGTAGACCGCCTGATCCTCCACCGAGGCGATGGCGCGGAACCCCGCTTCGCCGCAGCGCCTCAGGTAGTCCGCATAGCGCCGGTCCGCCAGGATGGGCGCGTGCCCGGCGCTCTCGTGGACGATGTCGGGGGCCGGGGTGTAGTCGATGTGTTCAAGGCTGCGGATGTCCGCGGCGATGGCCAGCACCCCCATGGACTGCAGTTCCGTGAACACCGCGGGCGGGATGAAGCCCCGCACCCCCACGGCGGACCAGCCGAGCCCCTCCAGCTTCTCGTTCATCTCGTCCAGGCTGGGGATGCGCTCTAGGCCAATGCCCGTGGCCGCCAGGCCGGACAGGTAGCTGTCATGGGCCGTGTCCTTCAGCCGTTTGGTGAGCTTGTGCAGGATGTGCCGCCACACGGCATGATCCCGGGGCGTGTAGGCCCCCGGGTCCTGATCCACGACGTAGCGCCTGAGATGGGCGGGCAGGCGCTCGATGGCGCGCCTCGTGGGGGATGGGGCAGGGTGCATGGCGGCCTCGAAAATCATTAAACTCCATTTTGGGAACAATCGTCCGGGAATTCCAAAACCCCAGGCCAGCGGGGCCTCGGGCTAGGCTGGTTCCATGGCCGCCTTCGACCCCTGGGATCCCTACCGCGATTTGCGCTTCGCCGGCACGCGGGAGCATCCCGACCATGGGACCTGCTTCATCGCGGAAGGCCGGATCCTCGTCGAGGACCTGCTGGGGGCGGCCCGGGCCGGACGCCTGAAGGTGATCTCCGTGGCCGCCACGACCTCGGCGGCGGCGGCGATCCGGGGGCTCCTCCCCCCTGGCACGGAGCTGCTGACCGCCGATCCTTCGGCCCTGTCGGAACTGGCGGGATTCCCCTTCCACCGGGGCCTCATGGCCTGCGCCCAGGTGCCCCCGGCGCCGCCCGCGGCGGCCCTCGGCGAGGCCCGCCGCCTGTTGGTGCTGCCGCGCCTGTACGACAGCGAGAACCTGGGCCTGCTGCTGCGCAGCGCGGCGGCCCTGGGGCTGGACGGGGTGCTGGCGGGGCCGGGGCCGGGGCTGTGGACCCGGCGCACCGTGCGCGTCTCCATGGGCGCCGTGTGGCGCATCCCCGTGTGGCGGGCGGAGGATCCTTGGGCGGCGCTGGCGGCCTGGAAGGCCGCGGCATCCGGATCCGAGGTCATCGCGGCGGCGCTCACCGAGAACGCGGAGGATGCCCGGGCCTGGCGCCCCGGGCCCCGCTGCGCCCTGGTGATGGGGCCCGAGGACACGGGCCTGGACGGGGCCCAGCTGGCCTGCTGCGACCGGGCCGTGGCCATCCCCATGGCCTCCGGCATGGACAGCCTCAACGTGGCGGCGGCCGGGGCGATCCTCATGTTCCGGATGGTGGGAGGTTCGGATAAAGCTTAGGACCTAGGGTTCCCGGCTCGCGGCGATGTCCACAAGGTGCAGCAGCTCGGTGACCACTTGGCGGCGGGTGGTGTCCTGCTCGTAGCAGGCCGAGACCTTCTTCCGCGCCGAGGCCACATCGCCGCAGGCCTTGCCCCGGGCGATGAGCTCCCGGCAGTCCTCGGGCATCGGTCCCCAGTGGCCGCATTCCACGAAGCGGTCGCTCAGGAAGATGAACTTGGGAATGGCCTCGCCGCCGTTGGTGAGGAAGCGGATGAACACGGCCGGGTGCTGCTCCCGGCTGATGTAGCGCACCTTCAGCCGGGGCCCGGCCTCGGCCATGCGCTGGAGGACCGGGGCGTGGCGCACCACGTCGCCACACCAGTCCTCGGCAATGGCCACCACGTGGACGGTGCGGGGCAGGGCGGCCAGAAAGCCCGCCACCGGGGGCTCGAGCATCAGGGCGAGGCGCTGGGCCCCCAGTTTGTCGCGCTGCTCGGCGGATTCCGCGGCGGCGAGCCAGGCCTGGTAGTCCAGGCCGGATTCGAAGATGGCCTTCCAATCGAGGGTGGGCAGGGTGGCGGGTCGGGGCATGGCTCCTCCATGGGGCCTTGGATGCACTTCAGTCGGCTGCCATGCCATCCTGCCACGCACCCCGAGGTGCCCCTTGGAACCCTGGGCTAGAGTAGAGGTCCAGCATCAAGGAGCTTCCATGAGCCTCGTCAAAGCCTACGCCGCCACCTCCCGCACCGCGCCCCTCACGCCCTACCAGTTCGAGCGCCGCGCCGTGGGGGCCCATGACATCCAGATCGAGATCGCCTATTGCGGCATCTGCCATTCGGACCTCCATCAGGTGCGCGACGAATGGGGCGGATCCAAGTACCCGATGGTCCCGGGCCACGAGATCGTGGGGAAGGTGACGGCCGTGGGCGCCCACGTGAAGGGCTTCAAGGCCGGCGACCTGGCGGGCGTGGGCTGCATGGTGGACAGCTGCCGCACCTGCCCCAGCTGCCAGCGCCACTTCGAGCAGTTCTGCGAGAAGGGGGCCGCCTTCACCTACAACAGCACCGAGATGGACAAGAAGACCCTCACCTACGGCGGCTACTCCTCCAGCGTCGTGGTGGACGAGGCCTTCGCGCTGAAGGTCTCCCCCAAGCTCGACCTGGCCGGCGCCGCGCCCCTGCTTTGCGCGGGCATCACCACCTACTCGCCCCTGCGCCGGTTCCACACCAAGAAGGGCGACAAGGTCGGCGTGGTGGGCCTGGGCGGCCTGGGGCACATGGCCGTGAAGCTCGCCGCCGCCATGGGCGCGGAAGTGACCATGCTCAGCACCTCGAAGTCGAAGGAGGCCGATGCCCGCAAGCTGGGCGCCCACCACTTCGGCCTCACC
>JARLGO010000443.1 GCA_031292655.1 Geothrix sp.
CGGCGCCATGGGCATGTCCAAGAACGCCCTGCGGGAGCTGGCCATTTCCGGCACCACGCGCCAGGGTTCCATGGCCCGCAATACCGCGGACTCCGGCATCGAATGGGCTGTCTACTGGGTGAACCAGTACAACTCCCCCAGTGCCACGGGCACCGCTCAGCAGATGAACAATCTGAAGGTCCTCCTGGGCCAGAACCCAGGCATGGCTGGCGTCGCCTATGACCCCACCACGCTGGCCCCCTACAACACGGGAACCCTGCCCACCCCACCCGCGGATACCTCGCTGGGTTCCGTGCCTGGCACCACCCAGGGATTCACGGTGGCCCTCACCCGCATGGGCAAGCTGCCTATCACCAACATGAGCCAGGGGGTCAGCCAGGGCTCCTTCACGCCGGCGGCGGGCGCCGTTCCCCTGCAGGCTCCCGATCTCTGGGCCTTCCGATCCGACAGCCAGGTCAAGGCCGGCACGGGTCCCTTCGCCATGACCTTCTTCCAGGCCAAGGAAGCCTGGGTCAGCACCCCCGCTCAATAGGCCTTCCCACGACAGGATTCCACGATGAACCGACGACGCAAGTTCCCCATGGGTGTTTCTGTGGCCTTTCTGGCGGGCCTCCTGCTCTGCCTGCCCCTGCGCGCCCAGCTCAATCCCCAGCTGCAGGCCAGCCCCACGGATTTCCTGAACCTCTTTCAGCAGGCCTCCAGCGCGAAACCAAAACCCGAAATCGTCACGGTGTTCGACTTCTCTGGGTCCATGGCCACGCTCATGTTCCACCCGCTCTATGTCAATTTGGACCGGGATGATAATCATCCGAACAACAACATGACGTTCACGCTTTCGAATAGCGGGACCACATCCAAGCCTGTATATAAGGTCACAGCCAAGATCAGCGGTTCCACGGTGGGAACCTTGACCAGTAGCACCCTGGTCATGCCCAATGGCACCGTGATCACCCAAGCCAACCTGCCCGCTGTCAGCCGGATCAACGGGGTGGTCTTGAACGGTGACACCCTGGGGGCCGCCGATGTCAGGAACTGGGTGCGTGCCGCCAGCCATGTCCGCTTCGCCTACAAGGTGAGTTCCACCGTGACGAGGACGGTGGATATCCCCATCCCCTGGAAGGTGACCAACGGCGCGTCCACCGGCAATCCCTTGACTTCCATGACCATCCTGGATCAGGTCACCAAGACCAATCCCAATGGCACCACCACCACCTATGGCAGTGGCCTGCCGATTGATGTTGACCTTAACTGGGCGATCAGCGGCGGATCCGCTGTTTTGAGTGGTGGCACCTCGACTGTCACCAGTACAACGTTGGCCTTTTCTGGGGGTGTTTCTCTCTACATTCCGGCCTATATCGACTGGCTTTTCCTTGGCAAGTACACCAGCGGCAGCTATGCCTCGACCTCGAGCAATTACATTGTCTTCGACGCTGTGACCCCCAACCTGGCCGGCGGCCAAGGTGCCAACATCAGTTGGGGCCAAGGCTACGGACAGTCCGACGGCACCATTAATGCCACCACCGCCACCCTCAAGGTGCCCCAATTCGACAGTTCTGGGAATTACTTGAATGAAATCGATAGCCCCGCCACGGTGAACGTGGTGCCCGCCTACACGCGCGTCCAGGCGGTCAAGCGCGCGGCCATCCAGGCCTGGATCCAGAATCAAGCGGATGTGTTATGGGCCTTCCGCTTTCTGGATCCAGTCTCAGAAGGTGCCTCCACAGGGACCAGCATTCACAACAATTCAGCGAAATATCAAAACGTGGCGACGGGTGTGCCCACCTCTGTGCAATCCGGAGAGGATGGGGCTTGGACCGTCCTGAACAATACCGACGGGATCAACTCTGCGACGGGCAATTCCGTCACCGGCATGAAGCGCATCGCCAGCCTGTTCACGGGCAACAGCACCCCCTTGACCTATGCGGTGGCCAATGCCCTCGCCCAATTCAATGATCCCAACAACGTCTTCAGTGCGGTCGAGACGGGGAACGATACGCCCTCGCCCTGCATGAACCACTTCCTGATCATCTTCACGGACGGCAATGACAACAATAATAGCGGCACCAACAATCCGAATGGCACTACGCCCTATATCAGCAGCGGCGCCCTCTCGATTCTGGCGGGCAACCAGACCATCCTTGGCAATACTTCCAGCATCACCCGGACCGGATCCTACTGGAACCTCTTCACCTATGCCGGAATGGCTGCCCATCTCTCGGATCCGAAAATCGGCAGCCCCGGAACGGGATATACGGCGGCGACGCTTCCCCCGGCAAGCACGCTGGCTTCCCCGACGACCTTTATTCCTTTCGCCATCAAGCAGCGGGGGGGGGTGGATTTCGGCACCTATGGCCATCGGGTGACGACCATGACCGTCGGGGTGAGCCTGGGGGGTTATTACACCGACGACCCCTTGACCTACCCGACCAGCCCCAAAAGGAACCTGTTCTACGCCGCAGCCGTGGGAGATCCGCTTACCACTTCGGGGTTGCTCGGCACCACCTTGCATTCCTTCGTCGCCCCCATCCACACAACTGTCTTGAATTCGGACGGTGTGCCGTGGCAGTACAACGATTGGCTGCGGAGTCCGGATGATCCTTCTGACTATCCCACCGTCGGAGTGAAGGGGCCGGGAGCCGTCTACTTCTTTGATGGCAGCAACCCGGAGCTGCTGGCCACGGATTTGCAGTACGCCCTTTATGCTGCCAAGGCTTCCCCCAACATCAACTCCACCGTCCCGCCCAACATCCCCTACATCGGCACCAGCTTCAGCAATGAGATCTACCTGGGCAAGTTCATCCCCTCCAGCAGCCAGGGGGTCCTCTGGTCCGGCGATCTCCTGGCCTTCAGCACCAAGACCGTCAACAACCAGGTCACGATCCTTGACCGCGCGGCCAATCCGGCCACGACGTTTGATGCCACCACCGCGGTCTGGTCCGCCCAGGCCGTGCTCTCCAATTCCACCAGCTTCCCCTGGACCGGCCGGAAGCTGTTCACGCGCATCCCCGGAACCTCCAGCGTACCGGAACCCGGACTCTCCACCTTCACCTACACGGGCACACCCTTCACGGATCCGACCGTGGGCCTCACCAACTTCGTGGGCCGGGATCCGAATAACCATTCCGTGCCCCTCACCGCCGCCCAGCAGCAGACGGTCATCCAACTGGTATCGGGCGCGGACTTCACGGGAGCCGTGAACAGCTCCGGAGTCCCGACCAACAACCGGGCCAACATCATGGGGGACATCATCGATTCGAGCCCCGCGGCGCTCCAGTACAAGTACAGCGACGTGGCAGCCCTCCTTCCCGCCGGTCTCAGCGGGGCCGGGAATACCTTCCGGCTCATCCTGACGGGCACCAACCAGGGTTGGCTGCATGCCTTCGGTGAAGTGAGCACGCAAACGACGAAACTGGATTCCTCGGGGGCGACGCAGACCATCGTCACCGGCCAGATCCAGGAACTCTGGGCCTTCCTCCCCACGGATTTCCTGGCGGACCTGGACTACTTGAATACCCCCAACAACATCCATCGCTTCATGGTGGATGGGGCCCCGACCATCTATTTCCTGGACCTGCCCACCCCCGGGGGCGGAGCCGGCGACGGTGTCGTAGACCTCTCCACCGCCCCCGGACCCGAGCGGGCCGTGGCCATCTTCGGGCTGGGGAAGGGGGGGCGGAGCTATTACGCCATCGACATTCACAACCCGGTGGCCCCCGCGCTGCTCTGGTCCATCCGGCCCGATGAATCGGCCGTTTTCCCGGCTTCGCGGATTCCATTGGGCGGTCCCTCCCTCGCCACGGTCCAGACCGTCCTTTCGAAAATGGGCTTTTCCACCTGCTCGCCGGCCCTGGGCCGCGTCATGTTCAACGGGGTCATGCGAGACGTGGTCTTCTTCGGCGGGGGGTACAGCAACCCCTCGGTCGAACATAATTTCCCGACCTACCCCAACCCGCCCTCCTCCCAGCAGACACCCCTCGGCCGTTCAGTCCTGGCGGTGGATGTCTATACCGGGCAGGTATTGGCGGCAGTCGATCTGAGCCCATCCACCCATTCCACGCCGGCCATTGCTTCTGGGCCCATCGCCGCCGGCCTGGTTCCCTTCGAGTTCTTCTTGAATTCCGGCATGGCCCAGCGGGCCTATTTCCTCGATTTTGCCGGCGGCCTCTGGTGCTGGGGCTCCAAGGAGACGGCCACGGTGGCCCCCAATATCGGGTACCGGATGGACACCTCGGACCTGGCCTACTGGACCACGGACTCGGGCACCGGGGGCACGACGCGCTCCTTCAGTACCGATAGCAATGCTGGCATCCGGAAAGTGGCCCAGGATGGCAGTGGCAGCAGCGCCCTCTACAGCACCCTGCCGGCGCCCTTTGTGGTGGGTTCCTTCCCCGGCGCGGGAAAGGCCGTTGGTGCCGCCACGCCGGCGGCCGTGGGCGTGGCCATGGTCAGCGGAGATCGCAACAACCCCCTGGACTACAACTACTCCAGCACCAACCCGGCCCCCACGGACCATCGCCTCACGGTGGTCTTCGACCGCCAGGACAGCCGGGACTGGAGTTTCGACACCGCGGCGGGACCGGACACGGGCATCGTCGACAGCCAGCTGATGAATTTCACCGGTCAGAACAACCCCACGGCGGCTGTGATCACTCAAGGGAATGCTTCCTACTACCTGAATCCGACCAATGCCTCGGGGGCTCCCATTCCCGCCAATACGAAATTCGGCTACTACATCGACCTGCCAGGGACGACCAGCGCTGGCTTCATCCCCAAGGGCATCAACACGCCCTCGGTGGTGGCTGGGTCGCTCTTCTATTCCTACTTCACCCCCACCGCCGCCGATGCCTGCACCGGCGGCAGCGGCACGACCTACACGGACCTGCTCTGCAGCGTCCTCAATCCCACGCTGGTGGATACGACGGGCAACGCCTGCCAAAGCGGCCAGGCCACCTACTGGGTGGGCGTGGCCTCCAACCTCACGACCTACGGCACCACCGGGGTCATCCAGGCCGGAGCGGTTGCCGTGATCAATCCAGCTCCGGGGGCCTCCCAGACCACCCTGTCGCTTCAGACTTTGCTGGGCCAGCAGCAGCAGCGCTATCCGAAGATCCGTACCTGGCGCACCATCCACTAGCGATTCTCTAATTTGCACGTATTCCTTGGGGGCCCGGCAGGGCCCCCTTTTGCGCGGAGGGCGCGGTGAGGTGGTACGCTGACGTGTGTCGGATCCTTCCTCCATCGCCCGTCTTCGCCCCAAGAAGGCCTTCGGCCAGAATTTCCTGGTGAACGAGGGGGCCATTTCGACCATCGTGGGTTCGGCCCTGGCCTCCCAGGCGCCGCGCCTGCTGGAGATCGGTCCCGGGCCGGGGGTGCTGACGGAGCGCCTGCTGGCGGACGGCCGCCCGCTCTGGGCCGTGGACCTGGATCCCGAGGCCTGCGCCCTGCTGCGGGAGCGCTTCTCGACCCGGCCCCAGTTCCACCTGCTGCAGGGGGACGCGGTGCGGATCCCTCTGCCCGATGGTGAGCCCTGGTCCGTGGTGGGGAACCTGCCCTACAACGCCGCGACGCTCATCCTGACGCGGCTCCTGACCGAAAATCTCGCCTGGTCGCGCATGGTGCTCATGTTCCAGCTGGAGGTGGCCCAGAAGCTCATGGGCCAGCCCGGCACCAAGGCCTACGGACCCCTGTCGGTGCTCGCGCAGCTTTGCGCGACCCTGACCCGGCTGGTGAAGCTGGGGCCGGGCTCCTTCCGCCCCGCGCCCCAGGTGGAATCCGCCGTGGTGCTGTTCGAGCCCCGAGAGGACCCGCCCAGCCTGGCGGAGCGCCACGCCCTGCTCACAGTCCTTCACCGCTCCTTCACCCACCGCCGGAAGACCCTCGCCAATAACTGGCAGGGCGGCTTGTCGGCCGAAGCGCTGGCCGGGGTTGGTCTCGCCTCGGCGCTGCGCGCCGAGGCGGTCACGCCTAAGGCGTGGCTAGAGGCCACAAGAAAACTCATCCAGCAACACCCGGAGGTGTTCCCATCGCCATGCCCCTAGTGCCCGAATTCGAAGCCTGGACCGAAGCCCCCGCCGCCGACGAGCTGCGGCTCATCCCCATCGGGGGTCTGGGCGAATTCGGCATGAACGCCCTGGTGGTGCACACCGCCCGCAGCCTCTTCCTGGTGGATTGCGGCCAGCTCTTCCCCTCGGACGATCAGCCGGGTATCGATTCCATCGTGCCGGACTTCGCCTACCTCGAACCCTTCGCGGACCGGCTCCAGGCCGTGCTGCTCACCCACGGCCACGAGGATCACATTGGGGCGCTGCCCTACTTCCTGCGGCGCTGGCCGGTGCCCGTCTACGGAACGGCCTTCACGCTGGGCTTGGTGGAGGGCAAGCTCCGCGAGCATGGCCTGGACCCGGGCCTGCTCCATGTCGTGCGGGACTACGGCCGGGTGAAGGTCGGCGAGGGCGAGATCGAAGCCGAGTGGATTCCCGTCACGCACAGCATCCCCGATGCCTGCGCCCTGGCCCTGCACACGCCCCAGGGGGTGCTGGTGCATTCGGGCGACTTCAAGCTGGATCCGGAGCCTCTGGACGGCCGGTTCACGGGCCTGGAACGCCTCAGGGCCCTGGGTGACGGGGGGGTGCGCCTGCTCATGGCGGATTCCACGAATGTGGGCCGCCCGGGAAGGTCCCCGTCGGAATCCGTGTGCCGCGAGGGGCTGGAGGACGCCCTGGAGCAGACCAAGGGCCGGCTCTTCGTCACCACCTTCAGTTCCAACATCCACCGCCTCCAGACGGTGCTGGACCTGGCCTACGAATTCCGTCGCCAGGTGGTCATCCTGGGGCGGAGCCTCGACCGCAACCTCGCCCTGGCCCGGTCCCTCAAGCGGCTGGACCTGCCCGACGACATCCTGGTGGATGTCAAGAACGCCCACCTCTTCGACAAGGACGAACTACTGGTGCTTTGCACCGGCAGCCAGGGTGAGCCCATGAGTGGGCTGGCCCGGCTGCTGCGTCGGGAAGTGAAGGGCCTGCCCATGGAACCCGGCGACCGGCTGGTGGTGAGCGCCCGGGCGATTCCGGGCAATGAGGTGGCCATCTCCAGGATGCTGGACACGGCCGAGCGCCTGGGCGCCGAGACCTCCACGGCAGATCTGGGCCCGGTCCATGCCTCGGGTCATGGCAGCCGCGAGGAACTGGCCGACCTCATCCGCGCCGTGCGCCCGAAGCAGATGGTGCCGGTCCATGGAAGCTACCGGAATCTGCGGGCCCACGGCAAGCTGGCCGCCGAACTGGGCTGGGCGCCGGAGCGCATCTCGCTGCTGGATGGGGGCCTCTGCCTCCGCCTCTTCGAGGACGGCCGGCTGGACATGCCCGGCGGCGTGCCCGTGGGCAAGTGCTTCGTCCATGAGGGCGTGGACCACATGGTGGATGCCCGGGTGGTGCAGGACCGGCTCATCCTCCAGGAAGACGGTGTGGTCTTCGCCACGCTGCTGGTGGATCCGCAGACGGGCGAACTGGCCGCCACGCCCACCATCCTCAGTCGGGGTTTCGTGATGCTGTCCGACGACGAGGCCTACGCCGAGCTGCTGGCGGGGGTGGCGCGCAAGGCCTACGAGGAGGCGCCGCCCCAGGTCCGCAAGGACGGGGAGGCCCTTCGCGACACCCTGCGCCTGGCGCTGCGAAGGATCATCCGCAAGACCACGCAGACCCGGCCCCTGGTGATCCCCGTCATCCTCGAGGCGCCCCAGGCCTAGATTACCGGATGGAACCCGGTGAGGCCGGGAGGCCCGGGCATCGGCCTACTGGAAGCGCTGTCCCAGTCCCAGCCGGCCGGGACGGTTCGGGATGCCCTGCCGGATGGCATCGGCCACCCGCCGCTGCATCTCCTCCACGTGGAGGATCAAGCGGACCTGCTGGGCGGGGCTGAGCCTGGCCCGGATGTCATCTTCGAATTTCAGCTTCAGTTCAGCCTGCTGGCGCCGCAGCTCGACGAACTGTTCGAGCAGGGGCCGCACCTTGGCGTTCTTGTCCTCTTCGGCCCCGGGTCCCAGCAGGATGTCGTTGAACTGCCGACGGATCTGATGGATCTGCCGCATCTTTTCGAACTGGTCCAGATCATAGCGGGCCCAACGGTCCACCACGGCCCGAGCCTGGGGTTCGGGGAGCCCGACCGACTGCTGGAGCTGGTCCATGCGGAACCGCGCGAGTGGGCGGCCCTCTTCGGCCTGGGCCGCACCAGGCAGGGCCGCCAGGGACAGGCTGGCTATCAGCAGGATGGGGCGCAACATGATTACCTCGCCGCGGGGGATGGAGAAGCCTCCAGATGTTTCAAGAGTGCCCGCATTTCCTCAGGTGTGAGGGCCTGGACTTGGACTGCATCCTCTTCCGGGTCATGGAAGGGCGCGTCCGACAGGGTGACGCTGGTTTCGATCACGTCAGACGGCCTGGGGAGGGTGGCTTCGACGAAGGGGGTCCGATTGGCCCGGCCGGCCCAGAAGGCGCCCCCCCCCACGGCCACGAGCAGCGCGGCGGCGGCAACCCAGGTGAAGGGGCGCACCTGCTGGTGCAAGGGCCGCCGAGCCGGGAGCTTGCGCAGGACCCGATCGGGGAGCCGGTCAAAATAGCCGGCCGGAGCGAGGACCTCGGGGCAGTCTTCCTGGGCCAGGTAGGCCACCCGGGCTTCGGAGCAGGCACGGCAGATTCGCATGTGGGCCTCCGCCTCGCTGCCAGGTCCAAGGGGATCCGCGAGCACGGCTTCCAGGGTGAGAGAACAGGATTCGGGGAGGGGAGGAGCCTGGGTCATGGGCGGCCTCCTTTCATTTGACGGGTCAGGTTCTGTATGGCGTGGAAGATGTGGGCTTTCACACTGCCCACCGAGGTGCCCATCTCCTGGGCGATTCGTTCGTATTTCCAATCGTGCTGAAGCTTCAGGGTCAGGGCCTGCTTCTGCCTCTTGGGCAGGTTGGGCAGGGCCTCTTGGAGCAGCCGCCGGGCCTCCTGATCGAGCACGGTGGTGATCTGGGTCTCCTCCACCCTCAAGGAGGGGTGCTCGAAGGTGCCCTCGGGGCCATCCAGGCTTTCGTGTTCCCTGGCCACCCGCTCCCGGTAGTTCAGGGCCTGCCGGGTGGCGATGGTGATGAGCCAGGTGCGAAAGGAGGATTCGAAACGGAAACCGGGCAGGGCGCGGTAGACGCGAATGAAGGTCTCCTGGACCGCGTCGTCCGCGTCCTGGTGGTTCTTCAGGATGGAAAAGGCCTTGCCGTAGACATCCCTGGAAAAGAGCCGGACCAGGGAGCCAAAGGCCGCCTGATCGCCCTGCTGGGCCTTCTCCACCCAGGCCAGCACTTCGGGGGTGTGGTAGGGCGAGCCCGGATCGGGAATCCGATCGGCGGTCGGGAAGGCCGTCTCCGTCATCAAGGGCTCGCTCAAGAAGGCTGACGCCATCATGTTAGGCTCCGACGGCAGGGATCAAGCAGAAACCTCCGTCAGTGGATGGACCCGGCCAGGGCTCCTGGGGTTGAATGGAGAAGGTCTAAGTCTTCAGCCCTCAGTCTTCAGGAGAATCCATGCGGGACCGCGTCACCCCCCTCTTGTCCGAGGCCCAGATCCATGCCCGGGTCCGCGAGCTGGGGGCCCGGCTGACCCAGGACTATGCCGGGAAGGATCTCGTGGTCGTGGGCCTGCTCAACGGGGTCTTCCCCTTCATCGCCGATCTCGTCCGGGCCATGGAACTCGACATCGACGTGAGCTTCATGCAGGTGGCCAGCTATGGTGGCGGCCTGGAAAGCACGGGCGAGGTCCACATCCTCAAGGACCTCGACCGGAGCATCCGAGGCCGTCATGCCCTGGTGGTGGAGGACATCGTGGACACGGGACTCACCCTGTTCAAGGTGTCCAACCTGCTCAAGGATCGCGAGCCCCTGAGCCTGAAGATCTGCACCCTCCTGGACAAGCCCAGCCGCCGCAAGGTGGAGGTCCCGGTGGATTACGTGGGGTTCACCATCGAGGATCATTTCGTCGTGGGCTATGGCCTGGATATGGATGGCAAGCTCCGCAACCTGCCCTATGTCGGCGTGTACCACCCATGAGCCCCGCACGTCAGGGAGCCCGCTTCCTCCTCCCCATCTGCCTGCTTCTCGCCACGGACTGCGGGTACCACCGCCTGGACCGGCAGCAGCGCGCCGCGGCCTGGGCCAAACAGGGTGAAACGATCCGCCTGGCCCGGTTCCGCAACCTGACCCCGCGGCTGGGGCTGGAGGACCGCTTCACCAAAGCGCTCGAAAACCGGGTGGTGGCGGCCAGCCCCTGGCGGCTGGTGGCCCAGGGCGAGCCTTCCCGGTGGGTCTTGCAGGGCACCCTCGAAGAGTACCGGTCGCGTCCCCTGGGACTCACCCTCGGCAACAACCGGACCCAGGCCAGCGTCGGATCGGCCTCCCGGGTGGAGGTGGTCGTGGTGGCCAGCGTGAAGCTGCTGGATGGGCAGACCGGCGCGGAGGTGCTTTCCCGACGGGGCCTGACCTTTTCAAACCAGTACCGGGTGGACCAGAATTTCGCCAGCTTCGATAGCCGGGAACTGGAAGTGATCGATAGTCTGGCCGACGATTTTGCCGAAAGCTTCCTCACCCAGCTGCTGGAAGGCATCGACTGATGGCCACGCCTGCGGCCTGGCTGGAGCACACCTTCGCCCTGGTGCATGGCGAGGACGGGGATGGGCGCCGGGAGGCCGTGGAAGCCTGGAAGCGGAAGCACGTGGACCCCGAGTGGGAGGACTTTTCGCTCACCCTCTGTTCCGAAGGATGTCCCTGGGCCGAGGTCCTGGCCGCCCTTCAGGAGGCTCCCCCCCTGGGGGCGGAGGCGCGCACCGTGATCGTGCCCGCCGCCGATAACCTGTTCAGCAGGCGCCGGGGCGGGCCCAAGGACAAGAAACAGGATCTGCCCGAATCCGTGGCCGCCCTTCTCCAGCATCCGCCCCAGGGGGTGAAGCTGCTGCTGATCGCCTGGACCACCGTGCCCGGGGGCCCCGGCAATCCCCTGGGCTCCAAGCCCTGGACCGACTGGGCCAAGGCCGGGCGCATTTTGAAAGTGGGCCACATCGAGCATCGGGATGTGCCGGCCTTCATCGAAGCCAAGGCCGCGGCCATGGGGCTCCGGCTGGGCTCAGGCGGGGCGCGCCTGCTGCAGGAGCGGCTGTCCAACGAGAAGGTGCTGACGGACCGTTCCAGGAAAAGGAAGGCGGAGGGGGGAAACCCAGGGATCATCCAGCGGACCCTGGAGGTCATCGACCTGATGGCGGAAGGGCGGGCGGTCACGGAAGCCATCATCGATCAGGCCACGGTCCGCCTGGCCGGGGAGCGCGCCTACGCCTGGAAGAATGCCTGGATGAGGGGGGACACTTCCGGGGCTCTCAAGGCCCTGCGGGAGTCGCTGGAGGATGATCCCGACGCCGCCTCCCTGATGCTCCTGAATCAAGTCCGGTCTGAAATGACCCGGCTTCTCGACTACCTGGAGGCCGCAGGCCAGGGCCTGAAGGGCGCCGAACTGCTCGAGGCCATCGGGTTCAGTCCCAAGCAGGCCTTCCTCCTGAACGATCTCGCGGCCACCGCCAACCGCCTCCAGGGCAAGCCTCTGGCGGCCATGCTCCGCCGCGTGAACCAGACCGAGCGGGACCTGAAGGGGACCGCCCTGGGCAAGGGCCAGACGGCGCTGCTGGATCTCACCCTCTACCTGTGCCGGACCTGGTCGCGCTGAAGCACGGACCGAGGGCCCCAGGGCCATCTTCCCGGGGCGAACCGGACATTGGTCACTTGAGCAGGAGCACGGTCGGGCGGATCATGGGGGGCTGATCCCGGAGGGCCCATGTCCGAATGCGTCATTCCCACCCTGACCTCGTTGGAGGTGGTGGCGTCCAAGTCCGTCCTGCCCGGAAGCTGGAAGGCCGACCTGTCCAACCTGAAGACCCTGGACCTCACGCTGCCGGTGACGGAACTCCTCCGCCGCACCACCAGCCGCCTGCCCCAGGATGTGATCGACGCCCTGGTGAAGGGCCGGGACGCTGAAGAAGAAGGCAGCCGCGCCTTCAACACCCTCAATGACATGGTGCGGAACATCAACCTGTCCGACGGGCAGGTGACGCCCCTCTGCCAGGACACCGGCTCCATCATCTTCTGGGTCCGCCACCCCTACGGGCTGAGCCAGCGCGCCGCCAAGAAGCAGATCCGCGAGGCCGTGGTGCAGGCCACCAAGAACGTCTGGCTGCGTCCCAACTGCGTGGAATCCCTCAGCGGCAAGAACAGCGGCAACAACATGGATCCCTTCCACGAGCACCACCCCGCCATTCACTTCGAGGAGTGGGACCGGCCCGAGATTGAGGTCGCGGTCATGCAAAAGGGGGGGGGCTGCGAGAACGTGGGCGCCCAGTATCGCCTGCCGGATGCCGCCATCGGCGCGGGCCGCGACATCAAGGGTGTGCGCAAGTGCATCATCGATGCCGTGGTGAAGGCCCAGGGCCAGGGCTGCAGTCCCGGCATCCTCGGTGTGGCCATCGGCGGCGACCGCGTCACGGGCTATGAGAAGAGCAAGGAGCTCATCCTTCGGAAGCTCAACACCGCCAACCCCGATCCCAAGATGGATGCCTTCGAAAAGGAACTTACCAACGACTTGAACACCCTGGGCATCGGTCCCATGGGCTACGGTGGCAACACCACGGCCCTGGGTGTCCATGTGGAGGAGATGTACCGCCATCCTGCCAGCTTCTACGTGAGCATCAGCTACATGTGCTGGAGCAGCCGGCGCGGGACGATGACGATCAAGACCAACGGCGAACCCTCCTTCGACTGATCTGCGAGGCATCCCATGATCCGACTGACCACCCCCATCACCGAAGAACAGACCCGCCAGCTCAAGGTGGGCGACGAGGTGCTGCTCAATGGCCGCGTCGTCCTCAGCCGCGACATCGGCCACAAGTTCATGAAGGAGCAGAAGCCCGAATGGCTGAAGCCGATCCTCGAGAACATGGTCATCTACCACTGCGGCCCCGTGGTCCGGAAGAACCCGGATGGCACCTGGTCCTTCGTGGCGGCCGGCCCCACGACGAGCATCCGCGAAGAACCCTACCAGGCGGATGTCATCGAGACCTACAAGGTGCGGGGCGTCATCGGCAAGGGCGGCATGGGCAAGAAGACCAGCGAGGGGCTGCAGAAGACCGGTGCGGTCTACCTTCATGCCACCGGCGGCGCGGGCAGTCTCCTGGCCGAGCGGGTGAAGCGCGTCGTCGACGTGAAGATGCTCGAGGAATTCGGCAGCCCGGAGGCCTTCTGGATCATCGAAGTGGAGGACTTCCCCCTGGTGGTCACCATGGACAGCCACGGCGGGTCGCTCCATGAGATCGTGCTGGCCCACAGCCAGGAACGCGCCAAGGCGTTGACGAGCTGAAACGGTCGATCCCGACCTTGCCGACCGGGTTGGGGATGACCCAGACCTACCACCGCCTTCGCGCCGAATTGACCTTCGCCCTGGCCGGGTTTCTCGATCCCGAAGAGGCCCAGGCGGAGTGCTTCCGCTGGTTCGAGGAGGGGCTGGGCCTGTCCCGGAGCTGGATGGTGGTGCATGGGACCGAGGAGGTGCCAGCGGGGGTGCGCCGGAAAATTCGTTCCTGGCTGGGCCGCCGGCGGAAGGGGGAGCCCTGGGCCTACATCCTGGGCTGGAGTCTCTTCCGGGGCCACCGGTTCCAGGTCACCCCTGCCACCCTGATCCCCCGCCCCGAGACCGACCTGGTGGTGGAGGCCGCCCTGGAGGTGGGTCGGCGGTTGAAGGTGGAGGACTGCGTGGATGTGGGCACGGGCAGCGGCATCATCGCCGTGAGCCTGGCCCTGGAGACGGGCTGGAAGGTGGCGGCCTCGGATCTGAGCCCCGGGGCCCTGAAAGTGGCGAAAAGGAACGCGAAGCAGTTGGGGGTGGCCATCCAATTTCAAGAGGGGAGCCTCTTGGATCCGGTCCCAGATCCCCTAGGCCTGGTGGTGGCGAATCTGCCTTATGTGGATCCGGCGGACCAGCCAGACCTGCAGAGGGAGTTGGCCTTCGAACCGCCCTCGGCCCTCTTTGCCCCGGATCGGGGGCTGGCCCTGACCACGGCGCTCCTGGTCCAGGCCTGGAGCCGGAAGGCACCAGCCTGTGTCCTGGAGATCGGAGCGGGCCAGGGGGGGGAGCTGTGTCGGCGAGCCATGGGAATCGGATGGCGCAAGACCCTGATTCATCAAGATCTTGCCGGCCACGACCGCATTCTGGTCGCCCTGGCCTGAGGGATTGGCACTGTCCTCGCCAGGGATGAGCGTGGAGGTGCGTCATGCGGAAAATGCTGCCTATTGTCCTGCTCTTGGTGGGATTGGGCTGCTCCCTTCCCAAACGGCACGACGAGAATCTCGTGAAGAAGCCCGCCATTCCGCTCGTGGAAGAGGCCCCGAACGCGCCGCCCTTGAATGAAGGCAGCCTCTGGCGGGACCGCCCCATCATTGCCGACCTGCGCGCCTACCGGATCAACGACCTAGTGACCATTAATATCAGCGAAGCCACCACCGCCATCGCCAAGGCCAATGTGGCCACCAGCCGGGCCGGGAGCAACTCCTTGAGCGGCTCGTTTGGGATAGGGGGGGGGAGTTCCCTCAACCCGACGACGGGTACCACTCAGAAGTACGCCGGCGCCGGAAACACGGATCGAAGCGCCACCTTCACCACCACCGTGACCGCCCGGGTGGTCAAGGTCGTGGGCAACGGGAACCTCATCTTCGAGGGCTTCCGGGACATCCAGTTGAACAACGAGAACCAGCGGCTCTATGTGGCCGGAATGCTGGATCCGCACATGCTCGACGCCACCAATACCATCAAATCGGGACAGGTCGCCGAGCTTCGCATCGGGTACGGCGGCCAAGGCGTGATCGATGAGACCTTGAAGCCTGGCTACATCAGCCGATTGCTTGCCTACATCTGGCCGTTCTAGGGGATTCCCATGCGCATCGCAGCCCTCTTTCTGGCGGCCCTGACCCTTTGCGGGGCCGATATCGCCAAGGCCGACAAGAAGATCGAATGCAAACTCCGAGATGTGGCCCTGCTCCAAGGTGTGCGGAGCAACAAGCTGCTCGGCTACGGCATCGTGGTGGGGTTGACCGGGACCGGCGACAGCCAGCAGACCATCTTTACCGTGCAGTCGCTGGTGAACCTCCTGTCCCGTCAGGGCGTGACGGTGAATCCGCTCCTGATCATGGTGAAGAATGTGGCGGCGGTCATGGTGACGGCCGAACTGCCCCCCTTCGCCCGGGCCGGTTCCCGGCTGGACGTGACCGTCTCCAGCACCGGCGACGCGAAATCGCTGGCGGGAGGCACCCTGTTGATGACCGCCCTGCAGGGGCCCGATGGACAGACCTATGCGGTGGCCCAGGGGCCCCTCCTGGTGGGCGGATTCAGCGCCTCTGCCGGGGGCAATTCGGTGACCAAGAACTACCCCAATGTGGGGCGAGTCCCCGATGGCGGCATCATCGAGCGCGAGATCGGCGGGGATTTCAATGGCCGGAAGACCCTTCGGTACAGCCTGATGGAAGAGGATTTCACCACGGCCATTCGTGTCGTCCACGCCATCAACGAGGAACTGGGGGAGAAGGTCGCCCAGCCCATGGACGCCCGCACGGTGGAGTTGGTGATCCCCAAGGATTACACGGGTCGTGCGGTGGAACTCGTCGCCCGGCTGGAGAACCTGAATGTGCAATTGCAGCCCAAGGCCCGGGTGGTCGTGAACGAGCGCACCGGAACCGTGATCCTGGGATCTGACGTCCGGATCGGTGCGGTGAGCATCGTGCAGGGTGGACTCAGCATCATGGTCAGCTCGACGCCCATCGTGAGCCAACCCGCGCCGCTGAGCCAAGGCAAGACCGTCGTGGTCGCCAAGAAGGACGTGACGGCAAAGGAGGAAAAACCGAAAACCATCACGGTCGAGCCGGGAGTCAGCGTCGGGAAGCTGGCGGAGATGCTGAACGCCATGGAGGTCAACCCTCGCGACATCGTGGCCATCCTCCAGGCCATGAAGGATGCGGGTGCGCTCCAGGCCGAACTGAGGGTCCTGTGATTCCGGGGCTCCCCAGTACCGTGGATGCCTTGGCTCAGGCCCAGAGCGCCCAGGCCATGCCCGACCATGCGGAAAAGACGGACCAGGCCGCCCGGCAGTTCGAAGGTCTGCTGATGAGCATGGTCCTCCAGACCATGCGGAAGACCGTGCAGCCCTCGGGGCTGTTCGGAGATTCCGGATCCTCCCGATCCACTTACGAGTACCTGATGGATAGGGCCGTGGTGGACCGGGCCGTGTCCGCCGGGCGCGGCTGGGGTCTGGCGGACAAGCTGAAGGCCAGTTGGTCGCGTTTTGGGGATCTCGACGCAAAAAAAGAACTCTCAGCGGATTGAGGGTTCTTGGCAAACTGCCGATAGAGCCTTGTCGAGGTGAATATGCGCGTCAGTGGCAAACCGGGTGGGGTCAGCAGCACCCAGGGCGTGTCGGGACCGAAGACGTCCAGTACCCCTGCGTCGACTCCCGTAGCCCCGGCCCCAGCCTCGGATGCCGTCCAGGTCTCCTCCGCGGCACGGCTCGTGGCCGTGGCCCAGGAAGCGCTGGCCGTGGTTCCGGACATCCGGATGGAGAAGGTGGAAGCCATCAAGAATCAACTGGATACGGACGCGTACAACCCCGATGGAGAGGCCGTGGCCGAAGGGCTCATCAGGGAACACATGGCGAATCGGCCCCGTTCCTAGCCCGAAGGCCCTTGTTGTGAGGGCATGATCAGTCCCCTTGGACAGCGCCAGATCCTTCAGACCGCCTCGGTCGAGACGGTCAAGCAGGCCATGGAAGGTGGGTTGCTGGTGCAGCGAGAGCAGGCCCGCCGGCAGGCCTTCAGCGCGAAGCTGGCGGAAGCCCAGGTCGACGTGCCTGATATATCTGAATCAGAAGCCCTTAAATTAACCCATCGCGATGCGCAGGACTCGTCAGGTGGCCATCAGCACGGCACCGGGTCCTCCGAGGAACTCCCCCCTGATGAGACCGAAGGGCTCCCGGCAGAGGGTGCCCGGTCCCACCTGGACCTCCTGGCCTGATGTTTGCCCCGAGATCCCGGAGGAGGCCCTTCATGCTGCACGCCGTGCCCGAACTGCTGGATGCCATCGAGGCCAAGCTGATCGAGGGAGAGGACCCCTCACCCCTTCTGTCCCACATCCGGTGGTCGGAACTGGTGTGGTGGCCTGAGGATCTGAAGAGCGCCCTGGTGCTGAAACAGCGCATTGCCTCCATCCAGACCCTGCTCATGGGCCTTCAGTCCCCCCTGCGAGCTACCCTTGCGAGCCTTTCCGGCTCCCCATCCTACGGGCGGGCGGGCATTCCCAGCGATGCTTCCAGGGTCCAGTCCCGACTGCACGGGAGGGTGTAGCCATGCCCGGACTCACCTCTTCCATGTTCCTTGGACTCTCGGGCCTTCAGGCCCAGCAGTCCGCCTTGAACGTGGTCGGAAACAACATCGCGAACGTGAACACCCCGGGCTACACCCGGGAGGTCGCCAACCTTGCGACGAACCCCTCGCAGGTCCAGGGACAAACCTATTTCGGCAGTGGCGTCTCGCTGGATACCGTGACAAGCGTGCGGGACAAGTTCCTGGATCTCCAACTCACGCAGGCAACCTCGACCCAGGCGAAATACGCTGCGCTCTCCACGGGCGTGAGTGTGGTCTCCTCCACCCTCGGAGACAGCACCGCTTCGGGACTTGCGGCCCAGATCCAATCCTTCTTCCAGGGGTTCCAGACCCTGGCCGCCAATCCTGGAAACAGTGCGGCCCTGACGGGCGTCGTGGGCGACGCCCAATCCATGATCAGCAGCTTCCAGACCAACTACCAGCTGCTGCAGCAGCAGCAGAATGCCGCGAATCAGACGGTGGGGACCCTGGTGGGTCAGGTGAATAAGTTGACTTCCCAGATCGCCCAGCTGAACCAGCAGATCGTGGGCTCGGATACCACCGGGACCAACAATGCGGCCGTGGACCAGCGTACGGCCCTCACCAATCAGCTGGCCCAGCTGGTGGGCATCCAGGTGATCGACGGGGGCACCAGTGGCCAGTACCAGATCACCCTGGACTCGGGGGCCGCAACGCTGGTCAGCGGCACGAGTTCCTTCGACCTCAGTGCTGGAGGAACGCCTGGCAATTCCACGGTGTCCTCGGCCATGAGCGGCCTCCCCAGTGGCGGGGACGTGACGAGCAGCATCACGGGGGGGCAGCTGGGGGCAGAGTTGCAGCTGGGGAACACCACCTACGCGGGCTACGAAAGCCAGCTGGACGCCATCGCCACGGCCATCACGGGGCAGGTCAACACGCTGAACGCCAATGGGTACGCTGCCGGCGCGGCCGCCAAAACTGGAACCAATTTCTTCCAGGGCAGCCTGGCCGGCGGAACCCTTTCCGTGACCGCGGCCGTCGTCGGCAATCCTTCCCTCTACATTGCGACGGCGGCCACCGCCAACGCCCCGGGCGACAACACCAACGCCAACGCCATCGCCAACCTCCAATCCACACGGGGCCTCGTCCCAGGAGTGGCCGGTACCTTCAGCGATGCGGTGGGGAAGCTCGTCAGCACGGTTGGCACGGACTCGCAGAACTATCAGGCCCAGAGCACCACCCAGCAGAACCTCGTATCGGCCCTCCAGACCCAGCGGGACCAGGTCTCCGGCGTGTCCCTGGACGAGGAGGCCACGAGGATGATGCAGCTTCAGAGCGGCTACCAGGCCTCGGCCCATTTCCTCAATGTGATCAATTCGCTCACGGCGGGATTGATCACGCAGTTCGGCGGAACAGCCCCCTAATGCTGACAGGTGACCCATGAGCTTGCGAACGCCCACCACGGATCAGTACAGCCAGTCCCTCCTCAATCTCCAGAATGTCCAGGCGCAGATCGCCCAGAACACCCTGCGCCTCTCGTCCGGAAACCAGATCACCAGCCCCGGCGACAATCCCACGGGCGCTGCGTCCATTCTCGACTTCCAGAACTCCATCCAGGCCAATACCCAGTTCCTCCAGCAGGCGACCTCCGCAAATAATTTGCTGCAGTCGGCCGCGGATGCCTTCAGCGGAGTCATCGACGGGGTCAACAACCTGCAGGTACTGGCCCAGCAGGCCCTCAGCAACACCACCAGTGCCTCGGCCGGCCCGGCGAGCCTCGCACCCCAGGTGGACGCCATCCGCTCGAACCTCCTCTCCCTGGCCAACACCCAGTACCAGGGGGTCTATGTGTTTGCCGGCGCTCAGACGACGACCCAACCCTTCACCAATTCAGGGCTCACCTACAACGGCAACGTGCCACCGCTTCCCTCCGATTACATCAACCTGAATGTGTCGGCCACCTCCCAGGTGACGACCAACATCCCTGGGAGCACGGCCTTCGGCACGGGTACGAGCGGGGACCTGTTCAAGGCCGTTAATGACCTCTACAACGGTCTGACGGGAAATGGCCCGAGTGGAAATTCCACAGCGGGCATCACGACCGATATCACGGCAGCAACTAAGGAACTGACTGCTGCCCTGAACAACCTGTACCAGCAGCAGGCCGTGGTCGGCGGAAGGCAGGCGGGCTTGAACGACCTCCAGACGACCCTTTCCGGGATCAACCTCAGCCTCCAGTCTGCGCAAAACGGCATCCAAAGTACGGACATTGCCAAGACCTACACCGACCTGACCAGCGAGCAGACGGCGCAGTCGGCCATTCTCAGCACCATGGCCAAGACCAATACAAATAATCTCTTCAACTACTTGACCTGAGTTCCAGGACTGACGGCCCTGCGGCGAGATCAGCGGGGGGTCTCTGCAGATCGGAGGTGCCTATCCAGGGCTTCCAGGGCCCGCTGCCGGTGGGCTTCGCCCTTGGCGGATTTCACCGCGCGCAAGCCACCGGAGCGCTTCAGGCCCCTGATATCTATGCTTCCATCCGGCAGCGGAGGGAG
Organism: Geothrix sp.; assembly: GCA_031292655.1. GTDB lineage: Bacteria > Acidobacteriota > Holophagae > Holophagales > Holophagaceae > Geothrix. The sequence continues at coordinate 20,002 of JARLGO010000443.1, forward strand.
CAGCCCCAGCATGGCATTGGTGGGTCCGAAATCCTTCGTGGCGGCGTGGGCCAGGTAGTGCAGAAGACTGCCCAGGACCGTCTCGGGCGGGAAGGGGAGCGCCTCCAGGCCCCGCACGGCCCGATCCACCGCGAAGGCCGCGGCCAGCCCGCCAGCCGCGGATTCCAGGTAGCCTTCCACCCCCGAAAGTTGTCCAGCCAGCCATAGGTTCGGCATTGATTTGACAGCGAGTGTCGAATCCAATACCGATGGGGCCTGGACGTAGGTGTTGCGGTGGATGCTGCCGAAGCGGGCGAATTCAGCACGTTGGAGGCCGGGGATGAGCCTGAAGACATCCTTCTGCCAGCCCCATTTGAGGCGAGTCTGAAAGCCGACGAGATTGAAGAGTTCTCCTGCGAGGGTGTCCTGCCGCAACTGTACGACCGCATGCGGCCACCGTCCGGTCCTCGGGTTGTCCAGCCCCACCGGTTTCATGGGGCCGTGCCGCAGGGTCTCCCGGCCCCGGTCTGCCATGACTTCGATGGGCAGGCAGGCCTCGAAAAAGGGCGTATCCACGTCATTCAGGGGTACCCGCTCTGCGGAGAGCAGGGAGTCCACGAAGCACTCGTACTGGTCCTTGTCGAGGGGGCAATTGATGAAGTCGGGGCCCCCCTTGTCGTAGCGGGCACCCATCCATGCGATCTCCATGTCGATGCTGTCCCGCTCGACGATGGGCGCGATGGCGTCATAGAAGTGCAGCTGATCCCTTCCGGTCGACCGGGTGAGCCAGTCCACGAGGGGGTCCGCCGTGAGCGGCCCCGTGGCCAGGATGGTCGGGAGGCTCAGATCGGGTGCGTCCACCTGGGCTTCAACCCACTGGATCTTCGGGTGAGTCTTCAGAGCCTTGGTCACCCCCGCGGAAAAAACTTCGCGGTCCACGGCGAGGCTGTTGCCTGCCGGGACCCTCGCGGCCTCGGCGCACCTCAGGATCAGCGAGCCCATTAGTTGCATCTCGGCCTTCAAGATGCCCGTCGCGGAGGCGGGGTCGTCGCTCTTGAAGGAGTTCGAACACACCATCTCCGCTGCCTGGCCGGTGGTGTGGGCCGGTGTGGTCATTCCTGGACGCATCTCGGTGATGCGGACGGCGTGGCCCCGAGAAGCCAGCTGCCATGCGGCTTCAGATCCGGCCAGCCCGGCTCCGATGATGTGGATCACGCATGCCCCCTGTGGGGGATATCCTACGGCAAGGACTCGCCTTGCCATCGGAATCAAACCGGGTCCGTCGGCCACTCCATGCGCATCCCGCAAATTTTCTCTTGCGTGGAAGCGTGCAGATGTTAGTCTGGATGTCCTGCGCAGTTGAGGCTGCGGGGTGCTGGGGAGGCCGGAAGGCAGCTTCGGACCGTGCTGAGGAGCATGGGGGCGTCTTTGAAAACCGGATAGAAGATAGGAAGCCTTTGAGGGTTTTGTGAGGCGTCTAAGGATGTCTTGCAGAATTCAGAACAATTTTTCGACCAGAGCATTTTTTCCAAGTCCCGGAGTTAAGTCTTGGGATTTGGGATGAGAGTTCAGAATGAAACTTGAGAGTTTGATCCTGGCTCAGAATGAACGCTGGCGGCGTGCCTAACACATGCAAGTCGGATGTGCCGCAAGGTGCATGGCAGACGGGTGAGTAACGCGTGGGGAATCTACCTTTTAGTGGGGAATAACGCTCCGAAAGGAGTGGTAATACCGCATGAGACCGCTTGCTGGGATGCGAGTGGTGAAACCTGGGGACCGAAAGGCCTGGGGCTAAGAGAGGATCCTGCGTCTGATTAGCTAGTTGGCGGGGTAATGGCCCACCAAGGCGACGATCAGTAGCCGGCCTGAGAGGGTGATCGGCCACACTGGAACTGAGACACGGTCCAGACTCCTACGGGAGGCAGCAGTGGGGAATTTTGGACAATGGGCGCAAGCCTGATCCAGCAATGCCGCGTGCAGGATGAAGGCCTTCGGGTTGTAAACTGCTTTTGTACGGAAC